>CAYLNM010000038.1:11833-28861 GCA_964385045.1 uncultured Isosphaeraceae bacterium
GCTGACGGGCGAGCTCGACGCCATGCGGGCCACTCGGGCCGAGCGGCACCGGGAGGTCGTGCTGGCACTGCAGGACGCGGCCGCGGCCCAGGACGCGACCGTCGAGGCGATCCGGGCCCTCGCGCCGGCCGAGCTGCGAGTCGAGCGATTCTGGATCGTCAACGCGGTGCGGGTCGAGGGACCGGCGGCCGCCGTCGCCGCCGCGGCCGCCCACCCCGAGGTCGCGGTGGCCTACCTCGACCGGCCGATCGAGCTGGTGGCCCCGGTCGGGCCCGCCGAGGAGCCGGACGACGGGACCGGAGCCGCCCTCGAGGCGGCCCGGGGGGCCGACGCCGCCGAGGCCGCCGGCGGGGGTGGGGGCGACGGGCCTCCCGGCGGCGGGCCCGAGGGCGGCACGCCGGTGGCCGAGGTCGGCGTGGCCGCGATCAACGCCCCGCAGGCGTGGGGGCTCGGCTTCGACGGCACCGGCGTGCTCGTGGCGACCGTCGACACCGGCGCCGACGGGACGCACCCGGCCCTCGCGAGCCGCTGGGCCGGGCTGCTGCCGGCCTACGAGGGGCATCCCGAGTGGGCCTGGTTCGACCCCTTCACCGGGAACCACGACTTCCCGTTCGAGGGCTCGCTCACGAGCCACGGCACCCACGTGACGGCCACCGTCTGCGGCGGCCCGCCCGGCGATCCGGTCGGCGTCGCCCCCGGGGCCCGTTGGATCGCGGCGGGATCCATCGACCGCGGCGGCGGGATCGAGACGACGGTCGCGGACGCGATCGCGAGCTTCCAGTGGCTGATCGATCCCGACGGCGATCCCACCACCGTCTTCGACGTCCCGCACGTGGTCTCGAACTCGTGGGGCCTGCGGGAGGCCTTCGGCTACCCCGACTGCGACGAGCTGTTCTGGTCGTTCATCGACGCCCTCGAGTCGGCGGGCACGGTGGTGCTCTTCGCCGCGGGCAACGAGGGGGCCGGCGGCCTCCGCCGGCCGGCGGACCGGGCGACCGACGACTACCGCACCCTCGCGGTCGCCGCCGTCGACGCGGGCGATCCCTCCTTCCCGGTCGCCGCCTTCTCGTCGCGGGGGCCGACCACGTGCACGCCCGACGGCGGGCCCGCGATCAAGCCGGACCTCGCCGGACCGGGCGTCGGGGTCCGTTCGGCGGTGGAGGGCGGCGGGTACGAGGCGAAGAGCGGCACGTCGATGGCGACCCCGCACGTGGCGGGCGTCGTCGCCCTCGTGCGGCAGGTCGATCCCGACCTGCCGGTCGAGGTGGTCAAGCAGATCCTCTACGACGCCGCGATCGACCTCGGGCCGGCGGGGGAGGACTCCGACACCGGCCATGGACTCGTCGACGCGCTGGCCGCGGTCGAGGCGGCCCTGGAGACGCTCACGCTCCGCTTCGAGCTGGCCGTCCCCCCGTCGCTGCTCGATCCGTTCGGCGGCACCACGGTGCGGGTCGTCGTCTCGGGCGCCGGCGTCGCTCCCGCTCCCGGCACCGGGCGCCTGCATTGGCGCACGGACGGCGGGGCGTGGGCGGACGCACCGATGGTCGAGGTCGAGCCGAACGTCTACGACGCGGTCTTCCCGCCGTTGCCCTGCGGCTCCGTCGTGGACTGGTACGTCTCGGCCGAGACCGCCGGGGGCGAGCTCGGCACGCTCCCGGTGGCCGCCCCGGACGTAACGTTCACCGCGGAGGCCTACTCGGGCATCACCGCCGTGGTCGCCCTCGACTTCGAGGACGCGGCCGGCTGGATGGTCGTGAACGAGGCGCTCGAGGACG
Organism: uncultured Isosphaeraceae bacterium; assembly: GCA_964385045.1. Taxonomy (GTDB): domain Bacteria; phylum Planctomycetota; class Phycisphaerae; order Phycisphaerales; family SM1A02; genus CAYLNM01. Next base: position 13,609 of record CAYLNM010000038.1, read on the forward strand.
GGCAATGGGACCGCGGCGTCCCGGCCGGGGGCGGGGACCGCGGCGATCCCGAGTCCGACTGGGACGGGTCGGGGGCCTGCTGGCTCACCGACAACGTCGACGGCAACTCCGACGTGGACGGCGGGCCGACGCGGCTCGTCTCTCCGGCGTACGACCTCTCGGGACTCGACGATCCGGAGGTGACCTACGCCCGGTGGTTCACCAACGACGACGGGGATCAGGACTCCCTGACGGTCGAGGTCTCGGGCGACGACGGCCTGACGTGGCACCTGGTCGACGCCGCCACCGCCGACACGCCGTGGGTGCGGACGGGGTTCCGGGTGCTGGACCACCTGCCGCCCTCGGCCCTCGGCGCGGTGCGGGTTCGATTCAGCGTGAGCGACCAGCCCAACGACTCGGTCACCGAGGCGGCGATCGATGCGTTCTCGATCACCAGCCGCGTCTGCACCGCGGGGCAGGTGCCCGGGGACGTCACGGGCGAGGGCGCGGTCGACCTCGACGACGTGCTGGCGGTGCTGACGAGCTGGGGGCCGTGCTTCGCGTGCCCGGCCGACCTCGACGGCAGCGGAGTCGTGGACCTCGGGGACCTCCTGCTCGTGCTGGCGTCCTTCGGCCCCTGAGCCCGGCCGAGATGGGCCGGCCGGGATCGCCCTCGGCCCCGCCTCCGGCCGCCCGCTTCCTGCCGCCCGCTTCCTGCCGCCCGGCGTCCGCCGCCCGGCGTCCGCCGCCCGCCCGCCGCGGATCGGCCGCGGCCGCGATCTTCCCGGTGGTCCGGTATCATCCGCGGCCCGCCGCCTGCACGAGGGCGACGCGGACCCGGCGGGGGTGCCGGGATGATCCGCGAGGGGGGAGCCGGCGCGGCGAAGGGGCACGAGGCCATGCTCATCATCGAGCGCAAGATCGGCGCGATGGTCCGGATCGGACGTCACGTGACGGTCCGCGTGCGGTCGATCCGCGGCAACCAGCGGGTCCGGCTCGAGATCGACGCCCCGCGCGAGATCCCGGTGGTCCGCGAGGAGCTCGACGTCTGGGACGACGAGGCTCGCGGCGTCCGGCGGCTGCGGGTGCTGCTGGTGGAGGACGACCCGGGCCACGCGGAGCTGCTCGAGCTCGCCCTCAGCGAGCGGCAGGCGGACACGATCTACCGCGTGGGCGACGCCGAGGAGGCGATCGCGACCCTCGACGGCCTCGCCGAGAGCGACGAGCCGCCGCCGGACCTGGTGCTGCTCGACCTGCGACTGCCCGGCCGCAGCGGGGAGGACCTGCTCCGCGATCTGCGGGAGCGGGCCGACACCCGGCTCGTGCCCATCGTGATCATGACGGCCCAGGCCGACGAGGCGCGGGTCCGCGCGTGCATGGAGGCGGGAGCCACCCTCGTCATCGAGAAGCGGCCGAGCTACCAGGGCCTCGCGGACTCCGTCGCCCGCGTGCTCGCGCTGTTCGAGCAGGCCGCGACGCCGCCGCATTCCGCGCCCGGAAGCGGGGACGGGGACGCGACCACGGGCTGACCCGCGGCCTGCCGCCGCGAGCTGCCGCCGTGACCCGCGGCCTGCCGCCCCGGCCTGCCGTCGCGAGCTGCCGCCTTCCCCGGGCGAGGCCTTCGCGCACGCGGCACCCGTCCCGCGCACGCCACGCCACCGACCGACGCTTACCGGACCGGATCCGTCCCCGCCCCGCGCCCGGGCTCATCCGCGGCCGCGCCCCCGGTCGATCCTCGCCCCCGAGGGGGATCGCCCAAGGAGCCCGCGCATGGTCCGCCCGTCGCGTTCGCCGCGTCGTTCCGTTCGTCCCGGTCTCGTCGCCGCCGTCGCCCTCGCCGCGGGGCTCGCCCCCGCACTGCCGGCGACGGCCCAGTGCCAGCTGCAGAAGCTGACGCCGAGCGATCCGGCCCCCGGCGATCAGTTCGGCGACGCGGTGGCGGTCAGCGGCGACTGGATGATCGTCGGCGCGTCCCGCGACGACGTGCCGGTGGAGACCGCGGGCTCGGCCTACGTCCACGTCTTCGACGGCCTCGGATGGACCGAGCACTCCAAGCTCCTCGCCCCGCAGCCGATGCCCAACGACCTCTTCGGGTGGTCGGTCGACATCGACGTGGACGCGGCGACCGGGGCGGTGACCGCGGTGGTGGGGGCCTACCTCCGGGACGACGGGGGGCTCGAGAACGTCGGGGCCGCCTACGTCTACGCGCTCGTGGGCGACACCTGGACCTTCCAGCAGGCGCTGCTCGCCCCCGACCGCGCCTCCGGGGACCAGCTCGGCCAGGCGGTCGCGATCGACGACGACTGGATCCTCGCGGGGGCGATGCGGGCCGACGGGGCCTTCGCCGACGCGGGGGCCGCCCACGCGTGGCGCCGCATCGGCGGCAGCTGGGAGCACGTCGCGCGGCTCGAGCACCCCGACCCGCAGGCCCAGGACCGCTTCGGCGCCTCGGTTGCCATCGACGCGGACAACGCGTTCGGGCCGGTCGTGGTCGTGGGGGCGGCGCTCGACGACGTGGACGGGCTCGCCAACGCCGGCTCGGCCTCCGTCCTCCGCTGGTCGGACGCCGACGGCGACGGCGCGGAGGCCTGGGAGCTCGAGCAGCTGCTGGTCGATCCGTCGCCGGGCATCGGCGACAACTTCGGCCAGTCCGTCGGCGTGGCCGGCGAGGTCGTGGTGGTGGGCGCGTGGCTCGACGACGACGGGCAGGACAACCGCGGCTCGGCGGTCGTCTTCCGCGACTTCGGCGCCCCGGTCGATCCGTGGGAGTTCGACGCCCGGCTGCTCGCGAACCCGGCGGGCGACGGCGACCAGTTCGGCCGCAGCGTCGCGATCGACGACACCGGAACGCTGATCGTCGCCGGGGCCTCGGGGTGGGACGACGGCGGCATCGTGAACGTGGGGGCGGCGTACCTCTTCCTCGACAACGGGGCGTTCTGGCAGGGCTCCGACGCGCCGCTCGAGGCGCTCGACGGCAGCGCCAACGACGGCCTGGGCAACAGCGTCGCGGTCTCGGTCGACGTGGTCGTGGTCGGCGCCCGCAACAGCGACGGGGGCGGCATCGGCGCCAACGCCGGCGCCGCCTACACGTTCCGGCCGGACTTCGAGGTCTGCACCGATTGCGACGGGGACTTCGTGGCCGACTTCCTCCAGATCGAGGCCGACCCGTCGCTCGACTGCGACGGCGACGGCGTGCTCGACGTCTGCCAGATCGCGGCCGACTCGCCGGCACCGGGCGGACCGTTCTTCTGCGACGACGCGTGCGATCCCGACTGCAACGACAACGGCATCCCGGACGCGTGCGACATCGCCGACGGCATCAGCGACGACCTCGACGGCAACGGCGTCCCGGACGAGTGCGAGGACTGCAACGGCAACGGCGTGCCCGACAGCCAGGACATCGCCGACGGTACCGCCCTCGACTGCAACGACAACGGCATCCCCGACGTCTGCGACATCGAGGTCTTCGGCACCGACGAGGACTGCAACGCGGACGGGATCCCGGATGCCTGCCAGATCGCCGACGGATCGGTGGGCGACTGCAACGGCGACCTGATCCCCGACGACTGCCAGGACTGCGACGGCGACGGCGTGGCCGACGAGTGCGAGATCGCGGAGAACCCGCTGCTCGACCTCAACGGTGACGGCATCCTCGACGCCTGCCAGGACTGCAACGACAACCTGATCCCGGACTTCGTCGAGATCACGGTGGGCCTGGCCCAGAATCCGCCGGTGATCCTCGACTGCAACATGAACGGGATCATCGACGACTGCGAGATCGCGGCGGACTCCGGGGCCCCGGGCGGGCCGTTCTACTGCGAGGAGGGCTGCGACCCCGACTGCAACGGCAACGGGATCCCCGACTCGTGCGACATCGGGTCCGGCTTCGCGGCCGACGTGGACGGCAACGGCATTCCCGACTCGTGCGAGGACTGCAACCAGAACGGCGTCCCCGACGGCCTCGACGCCGGGACCACCAGCTTCGACTGCGATGGCAACGGCATCCCGGACGAGTGCCAGATCGCGTTCGACTCGGACGCCCCGGGCGGGCCGTACTGGTGCACGGAGGGCTGCGACCCCGACTGCAACGGCAACGGGATCCCGGACGCGTGCGACATCGATTCGGGGTTCAGCGAGGACTGCGACGGCAACGGCGTGCCGGACGAATGCGATCCGGACTGCAACGGGAACGACCGGCCGGACGGCTGTGACATCGAGGACGGCATCAGCACGGACTACGACGGCAACGGGGTGCCGGACGAGTGCGATCCCGACTGCGACGGCGACGGCATCAGCGACGTGCTGGAGATCGTGTTCGGCACCGCCCAGGACTGCAACGAGAACGGGATTCCGGACGACTGCGAGATCGCCGACGGCCTGCCGGACGCCAACGGCGACGGGATCCCGGACGTCTGCCAGGACGTGCCGGAGGACGTGAACCTCGACGGCTTCGTGAACTTCTCCGACCTGCTGATCGTGCTCGGATCGTTCGGGTCCTGCCCCCCGCAGGGCAACTGCCCGGCGGACGTGAACGGCGACGGCGTGGTCGGCTTCGGCGACGTGCTGGCGATCCTGTCGGCCTACAGCTGAATCGTCGCCGGCGACGGCGAACGAGGCGGGAGGCGGCCCCGGCGTCCCGGCCGGCGACGCCGGGCCGCTCCCGTCCTCCCCGCCGGTCGCGAGGACGTCGGCGCGCGGCCGTGCGGCGGGTCCTCGGCGCCCGGGCTCGACGACGGCCGGCCGACGACCGCGCGTCGGGCGCGGAGCCGACCGGCCGTCCGCCGGCCGGCGGGCTCGTTCGTCCGTCGACGGCTCGGCCCGGCGTCCGCCCGGCCGTCCGTCCCGACCTCGTCAGGCTCGGCGCCGCCCGGCGCGACATAGACTCGCAGCCCCATGGGATCCCTCGACGAGCTCCGTGAGCGTGCCCGCGCCGCGTGGTCGGTCCGCGACCTCGCCGCGTGCCGTGACGCCTGCGCCGCGATCCTCGAACGGGCGCCCGGCGACTTCACCGCCCGCATGGTGCTCGGCGACGTCAGGTCCGCTCGCGGCGACGCCCGCGGGGCGGCGGCGGAGATGGAGCTGGCGGTCGCCGCCCGGCCGAAGGACCCCCGGGCCCGGATGCACGTGGCCCGCGCGTGGCTGGGGGCGGGGGAGCCGAGAAAGGCCCTGCGGCACTTCGAGCGGGCCAAGGCCCTCGCCGGCTCGGACGCCGAGCGGGCGGCGGCGGCGGCCGGCATGGCCACCGTGCACGAGATCCTCGGCAAGCCCGATCGCGTGCGGCGGGCGATCGCCGACGTCCCGGACGGACCCGGCGGAGTGCCGTACGTCGAGGTGGCCGAGATCCTCGTGCGCGACCACCTGCGGTCGGATCGCCCCGAGGCGATCGAGCCGCTGGTGGAGCGGGTGCGGGCGACGCGACCCGCCGCCGGGGCGCCGCTCCGGGGCCTGCTGCACGGGCTCGCCCGGGCCCGCGAGCGGCTCGGCGACCCGGACGGGGCGTTCGCGGCCGCGGCCGAGGCCAACGCCCTCGACCCGCCCGCCCACGATCCGGACCGGACGGACGAGGCGGTCGATCGGCAGATCGCGTGGTGGACGGCCGAGCGGCTCGCCTCGCTGCCGGGGCCGCCGGCGGACCCCGCGCCCACGGACCTGCCGGTCTTCGTCGTCGGCATGCCCCGCTGCGGCTCGACGCTGCTCGAGCGCGTCCTCCACGCCCATCCGAAGGCAGCGGGGGTGGGCGAGCTCGGCACGGTGGACCTCGTTCCCTCGCCGCTGGCCGAGCGGATCGGCCGCGACGAGCCGCTGCCGGGGCTGCTCGAGCACCTGACCGCCGAGCACGTGGCCGGCCTCCAGTCCGACACCGTGCGGATGCTCCGCCGGCTCGCCCCCGGGGCCCGCCGGGTGGTGAACAAGGAGCTCTTCAACCTCTGGCACCTCGGCCTGATCGGGACCGCCTTCCCGCGGGCCACGGTGATCCACGTCGTGCGCGACCCCGCCGACACGAGCCTGTCCTGCTTCATGGAGCGCCTGCCGCGGACGAGCTGCGCGTGGTCGTGCGACCTCGGGCACGTCGCCCGCTACTGGCATGCGCAGGAGCGTCTGGTGCGGCACTTCCGCGGGCTCGTGCCGAACCCGTGGGTGGAGGTGGCCTACGAGGAGCTCGTGGCCGACCTCGAGGGGGCCGCCCGCCGGGTGCTGGAGGTCCTGGGTCTCGACTGGGATCCGCGGTGCCTCGCCTTCCACGAGGTGCGCAAGGCCGAGTCGACGGCAAGCATCGACCAGGTGCGGCGGCCGCTGCACGGCCGCAGCGTGGGGCGGGCGCGGCGCGACTTCGCCGCCCATCTCGGGCCGCTGGCGGACCTGCCGCGGCGGGACGGGACGACGCGGGGCTGAGGGGCGGCTCGGCGCACCCGCGGCCCGCCCCCGGTCCGGGACTCGGGCCGGGATCCGCTCAGTCGCCGGCGGCGAGCAGCGCGAGGAGCTCGCCCACCGTGCGGTGCGACTCGACGGGATGCCGCAGCCGCGAGTCGCCCTCGATCGCGTACCGGGTGCGGCGACCCGCGCGGGTCCGCGTGATGACGCCGGCCTCGTCGAGCTCGCCGAGGATCCGGAGCACCGCCCGCTCGGTGATGCCGACGCGGAGGGCGATCTCGCGGACCCGGGCCTCGTGGTCCTGGGCGATGCACGCGAGGACGTGGGCGTGGTTGGTGAGGAAGGTCCAGCCGCCACGGGCGGGCTCGCCGGCGGCGATCTCGCTGGTCTCGGCGTCGGTCTCGCCGGGGGCGGCCGCGGCCGGCGCCGCGGCGGCCTGCGGGCGGCGGTTGCCGGAGCGTTCCGAGGTGCGGCGTCCGTTCGTGGATCCACGGTCGCTCGAGTCCTTGCCGCGTCCGATCATGGTGGCTCGTCCCGCTCGCGGGGCCCCCTCGGCCCCGGTGCCCATCCGCGTCGCCGGGGCGAGTTGACGCCCGCCGGCGTGTCGCTATCCTAGCACTTCGTTTTCATGAATCAACGTTCATGTCTCGGAGAGCATGCATGACCCGCCTCGACGACGCTCCGGCCGCGATCGGCACCGCCCCCACCGACATCCCGATCGTGGTCGCCCGGGGCGACGGGATCGGCCCCGAGATCATGGACGCGGTCCTCCGCATCCTCGCGGCGGCCAAGGCTCCGCTCGCCCCCAAGGAGATCTCGATCGGCGAGGAGGTCTACCTCAAGGGCGTCCAGAGCGGCATCGAGTCCTCCTCGATCGACCTGCTGCGGGAGGTCCGGACCTTCCTCAAGGCCCCGATCACCACGCCCCGCGGCGGCGGCTACAAGTCGCTGAACGTCACCACCCGCAAGCTCCTCGGCCTGTACGCCAACGTGCGTCCGTGCCGCGCCTACCACCCGTACGTCGCCTCGCGGCACCCCGAGATGGACGTGATCGTCGTCCGGGAGAACGAGGAGGACACCTACGCCGGCATCGAGCACCGCCAGACGTCCGAGGTCACGCAGTGCCTGAAGCTGATCTCGCGGCCCGGCTGCGAGAAGATCTGCCGCTACGCCTTCGACCTCGCCGAGCGGGCGGACCGGAAGCGGGTGACCTGCATGGTGAAGGACAACATCATGAAGATCACCGACGGGCTGTTCCGCGAGGTGTTCGAGGAGACCGCGAAGGCCTACCCGAACATCGAGGCCGACTCGATGATCATCGACATCGGCACCGCCCGCATCGCCGACGACCCGTCGCCGTTCGACGTCGTCCTGCTGCCGAACCTCTACGGCGACATCGTCTCCGACGTGACCGCGCAGATCGCGGGCTCGGTCGGCCTCGCCGGCTCGGCCAACATCGGCGACCGGGTGGCGATGTTCGAGGCGATCCACGGCTCGGCCCCGGACATCGCGGGCAAGGGCGTCGCGAACCCCTCCGGCCTGCTGCAGGCCGCGGTGATGATGCTCGCCCACCTCGACCTCACCGAGCACGCCACGCTCATCGAGAACGCCTGGCTGCGCACCCTCGAGGACGGCATCTCCACCGGCGACGTGACCTCGGCCGCCGAGGGGCACCGCGTGGTGGGGACGGCCGCGTTCGCGGACGCGGTGATCGAGCGGATGGGCGAGGTGCCGCGGACCCTCAAGGCCGCCCGCTACCGCCACCGGCAGTCGCACGAGCTCCCGGCGAGCGCGGCCGAGCGGGCGCGGCCGACCAAGCGGCTCGCGGGCGTGGACGTCTTCCTCGACTGGGACGAGGACGACCGCGACGCCGACCGCCTCGCGGCCCGGCTCAAGGCCGCGTGCCCGGCCGGCCTCTCGCTGCAGATGATCACCAACCGTGGCGTGAAGGTGTGGCCCGGCGGCCTGCCGGAGACCTTCCGGACCGACCACTGGCGGTGCCGCTTCGTGGGCGACGGCGAGCTCGGCGCGATCGACCTCGACCACGCCCTCGTGGTGGAGTTGCTCGGGAACGTCGCGAAGGCCGGGCTCGACTTCATCAAGACCGAGCACCTGTGCACCTTCGACGGCGAGCCCGGCTGGTCGGCCGGCCAGGGCCAGTGACCCGGTGACGCCGTGAGCCGGCGGGCGCGGCGGGGCGGTCGGACGGCCGATCGCGCCGTGCGCGCTCGACCCGCCGGCCCGCGCACGGCTCGCCCACGACGCCCACGACGACGACGACGGCGGCGGACGCGGTTCCGCCGCCGTCGTCGCGCGCGCCGCGGGCCGGGACTACCATGCGGGCCCGCCGCCGGCCGGCGCCGGGAACGCGCCGGGGCGCCCGCGCCCGGGTGCCCGCCAACGGAGGACCTCGACCATGGCCGAGACCGTCGCCGCGAAGGCTCCCATCGCCTTCGAGGACTTCATCAAGCTCGACCTGCGGGTAGCCACCATCACCGCCGCCGAGCCGCATCCCAACGCCGATCGCCTGCTCCGGATCCGCCTCGACGACGGGACGGAGGGTGGGCGGCAGGTCTGCGCCGGCATCAAGGCGTGGTACGACCCCGAGTCGCTGGTGGGCAAGCAGGTGATCATCTGCGCGAACCTCGAGCCGCGGAAGATCCGGGGCGAGCTCAGCGAGGGCATGATCCTCGCGGCCAGCGACGTGAAGGCGGTGGACGAGGAGACCGGGCAGCCGACCGAGCGCGACGTCGTGGTGCTGACGGTGGACACCGCCGTGCCGGCCGGGTCGGTCGTGAGCTGAGCCGGCGGGCGGAGGGACGCGGGCGGACGCCGTCCACGGATCCCTCCGGCGCACCGGCGATGGGGGAGCGGACGATGCACGAAGCGCTCGACGCGGATCTGCGGCGACTCGATGCGGCGCTGAACGCGGCGGTCCGTCGTCACGGCGGCGGCCGTGCCGCCGGCCGGCTCGTGGAGCTGCGCGAGCAGCTCGCGCCGGCCGCACCGCCGGATGCCGACGTGGCCGACGTCGAGCGGCGGCACGACGCGGTCGCGAGCCGGCTGGTCACGCTCGGAGTCGACGAGCTCCGCGACCTGCTGCGGGTGGTGACCCTGCGGTTCCACCTGCGCAACAAGGCCGAGCAGCTGCACATCGTCCGCGTGAACCGCCGCCGCCGCCGGGCGGCGACGGTCGAGGCCCCGCCCCCGGAGTCGATCGAGGAGGCGGTGCGGTCCCTCGCATCCGGGGGCGTGGGGCCGGAGGGCCTCGCGGCGGTCCTCGACCGCCTCGACGTCCAGCCGACGCTCACTGCGCACCCCACCGAGGCCCGCCGGCGGGCGGTGCTGCTCAAGCAGCGGATGATCGGTCGCACCCTCCGCGAGCTCGACCGCGTCGACGGCGGACCGGCCGAGGCCCAGCGGCTCGAGGCCGCGGTCGCCCGGCAGGTCGACCTGCTGCTGCTCACCGACGACGTCCGCACCGCGCGGCTCGAGGTCTCGGACGAGATCGGGCACGGGCTGCTGCACGTCGAGCACGCGATCCGGCCCGCGGTGGCCCGCCTCCACCGCGACCTCCGCGACGCGGTGCGGTCGGTCCACGGCGCGGATGCGCTGGCGGTCGTCTTCCCGCCGGATCGCGGGCCGCGACCGATCCTCCGCTACCGCAGCTGGATCGGCGGCGACCGCGACGGCAACCCGAAGGTCACCGCCGCCGTGACCCGCGAGGCGATCGAGCGGCACCGCGGGCTGGCGTTCGCGGGCGTGCGGGCCGGACTGCAGGCGGTGGACGGCGAGCTGAGCGTCTCGACCCGGCGCGTCGCGTTCCCGCCCGAGATCCTCGCCGAGATCGAGGCTCGGGTGGCGGGGGCCCCGCCCGCTCCCGCGAGCGTCCGGAAGCTCTCGGCCGAGCCGCTCCGGATGCTCGTGCGGTCGATCATCGAGCGGCTGCGGCGGACCGAGGCGGGCGAGCCGGACGGCTACCGCGGGGGGGAGGACCTGCTCGCCGACCTGCGGCTCGCGTCCCGCGCCCTGCGGGCGGTGGACCTGGGGCACGTGGCGGACGACGGCCCGCTGGCCGACCTGATGGTCGACGCGGCGAGCTTCGGGCTGCACGGGCTCACCCTCGACGTGCGGCAGCACAGCCGCGTGCACGAGCAGGCGGTGGCGGCGCTGCTCGCGGCGGCGGGGGTGCACGCCGACTACGCCGGACTCGACGAGGCGGCGCGGCAGGCGCTGCTGCGGGACGAGCTCGCCGGCGCGCGGCCGCTGCTGCCCCGCGGGGCCCCGCCGCCGGAGGACGCGGCCGAGCCGCTGGAGGTCGTCGAGGTCGTGCGGGCCGCCCTCGAGCGCGACCCCCATGCCGTCGGCAGCTGGATCGTCTCCATGACCCACGCCCCGAGCGACCTGCTCGAGGTGCTGGTGCTGCTCCGCGAGGGCGGGCTCTGGCGGACCGGCCCCGAGGGCACGTGGTGCCCGCTCGACGTGGTGCCGCTCTTCGAGACGATCGACGACCTCGACCGCGCGGGCGGGCTGGTCGCGGACCTGCTCGCCGATCCCGCCTGGCGGCGGCAGGTGGCGGCCCGCGGCGACCTCGTCGAGGTGATGCTCGGCTACTCCGACAGCAACAAGGACGGCGGCTACTGGATCGCCAACTGGCGGCTGCACCGCGCCCAGGAGGCGATCGCGGCCGCGTGCGACGCCGCCGACGTCGGCCTGCGTCTCTTCCACGGCCGCGGCGGCAGCGTGGGCCGCGGCGGGGGGCGGGCCGGCCGCGCGATCCTCGGCACGCCGTCCCGCGCCCGCACCGGTCGCATCCGGTTCACCGAGCAGGGTGAGGTGATCAGCTTCCGCTACGCGATGCCCGGCCTCGCGGCCCGCCACCTCGAGCAGATCCTGCACGCGATGATCGGGGCGACCGCCCGCGGTCCGGCCGGCCCGCCAGGGCTCGAGCCCGCGGACCCGCCGATGGACGCGGGCGACCTCGAGCTGCTCGAGCACGTGGGCGCGGCGTCGATGCGGGCCTACCGCGAGCTGATCGACGACCCCGACCTCTGGGACTGGTACCGCGCCGCCACGCCGATCGCGTTCATCGGCGAGATGCCGATGGCCTCGCGGCCGGTGTCGCGGGGGTCCGGCGGCGGCTTCGACTCGCTGCGGGCGATCCCGTGGGTCTTCGCGTGGACCCAGACCCGCTGGACGGTGCCGGGCTGGTTCGGCGTGCACGCGGCGCTCGGGGCCGCGCTCGACGCGGGCGAGGACGCGGTGGCCCGGCTGCGGGCGATCGCGGCCCGCGAGCCCGCGGTGGCCGCGATCCTCGACAACACCGGGCAGGAGCTCGGCCGCTCGCGCACGGTGATCGCCCGCCGGTACGCCTGCGAGCTCGCGGGCCACCTCGCGGGCGGTGATCGTCTCGTCGCCCGGCTGCTCGGAGCGCACGAGGCGGCGGTGGAACGGCTCGCCCGGGTCACCGGCCGGCCGACCCCGCTGGCGCACAACCCCGTGATCGAGCGGTCGATCGTCGCGCGGAATCCCGACACCGACCTGCTCAACCTGATCCAGATCGAGCTGCTGCGGCGGGCCGCCACCGCGCCGGCCGACGAGCCGGAGGCCGCGCGGGCCGACCGCCGCGACGCGATCCTGCTGTCGATCAACGGGATCGCGGCGGCGATGCAGTCGACGGGCTGAGCCGGCGCGAGGGCGACGGCGGTGCCGGTCGCCGCCGCATCGCCGGTGGCATCGAGCGCCGCCGAGCCCGTTCGTGCCCGGGCTTCATGCCCCGGCCGGCGGAGGCCCCGAGGGCGCCGCATGACGCTGCGTGATGCCGCGTGACGCCGCATGACGTCGGACGCGTCGCGGAGCGACCGGGTCGGCGGCCCGCGTCAGCGCGGCGCGGCGATCACTCGGCGGCCGCCGTCTCGGGCGACGCGGCCGCGTTCGTCGCGGACTCGGCGTCACCGACCGCCTCGGCGTCGTCCGCGTCGCTCGTGCGCCGCCGCAGCTCGAACTGGTGCCGCTCGGCGAGGGCCTCGAAGCCGAAGGCCTGGGTGAAGTCGCCGACGTCGGGCCCGAGCTCCTGGTCGCTCACCACCTGCACGAGGGTGGGCAGCTGGGAGAGCCGCTCGTACGTCTCGCGGTTCAGCGGCGACTGCCGGGTGAACTCGACCAGCAGGAGGGCGGGCGCGGACTCGGCCGCGAACGACGCGATGCGCTGGTCGCTCGGGAGGGTGCCGGCGGCCCGGTCGAGCGGCAGGCCGAGGGCGTGATCGACGATCGCCTCGACGACCTCGGGGTCCTGGCCGACCACCGGGAGGCTCGTGAAGCCCACGAATCGCGGGTCGCCGCCGGTGGCCTCGAAGATGCCGGGGCTGACGCGGGCGATCGAGCCGACCTGCTCGAGGGGGGCGTCGCGATCGACGGCGACGGCGAGCAGGCCGCGGGTCTCGGCGTCGGACTCGATGGCGTCGCGGTCGGCGAGGAGCTGCGCCCACGCCGCCTGCCGCCGCAGGTCCTCGACCACCTCGTCGCGGACCTCCGCGAGCTCGCGCGGTGCCCGGGCTGCATCGGCCTCGAGCACGCGGAACACCACGAGTCCGCCCTCGGGGGTGCGGAGGAGCGGACCGATCACGCCGGCCTGCAGGGGCACGCGGCCCTCGCCGCCGAACTCCTTCAGCTCGCTCATCAGCTGGGCGAGGCTCTCGGCCTCTCCGTACCGGTCGGTGGTCGCGGTGGGGAGGAACCGCTCCTCGGCGAGGTCCTCGATCGTCAGCATGCGGTCGTCGACCCGGAGGTAGCGCACCCCGTCGAGGCCCTCGAACTGCTCGGCGAGGCCGTCGACCATGTCCGCGAGGTCCAGCCGGCGCTCGACCCAGTCCTCGGGCAGCGACGCGAAGCCGAGCTCGTCCGACGGCAGGCCGCGGGTGAGCTCGAGCTGCCGGGCCACGATCCACTTCTCGATCGCGTCGCGGTCCGCCGCCTCCAGCTCCTCGAGCAGGTCGGTGCGGACCACCTCCGGGATCTCGGCTCCGAGCTCGAACGGCGGGAAGCCGCGCTCCTCGGCGAACCGCCGCCAGTGCCGGGCCAGGGCGACGCCGTCGAGCAGGCCGGCGGCCTCGACCCGCTCGTCGATCGCCGCCGCGGGCACGTGCAGCAGCTCGATCGTGAACCGGTCGGGCAGCCGGTAGCCCGGGCGGCCCGGGCCCTCGCCCTCGCCGGGCTCGACGTCGCGGAAGCGCTCGAACTGCTCGCGGATCGCCTCCTCGCTCGGCATGGGGGCGGTGGAGGGATCCGGCTCGATCGCGACCACGCGGCCCGAGACCTCGTGGAAGAGGCGGCGGGCGCTGGCCTCCATGCGGCGGTCGCTCATCGACGTGCCGCGCTGCCAGCGGTCGACCAGGCGGAGCACGCCCTGCAGGCCGGCGAGGGCCCGCTCGGACCGCTGCGACCGGCCGACGCGGACGAAGATCTGCTCGGCGACCTGCGGATCCAGCTCGATGCTGCCGCGGGTCGGGACGAGCCCGGCCTCGCGGGCCTCGCGGACGAGCAGGTACCAGTGCTCGGCGTCGCGGATCTCGCTCAGCCACGGCAGGCCCCGCATGAGCGGCTCGATGATGCTGAGCTCGCGGGCGGTCTCGGACTGCACCTCGGTGCCGAGCTCCTCGCCCTCGGGGCCGATGGTGGCCCACGTCAGGCTCGCCCGCGCCCGCGACTCGGCGAACTCCTGCACCGCGGTCGGGGCGAGGAACACCACGAGGAGGAGCGAGCCGAAGACGGCCAGGATCCACTTGCTGTACCGGCGCAGGAACTTCATCATCGCCCTGGTCCTCGGTTGGGGGCCCGGTGCCGCCGGGCGGGGGAGGCGGGGGCCCGGTCGGCGCGGGAACGGCGGCCGGCCGGGGGCAGGGCGAGCCGCGGGGGCCGCCCCTCATGACACGAGGCCCGCGCCGTGTTCCGGCTCGGGCCTCGGTCACGGCTCGCGGGACGCACCGCGGACGGCGGGCGAGCCCGCGTCCGCGTGCGGGATCAGCGGTAGAACTCGACGATCAGGTTCGTGTTCACGTCGAACGGGATCTGGTCCGCCGTCGGCTGGCTCAGCGCCTTGGCCGTGAGGTCGGCGGGGCTCACGTCCATCCAGCCGGGCACGATGTGGCCGGCCATGGACTCCATGTTCTCGCGGGCGAGCGTGTGGATGCGGTCGCGGAGGGTGATCGTGTCGCCGGGCTGGATCTGGTAGCTCGGACGATCGACCTTGTGGCCGTTCACCAGCACGTGGCCGTGCACCACCATCTGGCGGGCGGCCCAGATCGTGCGGACGAAGCCGGCCCGGCGGACGACGTTGTCGAGGCGCTGCTCGAGCAGCACCAGCAGGTTCTCGCCGGTGTTGCCCTTGCGGCGGCTGGCCTCGGCCACGTAGCGGCGGAACTGCTTCTCCAGCACCGAGTAGTGGTGGCGGAGCTTCTGCTTCTCGGTCAGGCGGATGCCGTAGTCCTTGGGACGGCGCCCGCGGAACCCGTGCATCCCCGGGGGCGTCAGCTGCCGCTTGGCCGTGTGCTTCGGGACGTCCGCGATCGGCACGCCGACGCGACGGGAGAGCTTCACCTTGGGACCGAGATAGCGAGCCATGCGGATTCCTGCGCAGGGGGACGGGTCGGATCGGGGAGCGAGGGCCGCGGCGGTGAGGCGGCGGGACCCCGCGTCACGGTCCCGCACGGGGACCGCGGCCGGACACCTCCGGCGTGGAGCGAGCCGCACATTGAAGCGGTCCCCGGGAGCCGCGTCAAGCCGCGGGGGTGCCGGGGATGCCCGGGACGCCGGCGAGGCGGCCACGGGGCGGGAAGGCGGCCGGGGCCGCCGCGACCGCCGGCGGGGCAAGCCCCGCGTGGGGACCGCGGCCGGAGCGGGACGG
>CAYLNM010000039.1:0-28740 GCA_964385045.1 uncultured Isosphaeraceae bacterium
CGGACGGTGGGGGCTCGGACGGTGGGGGCTCGGGCGGCGAAGGCGGCGAGCGCTCGGGCGGCGGACGCGATCGCAGCTCGGGCGGCGGACGCGATCGGAGCTCGGGCAGCGGACGCGAAGTGGACGGCGGGCCCGGCCGCGTCGACGGCTGAGACCCGACGTCGCGAACGACCGCGCGACCATCCGCCGTCGGCGGCGGCGACGGCGGCAGCGTCGGCGCCGGCGGACCCGTCGGCCGAGGCGCCGACCACCGGCTGACTGGCGGCGGGCCGGCTCATCCGCCGCCACCGAACGCCAGCGACAGCAGGAAGGCCTCGGCGAGCACCGCGGCGGCGCAGACGAGCAGGAAGATCAGCATGCGGATGCCCTCCTGCCAGTCCTCGACGAGCTCGCCGCGCCAGAACGAGAACCAGTCGGGCTGGATCGCGAACCGGACGCTCTCCTTGAAGCCGTCCCACCCCCCGAACACCCAGCGTCCGGCGAGCAGGAAGACGGGCACGTTGAGGACCACCAGGACGATCCACGCCCAGATCGGCAGGTCGAACACGGTCGGGCTCCGGTGAACGTCTCTTCGGCGCCGGCGGGCCCAGCCTAGCGGGCGCGGCGTCGCGGCAGACGTCCCGGTTGCGAGGCCGCCGGGACAGGTCGCGGCGGACGGCGCGGCCGGTGCGGCGCGGGACGGGAAGCCGATCGCGGGGCGGGCGGGGGCGGGCCGGTGCCGCCCGTGCCGCCGGGGCCGCCGGGGCCGCCGGGGCCGCCGGGGCCGGCTCAGCGGAACGTATCACGCGTCGCGTACGCGGGCTCGAGCCAGCGGACGGCGCGGCGCGAGCGCGGCGGCGGAAAGGCCGCGACCGGACGACGCGGCGCGTCGCACTCCGGGCAGCGATCCTGCACCGGGAGGAGGTCGTGTCCGCACTCGACGCATCGCCCGCCCTCGCGGCGGCGGCGATCCCGGCGGTCGTGCACGAGGTCGACGAGCGTCTCGATCGCCCACGCCACGAGCACCGCGCCGCCGACCCAGAGGATGGGACCGCCGCGCCCGATCGACGCCACGAAGACGACGGGCAGCACGAAGAGGCCGACGAACAGGACCAGCAGCGGGGCGATCATCGTCGGCTCGGGCTCCGGCTCGCGGACGGGAGCGGGGACGGCGGCACGGGAACGGGCGGGGGCGTGCGGGCCGACCGGCGGCCACGACGTCGCACGCGGTCCCACGAAGGCATGGGAACGTCCCTGAGGGGTCGATTCTCGCGCGACCTGAACGCCCGTGCCCGCGACGTGGCGGGCTCGGGGCCGAGGATAGCCGGTAGGGTGGGGATCGGGAACGCGCCGACACGCCGACGCACCGACACGCCGACACGCCGACGCACCGAGGCTGCGACCGGCGACCGAGGGCGCGGCCGAGCGATGGCTGGGCTGAAACTCGCCCGCGGGCCCGGCGAAGAAGGCCGCGGCGCGAACGCTCACGAGCGACGGAGGAAGCCCGATGCCTGGACGGCCGATCGCCCCCGATTCGACGAACGCGAGGACGGCGACCGGCCGGTCGATCCAGCCCCCGCCCCGGCGAGGGAGGTGGTGGCCCGCGGCGCGCGGCGCCGTCGTGCTCCTCGCGACGGCCGGGACGGTGACGACGGTCGGCGCCGTCCGCCCGGCTGCGGCAGCGGTGACCACGGCGACCGCGACGGACACGGCGGCCGCGGCGGCCGCGGCGGCCGTAGCGGCCGCGGCGACCACTGCGACCACGGCGACCGCGGCGGACGCAGCGAACGCAGCGAAAGCAGCGGCCGCGGCGCCCGCAACCAGCAGGGCCGCGATCGAGACGGCGGCGACGATGACGCCGGCGCACGCGGCCGCCGCAGCGCCGGCTCGTCCGGCACCCGCCGCCGCGTCCGCGACCTGGCCGCACCCCGCGCGGATGCTCGCCGACGGGCCCGGAGTGCTCGCGGTGCTCGGGGTGCGGGACGGCGGCGACCGGCTGCTGCGGATGCGGGCGGACTGGCCGGACGGACCGGCAGCCGGTCCGCTCGGCGACGCGCTCGCCCAGGTGCCGAATCTCGGCGCGCTGCGGATCGGCCTCTTCGGACTGGCGATGGACGCGGGCACGGACCCGTGGACGGCGCTGGCCTCCGCGCTGGGCGATCGCCTGGCGATCGGGCTCTTCCCCGCCCCGGCGGACTCGGGCTCGGACGAGCCGCTCGCGGTCGCGATCGCGATGGCGACCGGCGAGCGGGCCGAGGTCCTCGACGTCGTGCTCGCGTCGGTCGCACGGCTGGTCGGCATCGAGCGGGGTGGACGCCTCGATCCCGAGCGCTCGCTCGCCGTGGGCCGCGGTCGCCTGCTGCGAATCTCCCCCGAGCTGGCCATCGGGCGGCGTGGTCCCTATCTGATCGCGTCGCCGTCCAAGTCGGCGGTGCGGCAAGCGCTCGAGGCCCTGGATGACGCGGACGTGCCGGCGGCGATTCCGCCGCGGCTGCCCGAGTCCGTCGCAGAGCGGCCGGCGGGCCTCGCCCCGGCGGCCGGCGGGGCGCGGCACGACGGCGCCGCGGCCACGGGGCTCGTGCCCAGCGAGGCCGGGATCTGGCTGGAGCTCTCGCCGTCCGTCCTCGCGATGGGGACGGCCGAGGTGCCCGAGCGTCTCGACGATGCGGCCGCCGCGATCGTGGGCGGCGGCGTGACGCACGCGCTGGCCGCGGCGGAACGGGCGATCGCCTGGCTGTCGTGGGACGCCGACGCGCTGCGGCTCGGGATCGAGGCTCCGTCCCGCGCGGCGGTTCCGCCGGCGCACCGCGGCTTCGCCTTCGACCGCCCCGCCGGGGGCGACCTCGACGCCGCGGCCCTGCCGGGCTACCTCGGCGAAGTGCGGCTGCCCCGCGATCTGGCCGCGATCGTGCGGGACCGAGAGGCGATCATGACGATCGGGGCATCGGGACAGCTGATCGAGTTCGTGACGGGACTGTCGGCGGTGATGGGCGGCTTCGACGTGCTCGAGGAGGTCTTCGCCCGGCTCGACGGCCCGCTGCGCCTGGTGGCGGTGAACCGGCCGCCGCCCGCGGGGGACGGAGCGAACCGCGACGCGGGTGATGCACGCCGGCCGGTGCCGGAGCTGCCGATGCTGGCCCTGGAGCTGCCGGTGGCCGATCCCTCGCCGGACCTCGCCGACCGCGTGCGGAGCGCGACCCTGACCGCGATGGGCATCGTGAACGTGGAGCGCGGCAACGTCGATCAACCGGGGCTCGTGATCGACGTCGACCGCATCGGCGACCTGCGCTACGTCTCCGGCCGCTTCCCCGATCCGCCGCCCGGCGTGACCCCGGACGTGATCGCGAACGTCGCCCCCGCGGTCGCGGTGCTCGACGGCCGCATCCTCGTGACGACGGACCCCGCGCTGCTGGAGGCGATCGTGCGACAGCTGGACGGGAGCACTTTCGCCGGCGACGATCGCGACGACGAGCGTGCGTCCGCCCGCGATCGGGCCGGCGGCAGTCGGGAGCGGGACGGCGATCCCGAGCGCGGCGGCGACCGCATCCATCTCGACGGGCCCGCGGTGCACTCGTTGATCACCCGCAACCGCGAGACGCTCATCGCCGGCCGGATGGTCGAGGAGGGCGAGTCGCGCGTCCAGGCCGAGGCCTTCGTCGACCGGCTGCTGGCCGGCGTGGACCTCCTGCGCGACCTCGAGCTCCGCGTGCAGGTCGACGATCGTGGTCTGCACGGACGACTGGCGGTGCGCCTGCGAACGGGGGCGACGGCCGGCGAGCCGGACGAGCGCCGGGCCGACGGGACAGCGTCCCGCCGCCGGGCGGCGGGGTCGCGGCGATGATGCGACGGCACGGATCGTCCGGCGCTTCCGCCGCCGCCCGCGCTTCCGCCGCGGCCGACGCTCGCGTCGCGGCCGCGCCCGCCGTCGCCTCGCTTGCCGAATGGCGGCCGTCGGCCGTCGAGCCGTGGGACGGCGAAGCGGCTGCCCACCTGCTGCGCCGCGCCGGCTTCCGGCCGTCGCTGGGCGAGATCGCGGCCGCGGTGGAGCGGGGACACGGCGAGACGGTGGACCGGCTGCTCGACGGTCGGCCGATCCTCGAGAACGCGGAACGATCCGCGCGGTCGCAGGCCCTCGCGCGGCTCGCCGGCACCGTCGCGATCAGCGAGGACATCGGCCGCCTGCGGCAGTGGTGGCTGATGCGGCTGGTCGCGACCGATGCGCCGCTGCACGCCCGTCTCACGCTGATGTGGCACGACCACTTCGCGGTCAGCAACGTGAAGGTGATGTCGGCGCCGCTCATGCAGCGCCATCTCGCGCTGCTCGAGCAGCACGCCCTCGGCGACTTCGGCGCGCTCTGCCGGTCGATCGCCCGCGATCCGGCGATGATCGCGTGGCTCGACGGCAACCGGAACGTCAACGGCCGCGCGAACGAGAACTTCGCGCGGGAGCTCCTCGAGCTGTTCATGCTCGGCCTCGGCGCGTACACGGAGCGCGACGTCCGGGAGGCCGCCCGCGCGTTCACCGGCTGGCACCAGCGGTCCGGCCGCTTCCACTTCGCCCGCCTCCTGCACGACGACGGC
Source organism: uncultured Isosphaeraceae bacterium (assembly GCA_964385045.1). Taxonomy (GTDB): domain Bacteria; phylum Planctomycetota; class Phycisphaerae; order Phycisphaerales; family SM1A02; genus CAYLNM01. The sequence continues at coordinate 4,561 of CAYLNM010000039.1, forward strand.
GAGAAGTCGGTGCTCGGCCGCTCCGGCCGGCTGGACGGCGACGACGTGATCGCCGCCGCGCTCGCCTCGCCCGCGTGCGGCCGGTTCCTCGGCGGCCGTCTGGCCCGCCTGCTGGTGCATCCCGAGCCGGGCGAGGCGCTCGTGGACGCGATCGCGGCGCGACTGCGGGAGACGGACTACGACGTCGGCGCGACGGTCGGCACCATCCTCCGCTCGCGAGCGTTCATGGCGCGGCCGAATCGCCGCATGATCATCGCCACGCCCGCCGAGCAGGTGGCCGGCCTCGCCCGCGGCTTCGAGCTGCCGACCGTGGCGGGCCCGGTGCTGGAGCGGGCGACGAACGCGATGGGCCAGCGACTGCTCGAGCCGCCCACGGTGGACGGCTGGCCGACGCAGCGCGGCTGGCTCGACCCGAGCCGGCTGCTGGCCCGGATCGACGCCGCCCGCCGCGCGGTGGCCCCGGAGCTGCTGGACGCCGGGGCGATGCGCCGGCGGCATGGGCTGCGCCGCCGCGGCGACGTGCTCGAGGCGGCCCGTCGCCTGACGGTGGGCGACGCCGCGCACCCCGACGTCGACGCTGCGCTGGAGACGGCCGCTCGCACCGCCGGCGACGACCTCGATCGACTGCTGCACCACGCCCTCGACGGCCTGGTGGTCCTCCCCGAGGACCAGTTCCTCTGACGCCGGCCGCCTTGGCCGCCGGCCGCCGCGGACGCCGGCCGTTCGCCCGTGCGGTCCGTCACCGACGACCTGCGCCACGTCACGGGCTGCCCGCCGCCCGTCGCCTCGCACCCGACTGAAGGAGCCGACCATGGCCGACCGACCCGACCCCAATGCCCCGGCCGATCCGCCTGCCGATCGCCATTCGGTCGTCCCCGGCCGATCGTCGCTCGTGCGACCGTTCGGCGGCCCCGCGGCCGGTCTCTCCCGCCGCGGCTTCCTCGGCGCCGCCGCCGGCATCGGCCTGCTCTCGTCCGGGGCGTCGATGCCCGGCTTTCTCGCCGCCACCGCGCGGGCAGCGGCTCCCGCGTCCGGCCCCGGGGCGCTCGACCGCCGCATCCTGGTGATCGTGCAGCTCACCGGCGGCAACGACGGCCTCAACACCGTGGTGCCCCACCGCGACGACCGCTACCACCGGGCGCGGCCGACGCTGCGGGTGCCCTCGCGCGAGGTGCTGCCGGTGACGGACGATCTCGGCCTGCACCCGGCCCTCGGCGGACTGCACCGCCTGCACGAGGACGGGCGGCTCGGCGTGATCATGAACGTCGGCTACCCCCATCCCGACCGCTCGCACTTCCGGTCGATGGACATCTGGCACGCCTGCACGAGCGGGGCGGACGTGGGCGACACCGGGTGGCTCGGCCGACTCGCCGACCGCGAGGGCCGGCCGCTCGCGGCGTGGGTGGACGAGACCGCCCCCGGCCTCGCGGTGCGGGGGCGGGAGGTCGTCGCCGCCTCGGTGGGCCGGCTCGAGGACCTGCCCGACGGCGGCGACCTCGACACGATCCGCCGCGGCGCGGCGGGCGAGCGCGGCCCGGCCGAGGACGACCTGGAGTTCGTGCGGCGGACCGCGGTGGCGTCGGTGCGGCAGGCCGAGCGTCTGCGGCGGGTGCGAGCGGAGCTGGCGGACGCAGCCTCGCCGCGGGGCGGCGGGACGAGCGGGGGCGGCGGCTCCGCCACCTATCCCGAGGCCCCGCTCGGGCGGCGGCTGCGGCGGGTGGCCGCCCTGATCGCCGCGGACTTCGGGCCGCGGGTCTACTACGTCACGCACGACGGATTCGACACCCACGCGCGGCAGGACCAGAGCCACGAGGGGCTCCTTCGGACGCTCGGCGACTCCGTGGCCGCGTTCCAGGCGGACGTCGAGCGGCGGGGCATCGCGGACCGCGTCCTGCTCATGACCTTCAGCGAGTTCGGTCGGCGGATCGCCGAGAACGGCAGCCGCGGCACCGATCACGGGGCGGCGGCGCCGCTGTTCGTGGTCGGCGGCGGCATCCGGCCCGGCGTCCACGGCGGCCCGCCCGACCTCGCGGCGGCCGAGGGCCGCGGCCGCTCGATGATGGCTGCCGCGGCGGGCGTGGACGGCGACGTCCCCTACGAGACGGACTTCCGCTCGGTGTACGCCGCGGTGCTGGAGGACTGGCTCGGGCTCGACCGAGCCGGGGTGGTCCCCGCCGGGCACCCCGGGGTGCCGCTGGTCGGGTGAGGGTAGGGGTGCAGGTGAGGACGCCGACGCCCGCGTCGACCGGGTCACCGTGAACCGCACCGACGCGCTGCGGATGGCGACGGCTATGGCTGCGGAGCCACGGTGGACCGCGCCGACGCGCTGCGGACGGCGACGCCTACGGCCGCGGAGCCACGGTGAACCGCACCGACGCGCTACGGACGCCGTCGTCGTCGCGGTCGCCATCGCCCCCGCCCCTGCCCCCGCCGATCGCGGTCAGGACGTAGCGGCCGGGGCCCAGCTCCAGACGCGGAGCGCCGCCGCCCGGCACGGGACGGCCGTCGAGCAGCCAGCGCACGGCGGGCGGCGTGCCGGTCGCGATGCCGGTGACGTCGTCGACGAGCCGGGCCGCGGGGCGGAGGACGACGGCCCCCCCGACCGCGATGAAGCGGCTGCCGTCGCTCGGCGCGGTCACGTGGAGGCGATGCGCCGCCTCGGCCGTGGCCGCGCTGCCGGTCGAGTCCGCCGAGTCCGCCGAGTCCGCCGCCGCCCCGGGGAGACGCTCCGCGACGCGGCTGATCTCGAGCGGCCGAACGACCGAGCGGCGGACGGCCGGCGACGCGGGTGCCGGAGCAGTCGCCGGCGCACGCCGCGCGAGCCGCGGATGCGTGAGCAGCGCCGCGAGCAGCGGCTCGGCCGACGCGCGGCCGGTGTACGCGACGTCGCCGCCGCCGGCGAACCGGCCGACCCACACGCCCACCGCGAAGCGGCCGTTGTGGCCGACGGCCCAGGCGTCGCGGCGGGCGGAGCTGGTGCCGGTCTTCCAGCTGAGCCAGGCGTCGCCGAGGCCGACCACCGCGTCGCCGGTCTCGGGCAGGCGGTGCGCGCTCGAGAGCATGTCGCTCACCGCGGCCGCGGTGTCGGCGGCGAGGACGCGGCGGCCGTCCGGCGCGGGCTCGTCCGCGAACAGCCGCGCCGGGCGGTGGATGCCGCCGCGGGCGAGGGTCGCGAAGGCGTCGGTGAGATCGAGCAGCCGCACCTCGAGTCCGCCCACCGCGAGGCTGAGCCCGCCGCGGGCCGCGGCGTCCGGCGGCAGCTCGAGCCCGCATGCCTCCATCACGCCGAGGCACCGCTCGAGGCCGAGCTCCTCGGCCAGCAGGATCGCGGGGATGTTGAGCGAGTCGCGCAGGGCCTCGGCCGCCGTGACGGGGCCGCGGAAGGTGCGATCGAAGTTGTCGGGCCGCCAGCCGGCGCGATCGATGGGCGCATCGGGCAGGAGCGAGTCGGGGGCGAGCCGGCCGGCGTCGATCGCGGCCGCGTAGATGAAGGGCTTGAGGGCCGAGCCGGGGGAGCGGCGGGCGATCGCGCCGTTCACCTGGCCGTCGGCCGGATCGCCGGGATCGGCCGAGCCCACGAGCGCGAGGATCGACGCCCGCTCGACGTCGATCACGACCACCGCGACGTCGGTCCCGGGAGGCAGGGCCGTCCCGTGCCGCGCGACGCACCCGGCCACGAGCTCCTGCACGCCGGGCTCGACCAGGAGCCGGCCGCCGGCGGGCCGCCGCTCGAGGGCCATCCACGCGACGTGCGAAGCGCGGCCCTCGTCGTCGGAGCCGATGAACCCGAGGCGGCGCCCGGCGAGCACGATCGGCTCGGCATCCGCCGCGTCGCGGGCCTGCTCGTCGATGAAGCCGGCGGCGAGCATCGCGTCGAGCACGGTGCGGCGGCGGACGCGAGCCGCCTCGGGGTGGCGGTCCGGCCGCAGCCGCTCCGGCGACTGCGGCAGCCCCGCGAGCAGTGCCGCCTCGGCGAGCGACACGCGGTCCGCCGGCTTGCCGAACCACGCCCGGGCCGCCGCCTCCACGCCGCGCAGGTTGCCGCCGTACGGCGCGACGTCGAGGTAGTGCCCGAGGATCTCGTCCTTGTTTCGGATGGTCTCGAGCTGCAGGGCGCGGAACGACTCGACGAGCTTCGACGGCAACGTCCGCGGACGGTCGTCCATCATGCGGCAGACCTGCATCGTGATCGTGCTCGCCCCGGAGACGACGCGCCCCGACACGAGGTTCTGCCACGCCGCGCGGGCGACCGCGACCGGATCGACGCCGGAGTGCGACCGGAAGCGGCGATCCTCGACCGCGATGGTGGCCTGCACGAGCCGCGGCGAGACGCCGTCGAGCCCGACGGGTGACCGCCACTGCTCGTCGCGGCCGACGAGGGCGAGCAGCGGCGTGCCGTCGGCGGCGGTGACGAGCCGGGTGCGGCCCCAGTCGCCGAGCCGCTCCTCGGGGAACGGATGGCGATGCCAGGCCCAGGCCAGCGCGGCGCCGCCGAGGACGCCCGCGGCAACGGCGCCGAGCCCGACGCGGACGGACCACCGGCGGACGCGACCGCTCGCACGCGGCCGCCCTCGGGGGCGACCGGGCGGCCGGCCCCCGCCGTCGCCGGGGCCGCCGCCCCCGCCGCACGACGGCCAGCCCCCGGCCGGGGCCCCCGACGCCGAGCTCGTCGTGGCCGCGCTCGTCCGCCGCTGGTTCACCGCGCGACCACCACCTCGCCGCCCCCGTGCACCGACGCGATGTCCGGGGCGTACATGCACGCCGCCTCGATCGGCGGCAGGCGGAAGGTGCCGGGCGTCGTGACGCGGACCACGTAGCGGTGACGCATGAGGCGCGACGAGGCGGACGTGAACATCACGACGCGGTCGTCGAGGAACTCCACCCGCGAGGGCTCGAGGGCCCGCGGACGGCCCCGCGGGCCGCGACCGAGCCCCGTCGCCGCGGTCGCGGCCGACGTGGCGAGCCGCGGATGCTCGACCTCGACGCCGCCCGGCAGCAGATCCACGACGGCGATGTTGTGGACCACCCGCGGCGTCGCGTCGGGCAGCGTGCGAATCGTCACCTCGACCTGCACGAGGTCGCCGACCTCCAGCGTGGACGGATCGACCGGCTCGCCGCCCGCATCGAGCCACCGCCGCCGCACCTCGAGCCCGCGGTCCTCGAGGACCGCGTCGGCCGCCGGCACCAGGCCGGTCGCGACCATGACGACGTGGGCCGTCGGCGGCGCCGCGGCCTCCGCACCGCCTGCCGCCCCCGCACCGCCCGCGGCGTGTGCCGCGGTCGCGGCGGCCCCCACCGCGTCCGCCGCGTCCGCCACGTCCGCCGCGTCCGCCGCGTCCACCGCGTCCACCGCGTCCGCCACGTCCGCCATATCCGCGCCCTCGTCGCCGGCCGGCGCATCCGACCTCGTGGGCTGCCCCACCGCCTCGACCACGACGCGCACGGGTCCACCCACGGGGTGATCGGAGACGTCGAACGGAGTGCCGGTGGCGAACCGGTGATCGCCCGCACCCTCCAGTCCGTCCACGCGGCCGCGCATCGGTGCCGGCGCCGCGGCGGCGTCGCCACGGGCCAGCCGCACCGCGGCCAGCGCGTGCACCGCGGCGGCGTTGTCGAGGGTCGTGCCCCAGTGCCCGGTCGCGCCGCCGGCGGACCGGGCCGCCTGCACGCGGCCGACGAGGGTCGGGATCCACGGGTGCGACGGATCCAGCCGCACCAGCGTCTCCAGCAGCACCGCCTCCTGGCGCACGGCCGACGTCAGCCGCCCGCTCGTGGTCGGCCGCACGCCGAGCGTCACCGGGATCTCGTCGCCGAGCACCGCCAGCGCGCGGTCGCGACGCCCCAGCTCGAGGAGGCACGCCGCCAGGTGCGATCGGCCCGCGAGGTCCAGACGCCGGGCGTCGGCCTCGAGGCCGCCGGCCCAGGAGGCCTGCGGCCGACCGAAGGCGGTGAGGACGCGGCACGCGAGGGCCCGTTCGGCGTCCGACGTCGCGTCCTCGTGCAACGAGCGCTCGAGGCGGTCCAGCAGCGGCTCGAGCAGCTCCGCCGGGACGTCGATCCCGGTGCGTGCCGCCTGCAGCAGGCACCAGCCGACGTAGCCGGTGAGCCACGGCTGCGATCGCACGCCACCGGGCCAATAGGCGATGCCCCCGTCGCGGGTCTGCATCGTCGCCAGGCGATCGATGCCGGCGCGGATCATGGCCCGCACCGCCTCGGCGCGGCCGGCCGACGTCGTCGCCTCGGCCGAGGCGGCTGCCGCCCCGCGCGACCGGTCGATCAGCTCGGGCATCGCGATGAGCCCCACGAGCCGGCTCGCGGTCTGCTCGGCGCAGCCGTACGGATAGTCCATCAGCTGCTCCAGCGCCGGCAGCAGGTCGATCGCCGGCTCGCCCGAGACGCGAAGCCGCACGCGGGCGGTGCCGGGCAGGAACCCGCCCGTGGGGTCGAGCTCGAGCGGCGCGTCGGGCGTGGCCCGGGCGATCACGGCCCGCGACTGCTGCACGCCCGCGGGACGCACCGCGAGGGTCGCGGTGGCCCGCGCCCGCCGCGGGGCCGCGTCGAGGGCAGGCTCGGGCAGCGCGAGCACCGCGTCCCCGCCCGCCGGCTCGGCGCCCGGCGGATCACCGGTGCTCGCCACCGCACCCCCGTCGCCCGCTTCGTCGCCGGCGTCGTCGCCCGCCGCGTCGCCGCCGGCACCCGCGTCGCCGCCGGCACCCGCGTCGCCGCCGGCGAGCCGCGACGACTCCGCGGCCTCCATCTCGACGGTGACCGGTCCGGTGCCGGACGCGGTGACGTCCACCCACCGGATCGCCGATCCGCCGGCGGGCACGAGCAGCGGCTCGGCGAGGGCCGCCTCGTCGATCGCCAGCGGCCCGTCCGCGTCGATCGACAGCCCGAGCCGCACCGGACGGTCGGTGTGATTGAAGCCCGTCAGCGGGACCTCGAACCGGTCGCCGTCCACCACCGAGCGCGGCCACGACGCCTGCAGCGTCACCGGGGACCGCACGATCACGCCCTGTTCCCCGGTGCCGTAGCGGTCACCCTCCGCCGCCACCGCCATGAGCCGCAGCGTCCCCTGCAGCTCCGGGGCGGGGAAGCTCGCCCGCACCCGGCCGTCCGGTCCGACCGGAACCGACGTCCGCCAGATCACCACCGGCTCGGTGCGGGGGCGGGCGATCGGGCTCCGACGCACGCCCCCGCCCTCGTCGCCGCCGATGCGGCCAACCGTCTCGGGCCGGTCGTGGTCCGGCAGGAGCTCGCCGAAGACGTCCGCGGTCCGCACCACCGACGCCCGGTGGGCGAGGAAGTGGGCATGCGGATCGGGCGTCCGGTGGTCCGTCGCCCGCAGCAGGCCCTCGTCCACCGCCCACAGGTGGACCCGCGCCGGCACCTCGGCCGGACCGAGCGTCGATCCGTCGGGCCCGCTCACGCGCACCACCGCCTCGACCGGCTCACCCGGCCGCCGCGTCTCGGGAGCCTCGATCGCCACCGCCAGCCGCCGGGCGGCGTGCGGCGTCTCGATGCGGACCATGCCCGCGGCGCGATGCGGCAGCCACTCGTCGCGGCCGGGATCGATCGCCCGCACGAGCGACACGGTGACGAACGCGCCGCCCCGCAGCGTCTCCGGCAGCGTCAGCTCGACCCGGCCGTCACGCCCCTCGAGTCGCACCACGCGACGCGCGAGCACGCGATCCGACTCGAGCGTCACGAGCGCGGTGCCGCCGTCCTCGAACGCCGACCGCATCGACAGCACCACGGTGTCGCCGGGGGCGTACCGCGCCCGGTCGGTCGTGAGCTCGATCCGCTCGGGGCGGTCGAGGGAGAGGGCCGCGAACTCGGCCCCGTCCCGCGCCGCGAGCATCTCGGTCGTCGCACCGGCGACCACCCGCTGCACCCGCTCCGGGCCCGCGTCGGCGGGCCCGGACGCATCACGCCCACGCAGCTCCAGCCGGTAGCGGCCCGGACCGGGCGCCGTGATCGTGAAGCGGCCGGTGGCGGGGGAGGCGTCCGCGGCGTCGTCCGTCCCGGCGTCGTCGGCCCCGTCCTCATCGCCGGCGCCGTCCCCACGAGCCTCGTCGCCCGCGCCGGGCGCACCCCGGCCCGCCGCCCACCGCTCGAGCTCGATCACCTCCTCGTGGCTCGTCCAGCGCAGCGACCCGTCGCGCGCCCGCTCGAGCACCAGCTCCCGCTCGATCCGCGAGAGCACCAGCTCGACCGCCACGCCGCCGGCCGGCTCGTCGCCACCGTCGACGCTCGCCCACTCCACGGCGACGGGCTCGCCGACCGGGAGCCGCCGCGTCGCGGCTTCGCTCGAGGCGGCCAGCGGTCGCACGCGCATCCCGAGGAAGCGGTGCGCCGTATGCACCTCGGCCGACACCGGCCGGCTGACCGACCGCCCGCCGACCTCGGTCACCGTCACCGCGCCGTCGAACCGCCAGCGGCCGGGCGTGGTGTCGGCCGCGACCGCCGTGGGCAGCGCGATCTCCGCCCGTCCGTCCTCGTCCAGCGTCGCCCGCTGCTCGCGCAGTCGCCACCGCCGGTCGCCCCCGGTCCCGCCGAAGACGTGCTCCGGGAATCGATCGCTCGCGAACGACACCCGCCGCAGGTGGCCGGCCGCCCGGGCGTCCAGCCCCGCCGCCGGCGAGCCGAAGAGGTAGCGGCCCTCGACGCGAAGCCGCAGGTCCTCCTCGGGCTCGGGACGCGGCACGACCGGCTCGGCCTCCAGCGCGAGTCGCACCGGCTCGAACATCTCCACGAGCACCGTCGTCTCGCCGATCGCGTCGGCCCGCAGCCGCTCGCCGCGGCGGTCGACGCGGGCGGCGGGATCGAAGAGCCGCAGCACGTAGCGGCCGAGCTGCGACGTCTCGGGGCTCGTCCACGACGTCGAGAACATGCCCTGCTCGGCCGTTGCCGCCGTGACCGGGCGCTCGGCGACCAGCCGCCCGTCGGGGCGGCGGATCTCGAGGGTCATCGGCACGTCGGCGGGCAGCTCGCCGTCCGCGGTGCGCACGATGCCGCTCACGTGCACCGTGTCGCCCGGGCGGAACGCGCCCCGGTCGGCGTAGAGCAGGGCGTCGAAGCGGTCCGGATGCGGCCGGCCCGACTGATCGACGCGATCGATCACCAGCGGCCGCCGCTCGGGCTGCAGGTAGCTCAGGTCGTCGCCGTGGCGGGCGATGATCACCCACGGATCCCCGTCCGGTCGCACGGCCGGCAGCACGAGCCGGGCGACGCCGTCCGCGTCCGTCTCCGCCTCGGCCATCAGCTGGTCGTTGGCGGTGCGGGCGGAGACCGTCGCTCCGGCCACGGGCTCCCCCGAAGCGAGCGACGTGACCCAGGCGACGATGCCGCCGTGCTCCCGCCGCGTGGTGATCGCGAGGTCGGTGATCGTGACGACGGCCCGGTCGCGCTGCCAGCGGTGGCCGGTGCCGGCGACGGTCAGGTGATGGATCCCCGGCCGCACGTCGCCGCCGCTCGCGCTGCCGAGGATCGCCCGCAGGTCGAGGGCCGTCCGCACACGCTCGTTCCGCCCGCCGCCGACGACGAGCCGCTCGGACGCGACCCGCAGCGTCCGCGCGGTGCGGGACCGCCGCTGCCCCTGCAGGTGGCTCACCAGGTTGTTCTCGTGCACCCGCGCGGCGGCGACCTCGACCGACGGGACGCCCACGGTCTCGAGGTCGAGCAGGAGGTTGCCGCCCGGCATGAGGATGCCGCGCGATGCCTGCAGCCGCAGCGAGCGGCGGCGGTCGGGCACCCGGCGCTCGAGCTCCAGCGGCGCGTCGAGGACCTCGCCATCCCGCGAGCGCAGCCCGCCCGCGACGTGGATGCGGTATCGCCGCCCCGGCTCGAAGTCGCCGACCAGGCGCAGGACGTCGCGGCGGACGCTGATCCGCAGGTCCTGCACCGGGGGCTCGACCTCCACCCGCGGCTCCACGTCCGCCTCCAGCGCCCGGGTGAACTCGATGTCGACGGTGCCGCGAGCGGCGTCCGAGCGCACCCGCGTCCGCTGGTACGCGAAGGGCGGATCGAGCCCGACGCGGCCCGTCCACGCCGCCTCGAGTCCGCGCTCCGGGTCGCCCTCGGCCGCGGCGAGCCCGGCCGCGAGCCGCAGCTCGAGCGCGTCGGGCTCCACCGCGTCCGCCTCGGGGCCCGCCGGGCCGAGGCGATGTCGCCGATCCACCCGCACCACGTGCGTCCGCGCGACCTCGCCCCGCGGAATCTCCAGCGCGAGCGGATCGGTCCCGCCTCGGAGGGTGACCGCGAGCGACCGCCGCAGCTCGTCCGCCGCGACCGGCTGGTCGAAGGACAGCTCGAGCGTCGCCTGCTCGCGGTCGCTCGAGCGCAGCCGCACCTCGCGCACCGCCAGCCGCCGCGTCGCGAAGCGGACCGCCAGCGCCCCGTCCGCCTCACCGATCGCCCCCGCGTCGTCGCCCGCGGTCGCGGCGAGCACGCTGCGGCTGGTGGCCACGTCCAGCCGCCGGCCGAGGGGCCCGACCGTGTCGGACGGGAGCCGCAGGGTGAAGCTGCGGCCCGCGGGCAGGGGCTCGTCGAGCAGGTACTCGAGCCGGTTCGGGGCCCCCCAGGTCCACGCCCCGGCGACCAGCGGCTCGAGCTCGAACGGTACGTCGGCGACCACGTCACCGACCGCGTCCGCGTCGACGACCGGTCGGTCGAGCACCACCGTGAGGCGATCGGCCTCGTCCGCCTCGCCCTCGCCCAGCGGCGTCACCGCCACCACCCGGACCGTCGCTCCGGCCACCAGCTCGGCCGCGTCGTCCAGCGACGGCTCCGCGGTGGCCAGCGGCGTCGCGCCACCGCCCGTGCTCCCGGCCGCCGGCCCACTCCCTGCGCGCGAGGACTGCGCCGAGATGATCGCCAGACCGACGACGTTGACGACCACCAGCACCGCCGTGATCGCGAGAAATCGCATCGTGAAGAGCCGCATGCGCACCTCCGTGTGCCTGTTGCGGGTGAAGCCGAGTTGTGATCGCGGACCGCGGCCCGGAACGATCGCGAGTCTACCGCTGGTGCGGCGAAACTCATGAATGCATGCGTCTTTTCGTCAGGATCGTGGACGGGCGGTGCAGCGACCGGTGATGTCGAGCGCGGCGGACCGAGGCGGATCGCGCGAGGCATCACGGCGCACGGCCGTAGACCGCCGTGTGCACCGCGCACCGTCGCGGACCATCGCGCGCCACCGAGCACCACCGCGCACCGCCGTGCACCACGCACCGCCGCGAACCGCCGTCGACACCGTCGCCCGCGCCACGACGCAGTGGCCCGGCACCGGCGCCAGCCGCCCGGCACGACCATCATCCGCCCAGCACCGGCCTCAACCGACCAGCCTCCCGCGCGTCAACCGCCCAGCGCCACCGTCGACCGACCAGCCTCCCCCGCGTCAACCGCCCAGCACTGCCATCGGCCAGCCTCCCCCGCGTCAACCGCCCAGGCCCCCGGCCTCCATCGCCCAGCACCGGCGACGGAGCCCTCGCCACGCCCGCGGGGACCACGTGACGCGCAGCCCCCGGCCACGGCTCGACGCCATCCCAACCGGGTAGGCTCTCCACTCGAGCGTCACCCCCCCCGGTTCCCCGGAGTCGTCCCGTGATCTTCGAAGTCGCCCGGCTCGCCGACGTGCCCCGCCGCCCGGGTTCGCGCCCGTGGCAGCTGGCCATCGGCCCGATCGCCGTCCGCCCGAGCACCGCCACGGGGGGACCGCGGCCGCGACGCCCGCGGCCCGACGGGCGGGCGTGCTTCGTCATCACCGACGAGGGCCTGCTCGGCACCATGACCGCGGAGCGTCCGGAGGATCTGCCCACGTCCGCCGCCCGCTCGGTGCTGACGGGCCTCGCCCTCGGGCAGTCCACCGACCTGCCCGCGACCGGCTACCTGCCGACGGTCATCGAGCACGGCCCGCTGCCCGAGCCGCAGCGAACGCGGACGCTCGAGGACCTGCGGGCGCTGGGGATCGAGGCGCGGGAGGTCGGCGAGCATCTGGACGCGGTCGGCCTGCTGCGGACGGCGGTGACGCCCCACGTCGCGGCGTCGCTGGGGCTCCCCCCGTCGCTCGGCGGGGGGCGGCTCCCCCGCGAAGCCATCGGCGCGGGCTCGGCCGAGTCGGATGCCGACGCGCCGGAGGCCCCGCACGCGACCGCCCGCCGCGAGCGTCCCGCGGACCCGAAGGGGATTCGCCCGACCACGCCCGAGGACTCGGCCGCTGATCGGGACGTGGAGCGGGACGCGGATCGGCTCCGGGCCCGGTCGGCCGAGGCGACCAAGACCCTGCGGGCGCTCTTCGCCGACGTCGACCGGACGCTCGTCGAGCAGTACGGCGTCGACGGGGCCGCGGAGCTCTTCGCGAAGCTGGGCGCCCCGGGCCGCCGGGAGCGCCTCGAGCGGGCCGCCTCGGCCGGACGGCGAACCGGACCACGCGTCCCGTCGGTGCTCCGGCGCTCCAACGTCAACCGCCCGCAGGTGCTCCACTTCGCGCGGGCGGTGGCGGCGTTCGTCCGCGACGTCGGCCCGTTGCAGCACGTCCTCGTCGACGAGGCGCTCCGCGTGGTGCCGAAGCCGCACCAGCGGGCCCTCCGCCTCGCGGTGGCGATCGACGACCCGGAGCGGGGGCGCGGGCTGCTGCTGACGGACGAGCCCCAGCGGGCGTGGGAGCTCATCACCGCCGGCGTGCCGGTCGAGGAGATGCCCGGGCATTTCGGCGCCCGCGAGTCGGCCTGGGTGCTCGGCCGGGTGCCGGCATCGCTGCTGCCCGACGACGAACGGGCGGTCCTCGGCGAGGCGGACGACTGGTCGCCCGACGCGCCGCTGCTTCCGGCGGCGATCGGCGCCACGTCCCGCGGCCTCCAGCGGCCCGGCGCCGCCCTGCTCGACCGAATGGCCGAGATCCTGCGGCTCGCCCGCGTGCGGTGGGCCAACGCGAACGAGCCGTCGGCGTCGCCCGACGGCATGCGACTGTCCGCGCTCCAGACGGGGTGGTGAGCGGAGGCGTGACCGACCCGCGCGAGCTGCCCGAACGGTCGGGCGCCCCCCCCCGACCGCGTCAGCCCTGGGCCGCGACGATGCCGTCGGGCGTGCACCACCACGTCAGCGGGTCGCCGAGGCCGAGATCGACCGAGCTCCACGTCACGGCCCAGCCGACCTGACCGTCCGCGAGCGGCCCGGGCCGACTGATCGCCTCCAGGAACCGCGTCGCCGACCACGCCATGGATCCCTGATGAGCGGTGGCCAGGATCACCGCGGACAGCACGGAGCCGATCGTGGCCGCGACCACCGCCTGGCCGGCGATCCGTCCTCGCGCCGCGCGTGCCGGGGCCGGAGCCCGCGGGCGGGGAGCATCGCGCCGCAGGGCGTGGAGCTGCAGCTGCGCAGCGCGGTGGAGTCCTGGCGCGTGCTCGGCGAGGAGCCGACCGGCGGGGGCGTCTCGCGGGCGGCGGACAGCTCGCTCGAGCGGCTGGAGGTGGCGGTGCGCGGGCTGACCGAGGGGCGGCACCACGTGCTGTGCAACGGCCGTCGCGTGCCGCTGCGTCCCACCGGGACGGACGGCGAGCACGTGGCTGATCGAGCACCCCGAGGCGCGGCGGGGCTGGCTCGGGGCGCTGGACGACGAGCGGATCGGCCCCGCGCTGCGGCTGATCCACCGCGAGCCCACCCGCGACTGGACGGTCGCCTCGCTCGCCGCGTCGGTGTCCATGTCGCGGTCGGCGTTCTCGGCCCGCTTCACCGAGCTCGTCGGCGAGTCCGCCATGCAGTACGTGACCCGCTGGCGGATGCACCTCGCGAGCACCTGGCTGCGCGACGGCGACCTCACGGCGGCGGAGTGCGGGTCGAAGCTCGGCTACGCGTCGGAGGCGGCGTTCAGCCGAGCGTTCAAGCGGGTGCTTGGCGCGGCGCCGGGGGCGTGGCGGCGGGGGACTTCGTGAGCGAGGGCGCCGTCCGATCCGAACCACGGTCGGGCCGAGCGATCACGGCTCACCGCGCGCACCTCCTTCGCGGTGCTTTCGGACGTTCAACGCCTTCCACGCGATGAGCGGATGCGAGGCGATGCGATCCGCCAGCTCCGCATCGTCGGTGATCAGCTCGGGGCGAATCTCGGCGTGATCGAGCAGCCGGTCGAGGAATGCTCGCTCGCCGTCTCGAAACGGGAGCAGGCGGACCAACCCCTCGCGGCACTCGGAGATCATGCGGCGAGCCCACGCGTCGGCGTCGCGCCTGTCGCCGTCATCGAGCGTTCGGAGTACCGGCATCAGCTGCTCGTGAAGCTCCGACGCATCGAAGTCGACGTCCTCGATCGTGATCGTTCGCCAGTCCTTGCGATTCATCGCCCCGATGACGATGAACCCGATGCGAAGACGCGTGTCGTCGAGCTCGGCCTGCCGGAGCAGCCAGTGGGCGTCGAAGAGATCGCGACTCGCACGTCGGGCGAAGAGAGCCACGAGCTTCCCGGCCGCGATCTCGTGAACGTCGAGAACGGGAACGCGTGTCGCCGAGAAGCGTCCGAGCGCCCGCGCGTCCATGCGACGAACCGGCCACAGCGGCGTCCGGAACATGAAGTTCAGGTCCACCTCGATGCTCCCGCTCCCTCCGAGAACACTTGCATACCGCATGCGCCACGTGCCGCCGGCGTGATGGGACGGCGCCCGCGTGATCGCGAGCCCCTCGGCCCGACTGATCGTCTCGATGGCCCGCTCGACCGCCGGCCGACCGGCGAGCATCGCCGAACGGTCCTTCGGCCCGATGACGTTGAGATCGATGTCCACGGACAGACGCGGAACGTCGGCGAGGAAGAGATTGAGCGCCGTGCCGCCCTTCAGGGCAACGCGCTCCGCGAGGTGCGGGTGCTTGCGAGCCGCCTCGAGAAGCGACAGCAGTCGAGCGACCTTCTCGAGGATCTCCGGTCGGAACGAGAGCGATGCCGACTCGGCGAGCAGACGTTCACGCGACAGGTTCATCCAGTCCCCCCCGGGTCGCCTCCGCGAGCATCTGCGGGACGACGATGTTCCACGGACGAATCAGACGGTTCGGTCGCCCTCGGGCGCCCTCGATGTAGTGCGGCGACTTCGGAACGCAGCGCCGCAACGCCTCGAGGTGACTCGCCTCGACAGCCAGTGCGCCGGCATGGACCTCGAGGAAGTAGCCGACCTTGGCTGCGGTCGTCGCCGAGTCCAGCCGCACGGCGTACGCGATCAGCTCATCGAGATCGAAGAACGGGACGTTCTCCAACGAGCACCACGCCTCCTCGAGGCCACCGGCAAGGTCGAGCCGATCCAGCACGTCCACGCACGTGCGCTCGGGAGTGGTGACGCGCACGTCGAGGCCGAGCCGGTCCACGGTGACCACGCCGAGCCGATCGTCGCCACCGAGTGAACGCGGAACTCGGACCGGCCGGAACACGCTCGAGCGCACGCGCGCGATCCGGCTCGACGTTCGCGTCAGGTACTGGTGCTGGCTGAAGACGCTGTGGGCATGTCCGTGCAGCTCGAGCGCGGTGTGGTACGCCAGCACCGCGTCGGGCGCGAGGCGCGAGGCGACGAGATAGGGATCGACCGGCGCCCGGTCGGGCTCACCGCCCGGCGGGACGGTCGCATAGAGCCCGCGCCGAAGCCGCACGATCCGACCGCGTGTCTCGTGGTGGGCAAGGATGGATTGGCGCGTGACGGACCGGCCCGAGCCGCACGCACGATGGTGCGCGGCGAACTCATCCGTCGTGAAGACAGGATGGTTGGCGAAGAAGGGCTCGGCATTGAACACGCTTGATCCTCGACGCTGAAACACGGCCTATTTGACCCAGTATCGGCGCTTCGAATCAAGTCCACTGCCGCGATGTTGAAGCTGATCACCAAACGAAGGTCCCCCGTTCCCATTTTCTGCGTACACGATCAAGTGGCGCGGCGGCTCACCGCTGCTGGAGCATGGGGGCAAGCCGCGCGACCACTGATTCGCCGCCATCCGCGGGTCCCCGGAACCGCACAATACCCAAACATGCGGCCCGGGACAACCGTGTCCCCGCGATTGGTCGGGGTCCCCGCCCGGTGGCCGCGAAGATCCTCGATTCGTGACTCGCCGAGGGGTCGCGCCTGATGACCCCCCCCCGCGCGGGCACCGGCGATGCCCCGCGATGACCGGGCGGAGCTGCCATCGACCACCGGCCACCGACGTGGGCTCATCGGCGTTCCGGTCGGCGATCCTCCCCGACCGCATGCGTCACCGCACCGACGCCCCTCGGACCGCGCTCGCCCATCGCCGTGGGTCCGCGCCCCAGGTGCTTCCGGTGATGACGCTCCACGCCTCTACAGTCCGTCCGCCCCTTCACCGCCCCTCCGCACGAGCCCGCAAGGAACCACCGATGGCGGACCGCCCGCTGATTCCGTGTCACGTCGTCGCCGGCCCGCTGGGGGTCGGCAAGACGTCGGCGATCCTGGACTTCCTCCGCCATCGCCCCGCCGGCGAGCGCGTGGGCGTGCTCGTCAACGACTTCGGTCCCGTCGGACTCGACGGCGCGACGATCGAGGCCGAGGCGCCTGGGACCGCGGTGCTCAACGTGCCCGGCGGATGCATCTGCTGCTCGATGCTCGCGGAGCTGCCCGAGCGCATCCGCCGGCTCACGGTGGACGAGGGCGTCGATCGCCTCGTCATCGAGCCGAGCGGCATCGCGGCCCCGGCCCACGTGCTCGAGCTCCTGCGGCGGGACGGCCGCGAGCTCGGGATCAGCGTGCGGCCCACGATCGCGCTGCTGAACGTCGCGGAGTTCGACGAGGAGACGTACGGCCGGTCGGCGTACGAACGGGCCTTCTACGAGCCGGCGGAGATCCTCGTCTTCAACCGCAGCGATCAGGCCGGCGCGTCTCGGATCGCGCGGGCGCGGGCGTGGGCGGCCGCGCTCGATCCGCCGAAGCGGCGGGTGATCGTGACGTCGCACGGGACGCTGCCGGCGGAGGTGTTCGAGCTCGACGATGCGGCCGGGGGTGGGGAGGGTGCGAAGGAGTGGGTGGCGTCGGACTCCGCCCCGAGCCAGGACCCGGACCGGGGCCACGACGTACGCGATCGCGAGGATGACGGCGGCTTCGCCCACGATCCGACGGTTCACGCCGGCGGCTTCGTGCTCGACGCCGAGCGGATCTTCGACGAGCACGTGCTGATGGCGAACGTCCGTCGCCTCGGCGCGCACGGCGTGGCCGGAAGCCGGGTGCTCCGGCTCAAGGGCGTGTTCCGCACGGACGCCGGCTGGCGGGCGATCGAGATCGCCGGCGGGGGCGTCTCGTCGCGGCCCGCGCCCCCGCGCCGCGACACCCGCGCGGAATGGCTGACGCGACCGGCCGCCGTGGACGAGGCGACGATGCTCGCCGAGCTGAGCCGGGAGCCGGACGCCCCGGACGCCCCGGACGCCCCGGACGCCGGGCCCGCCCCCGAGTGAACGTCCGGTGAACCGCATCCGCACCGGCGGGGGCGGCGTCGTCGCCACCTCGACCCGGGCTCGTCCGTTCCCCGCGGCCTCCGAGGCCCAGCGGTAGCCTGATGCCGCTTCACCATGACCGCCGCCGCCCCGGCCACCCGAGCCCACATCGATGTCCGAGACCGTCCCCGACGATCGTGACGCCTCGAGCCTCGCGCCCACGCGCCCGCCGGAGCCGCCGATCCACGGCGCGGCCCGTACCGGCGACCTCACGCTGCTCGCGCGGCTGGTCGCCGAGGGGGCGGACGTCGATCAACGGGCCCACGTCGAGGACGACGACGGGACGTGGCTCGCGGGGCTGACCCCGCTGATGACCGCCGCCCGGTCGATCGACGGGGCGACGGCCGGGACGCTGCGGTGGCTGGTCGAGCACGGGGCCGACGTCCACGCCCGCTGCGAGGAGGGGCACACCGCCGCCTGGCATGCGGCCGGCCACGGGGGCCGCGAGGCGTCCGATCGCACCGCGGTGACGCCCGACCACGCCGAGCGGCTCGCGTACCTGCTCGGCCTCGGGCTCGACCCGCACGAGGGCGACGCGGACGGGCGCTCGCTGCTCACCGAGGCGTGCGCCGCCGGGGATCCGGCCCGCGTCCGGCTGCTGCTGGAGGCGGGGGTGCCGGCGACGCTCGCCGTGGCCACGCCGGCGCGGCCGCCCTTCACCACCTTCATCGCTGTGCTCCTCCGGCCCCTGTGGCGACTGGTGGGTCTCGGCCGGCGGGACGTGCCGCGCGGCAGCGCGAGCGCGTCCACCATTCCGGTGTTCTGCGCCGCGCGGTCCGGGTCCGCCGAGTGCGTGTCGCTGCTGCTGGAGCGAGGGGCCGACCCGAACGAGCGCGACGACTCCGGACGCACGCCGCTGATGGCGGCGGGCTCGGCGGACGTCGTGCGGACGCTGCTCGCGGCGGGGGCGGCCCGGGATGCGGTGGACGAGTACGGGCACGACGCGCTGGACCGCGCGCTGGAGTCGGACGACGACGACGCGGACACGGACACCACCGAGAGGCTCGCCACCGTCCGGGCCCTCATCGACGCCGGCGCCGACATCGAGCGTGCCGATGCGTCCGGCACCACGCGGCTCGCGTCCGCCGCCTTCTCCCGCGACGCGGGGGCGGTCGCGCGGCTGCTCGAGCTGGGGGCCCGGCCGGACGCCCGCGAGCGTTTCCGCACCACGCCGCTGCACTCGATCTGCTGGCAGGGCGAGTCCGGGGACGACGAGGAGAACGCGGCGTGCGAGCGGATCATCCGCGCGTTGGTTGCCGCCGGGGCGGACGTCGCGGCCCGCGACCGTCGCGGCGGCACGCCGCTGCACGAGGCGGCGTCCGGCGACTGGGGCAACGCCACCGCCATCCGCACGCTGCTGGCCCTCGGGGCCGAGCCGGACCCCACCGACTCCGGCGGCGTCACGCCGCTGGCCCTGGCGGCGGGCAGTGCCGAGCTCGCGTGCGTCGAGTTGCTCCTCGCCGCCGGCGCGGATCCGCGGCACGCCGACAAGGGCGGCGACACGCCGCTCGACGCCGCCCGGGCCGAGCTCGCCACGTGGGAGGAGATGGTGGCCGACGGGCCGATCGAGGAGATCGCCCGGGGGGAGCAGGCATCGCACGCCGAGATCAACCGGGAGATGGACGAGCTGCTCGCGGGCGAGGCGGAGGAGCGGCGCGGCCCCGGTCTCGAGACCGACCTGCCGCGGCTGATGGAGTCGCAGGCGCAACGGCACCGCGACGAGCGGGAGCAGGCGCGGCGGACGGTGGAGGTGCTGAAGCGGGCGGTGGGCGAGCGGGGGTGAGCCGGCCGGGGCCCGCGTGCAGTCCGAGGCCCGCACGAGTGCGCGGTGAACGATCTACCTCGATCGTCGCCGAAGGCCCGAGCCCGGTGTCGGTACCGATCGGTATCCGTTTCTTCGCTGCGATGACGCACATCCATGTCGCGGCGACGGTGATTCGATGGCTCCGTTCTCGCAGCGGGCACGCCAGTACTTTCCTTTTCTTGTCAATTTTCCGACGCCAGAAAACATGTCTATACTGGAATCATGCGATCGCCTCGGACCCTCACCAAGGCCGCCGTCCCCGGCCTCCTCCGCGACCAGGGCTCGCCGTGGGGCGATCGCATCGAGCTCGAGGTCCTGCCCGGGCCCCCGGGCGATCGTGCCCCGGGACGCTGCCTCGTCCGCGTCCGCTGGGCCGGCGAGTCGCATGACTTCATCGCCGAGAGCGCCAGTCGCAGCACGCCCAAGGCCGTCGACTCGGCGGTGGCCGAGGCTCGACACCGGAGCCGCGACACGGGCCTTCCGCCGATGGTCCTCGTGCCGTACCTCGACGAGCGACGCCTGGACCGCCTGGCGGATGAGGGCGTGTCCGGCATCGACTTGAGCGGCAACGGGATCGTGATCATTGCCAGCCGCCTGCTGCTCCACCGCTCGGGCCGCCCGAACCTGCACCCGGAATCGCAGCCGACGAAGCACGCCTACCGCGGTACGACGTCGATCGTTCCCCGTGTCTTCCTCAGCCAGTCGGCGTTCGAGAGCGTCGGGGCGATCCACGCCGCGATCACCGACCGCGGCGGCTCGGTCGCCCTGTCGACCGTGTCCAAGGCGCTGTCCCGCATGGTGGAGGATGTCCTGGTCGAGCGGACCGGCTCGCGGATCATCCTCCTGCAGCCCGGGGCGTTGCTCGATCGCCTTCGCGACGAATTTCGGCCGCCCGCGACGCGATCCACGATTCGCGTGAGGATGATCGAGGCCATGAGCGATCTCTTCGCATCTGTCAACGCCGCCCGCCGCCGCCCCCGGCTCGTGCTGTCCGGCGCTTCCTCGCAGGATCGATACGCGGCCGGACTTCGCTCGGACGAACCGCTGGCCTACTGCGACGACCTCCACGCGCTCCGCGAACGGATCGGCGATCGATGGGAGGAGACGGAACGCTTCGCCGACCTCACCGTCGTGGAGACGGACGATCGAACTCCGTTCTTCGATGCCCGACCGGACGCCAGCGGGCTGACGCATGCATCGCCAATTCAGGCCTACCTGGAACTCTGCGCCGGAGACCGCCGCGACCGCGAGATGGCCGCCGACGTGCGATCCCGCATCATGCGCGAGCTCGAGCACGGGTCGAGCACATGATGCCCACCGATCCACTCACCACCACCGTGCTAGACCTGGACGCGGCGCTCGGACCCGAGGCCGACCTCCTCATCGGCGGCGGGTTCGGGCTCTTGCTCAACTCGTCGACGAGCTGTTCGTCGACGAGCGTGGTCCGGGGCGGATCCGGCTCCGGGAGCACCCGCTCTGTCCGCATGACGCGGATGCCGCATGGCTCGCAACGGAGCTCCGCCGGCTGCTCCGAGGTGTATGGCGTGCGGCACGACGCGCGGCTGCCCGAGTGATCCGTGGCGGATCGATGCGTCCGACCGCCGTCGTCGATCGCCACGGACTCCCTGGAGTCGCCCCCGCGGCGGTCGTCGACCCGCGCCCCCCGCGTCGCGTACGTCAATCCGACCATTCCCCCCCGTGCGGACGGCCCGTACCATCGGAGCCGCCCGCGACCGAGGGCGGATGGACCCCCCGGACCGAGCGTCCCGGGCATCACGCGTCGACGTCGCCACGCCGAGGACCCCCACCGATGACGACGCGCCACGCCGGAACCGCCGCCACGCTCCTGACGCTCGCGGCGACCGCCACCGCCAGCACCGCCGCCGCCGCCGCCACGCCGCCGCCCTTCGATCCCACGGACGAGGAGGCGGTGCGGCAGGCCCGCGCGTTCCAGCGGCTCGTGCTCGAGAACCGCCCGGACGTCGTCGCCCTCCCCGCCCAGTCCGACGTCACCATCGACTTCGGCCGCGGCCCGATCCCGGTGCACGTCCCCGCGTCGTACGACCCGGAGACGCCCGCGCCGCTGATCATCCTGCTGCACGGCTACACGAGCTCCGGGCCCGCGGTCGAGGCGTGGATGCAGCTCTCGCAGCTGGTGGACGAGTACGGCTTCCTCTACGTGTACCCCACGGGCACGAGCGACTTCTTCGGCCTGCCGTTCTGGAACGCCACCGACGCGTGCTGCGACCTGACCGGCGGCAACCCCGACGACTCGGGCTACCTGCGCGGCATCGTGGACGTCATGAGCGCGACCTACAACGTCGATCCGCGTCGCATCCACTTCGCCGGCCACTCCAACGGCGGCTTCATGTCGTACCGCATGGCGTGCGACCACGCGGACGTCGTGGCGTCGGTCGCGAGCTTCGCCGGGGCGACCTTCCTCGACGCATCCGACTGCACGCCGTCCGAGCCGGTGCACGCGCTGCAGATCCACGGCACCGCCGACGGCGTGATCGCCTACGGCGGTGGGTGCATCCCCTTCGGCGGCTGCTACCCGGGGGCGGTGCAGACCACCGAGACGTGGGCCGCGTACGGCGGGTGCGCCCCGGTGGGCGAGACGCTGCCCGAGCAGCTCGACCTCGACGCGGGCATCCCCGGCGAGGACACCACGGTCACGCGGTACGACACGGGCTGCGACGCCGGCGGCTCGGCCGAGCTCTGGACGATCGACGGCGGAGTCCACTCGCCGGTGCTCTCCCCCGACTTCAGCCGGCTGATGGTGGAGTTCCTGCTCGCCCACCCCAAGCCCTCGGCGTGCCCGGCGGACGTGAACGGCAGCGGGGCCGTCGACTTCGACGACCTCGTCGCGGTGCTCGCGAGCTGGGGGCCGTGCGACGGGTGCCCGGCGGACATCGACGGCGACGGGCTGGTGGGGCTGGACGACGTGCTGGCGACGCTGAGCGCGTGGGGGGCGTGCGAGGCGCCGTGAGCGGAGGGGTGAGCGGGACGGGGAAGGCACCGGAAGGCGAGCGGACTACGACTCGGTCAGCAGGTCGAGGTAGGCGTGGTAGGCGTAGACCCGATCGCGCTGCTTGCCGGTCGTCTCGCGGAGCACGCCCAGATCCTCGAGCAGATCGATGGCCTT
This sequence comes from uncultured Isosphaeraceae bacterium, assembly GCA_964385045.1. GTDB lineage: Bacteria > Planctomycetota > Phycisphaerae > Phycisphaerales > SM1A02 > CAYLNM01. The sequence continues at coordinate 26,974 of CAYLNM010000039.1, forward strand.
GCGGGTGGGGGGGGCGGTGATGCCCAGCACCCCGGCGGCCCGGGGGACGGTCAGGACCGGGTTCGAGGGCAGCGCGTCCAGAAGTCTCACCGCCGTGATGGTCGCCCGCTCGTGGCGCGCGACGCGGGCACGGTCGCGACCCGTGAGCGCGTGGACGGCCTGCGCGACGCGCACACCGTCGTCGGCCGCGTCCCTGACGCACTCGAGGAAGAACGCGGTCCACCCCTCCCAGTCCCCATCCGCCCGCACCGCGGCGAGGCGGGCGTAGTACTCCGGCTGGCGGCGCTTGAACGCGACGCTCGGGTACAGCAGCGGCTGGTCGAGCAGGTCCCAGTGCTCGACGAGCAACGTGATGAGCATGCGGCCGATACGGCCGTTGCCGTCGAGGAACGGATGAATCGTCTCGAACTGGACGTGCGCGAGCCCGGCCTTGACCAACGGCGGCAGCGGATCGTCGGAATGGATCCACTTCTCGAGCGCCGCCAACGCGGGCAGCACCTCGTCGGGCGGCGGCGGGACGAAGCGGGCGTTGCCGGGCCGGCTCCCACCGATCCAGTTCTGGCTGCGACGGATCTCTCCGGGGAGCTTGTCCTCGCCGCGAGCGCCGCGCATGAGCCGGCGATGCAGCTCGCAGAGCAGTCGCGTGCTCAGTGGCAGGCCGCCGGGATCGGCGATCGCCGCGCGGGCGTGGTTCAGAGCCTCGACATGGTTGCAGACTTCCTCGACGTCGTCGGGTCGATCCGTGCTTCCGGTGGCCTCGAACGTGGCGACATCGCGGAGCGTCGCCTGAGTGCCCTCGATCTGCGAGGACAGCACCGCTTCCTTCCGGGCGAAGCCGTAGAGGAACCAGTCCGGGTCAGGCACCATCGCCCCGGCAACGCGGAGCACACCGAGAGCGGCAGTGGCCTCGGCGTGCAGGACGGCCAGGCCGCCCTCGATCACCAGCGGCGGATCCGATGGCGGCAGGGGGTGCGGCACGAACGCCCTCACGGTCTCACCGTGGACGGAGTTCGTTCGGTATGTGCCGGTCTCGCGGGTCATGGCTGAGAAACGCTCGATTTAGAGTCTGCGAGGATACGAAACGATCGCTTCTTTGTCGAGCCCACTGGAAAACGATCGGCTCTCAGGGTCGAGCATGCGGCGATGCAGCCCCATCGACCCGCAGGCGATGAGGCCCGTGCGACTCGAGCAGGTGGCGTGGGGGACGAACGGGCAAGCGAAGTGCGGCCCCACCCCCGGCACCGGATCGCCGCCTCAGTCCCGCGAGGAGTCGTTCGCGGCGGCCACGGTCTGGACGTGGACGGCGACCACGGAGGACATCACCCCCCCAGCTCGTCTGCGTCGACCAGGCGGTAGCTGGTGCTGCGTCCCCCGCCGGGGTTCTTGACGAGGATGCCCCGGTCGAGCAGCTCGCGGATGTCTCGCAGCGCCGTGTCGGTCGAGCACTTCGCGAGCGTGGCGTACTTCGACGTCGTCAGATGCCCCTCGAAGTCGCCGAGCATCCGGTTGATGACGACGCGTTGTCGATCGTTGACGGGCTGCAGGTTGATCGTCTGCCAGAGCTTCGCCTTGGAGAGCACCGAGCCGAGCGAGGTGCCGGCGGCATCGATCGCGTGGCCGAGACAGTCCAGGAACCAGGCGAGCCACGCCGTGATGTCGAGGCTGCTCCGCTGGGCGGACTCGAGCTGCAGGGAGTACTCGGTGCGCCGGGACTCGATGGCGGCGGACATGCTGTAGAAGCGGCCCGCGGTCTGGTCGGCGCGGGAC
>CAYLNM010000040.1:0-20056 GCA_964385045.1 uncultured Isosphaeraceae bacterium
GGCAGCGGCCCCTGCGCCGCCGACCTCGACGGCGACGGCGCCGTCGCCTTCGCCGACCTCACCACGCTGCTCTCGGCCTGGGGCGCCTGCGACCCGGCGGACCCGTGTCCGGCCGATCTCGACGGCTCCGGCGACGTGGGGTTCCCCGACCTGCTCGCCCTGCTGGAGGCCTTCGACACGGCCTGCGGCGGCACGCCGACGGCGATGGAGCTCGCCGCCCGGCCGCTCGCGACGTTCCCGTTCGCGTCCCACGAGCGCACGTGGCTCGAGACCGACACCGACGCGGGACGCCTGGTGCTCGCGGTCGACCCGTCGCGACCCGGCGCGGAGGCCGCGATCGGCGCGCCGGTGGACGTCTGGGTGGTGGAGGATCGCGACGCCGCGGGCTGGGAGGCGGACCCGCAGCTCGTGGACGTCCGCGGGGCGGCCCAGACCGTGACCCTGCCGGGGCCCGGCCTCGCCGGGGCGATCGCGACGATCGACGGGCCGCTGCTCGGCGACCTCGGACTGAGCTTCGGGATCGCGTACGACCTGGTGGTGGACGTCGACCGCGACGGGGTGCTCGGCGACGGCGACCTGATCGACGGACTCGACGGCCCCGGCCTCCACGTCGTCGGCGACACCACCGCCCCGGGCCCGCTCGAGATCGGGACCACGATCTACTCCAGCGGGCAGGCCTTCGGCGGGCACATCGTCCGCTTCCCGCTCGAGGGTGGGCCGTACCCGCTCGTCGTGATCAGCCACGGCAACGGCCACTCGTACACCTGGTACCAGTGGCTGCAGGAGCACCTCGCCTCCTACGGCTACGTGGTCACGAGTCACCAGAACGAGACGCAGCCGGGAATCGAGACCGCGTCGACCACGACGCTGCTCAACACCGACTTCACCGTCGGCAACCGCGACACGATCGCCAGCGGGGCCCTCGCGGGGAAGATCGACCCGAACGCGATCATCTGGATCGGCCACAGCCGCGGCGGCGAGGGCGTGGTGCGGGCCTACGACCGCATCCGCGACGGGGACTTCGTCCCGACCTCGTTCGACCTCGAGGACGTGCGGCTGATCTCGAGCATCGCCCCGACCGACTTCCTCGGGGCCGGTCCGGCCACGCCGGGCCTCGCGACCTACCACCTCGTCTACGGGGCGGGCGACGGCGACGTGAGCGGCGCCCCGGACTGCGCGGTGTGCCAGTCCTACAGCCTCTTCGAGCGGGCGAGCGGCGAGCGCTACGCCACCTACCTCCACGGGGCGGACCACAACGACTTCAACTGCTGCGGCTTCAACGACTACTGCTTCCAGCAGCCCGGGTGCCCGCCGGCCCTCGGCCGCGACGCGGTACAGCAGATCGCCCGGGGCATGTACCTCGCCCTGCTCGAGCACGTCGTCCGCGGCCGCGAGCACGCGGGGGACTTCCTCGTGCGGCCGTGGGAGGAGCTGCGGCCGATCGGAGCTCCGGAGTCGACGGTGGTGCACGAGCTGCGCCGCGACCCGGCCGTGCCGGGCAGCGAGGCCTTCGTGATCGACGACTTCCAGACGCAGTCGTCCATCTCGACGTCCAGCAGCGGCGGGGCGGTCACCGGCGACGTCCTCGGCCGGCTCGAGGGACGCCTCGACGACAACAACGGCAGCTTCACCGCGCTCTCGAGCGATCCCTTCAACGGCATGACCCGTGGCCGGTCCAACGACCAGACGCGGGGCACCGTCTTCGAGTGGAACGCCCCCGCGTCGCTGCGCTTCGAGGTGGTGCCGGCGGGCCGCGACTTCACGGGGCGGACCTACCTCACGTGGCGGAGCGCGGTGTCGACCCGCGATCCGCTCAACGACGGACCGGACGACGACCTCGACTACACGGTCACGCTGATCGACGAGGACGGCCGCGAGTCGGCGATCCGGCTGTCGACCTACGGCGGAGGCGTGCAGCGGCCGTTTCCCCGACCGGGGGCCGGCTCCGGCGTGGGCTGGCAGAACGAGTTCGAGACGCACCGGCTCCGCATCGCCGACTTCGCCGCCGACGGGCGGGAGATCGACCTCGAGCGGGTGACGGCGGTGCGATTCGACTTCGGCGGTTCGGCGGGCGACGACGCCGGCCGCATCGGCTTCGACGATCTCATGGTGACGGGCCGATGAACCGGCCCGGAAGGAACGACGCGATGACGGCATGGACGAACGGACGGACCTCTCGCGGCCCCCGGCGAGCGATCGGTGGATCCGCGGCGAGCGGACGGGCGGCGACCGGAGTCGCGGCGTGCGTGATCGCGCTGGCCGCGGCAGGGGCAGCCGGAGCGGCGGCGGGAGCGGCGACGGCGATGACGCCCGCGATCCCGGCCGGCGGCGAGGAGGTCCGCGCGGACGTGCCGGTCGTCCGCGGGGCGGCGGACGCCCCGCGGGACGGCGTGCGCGCCCTCGCCCCGCAGCCCGTCCGCGGACTGCTGGTGGCCCGGCCCTTCCGCCTCCAGACGCCGTTCCGCCACGCGTGGCGGGCCGAGCGGCCGGCGGTCGAGGCGGGATGGCTGCTGGTGCTCGAGGTGGACCCCGCGCTGGTGCGGCCGCGCCAGACCGCGATGCCGGTGCTCTACGCCGGTGACCAGACCGCGGCGCGGGTGAACGTCGGTCACGACAGCGGGCGGCTGGTGGTGATCGTGCCCGACGCCCCCGGCGAGGACGGCCGCCCCGCGACGCCGCTGGCCGAGCTGCCGATCTGGTTCGGCGACGCGGACCTGCCCGAGCGGGTGGACGCGGCCGACGTCGCCGCCGCCCGGCGGGCCGCCGCGGCGGCCGGTGTGCGTCCGCGGACGGAGGCCGAGCGCTCCGCGGCGATCGAGCGCGGGCGGGTCGGGGCGAGCCTCGACGAGGCGGGCGTGGCGGTGCACGCCGATCGGCTCGAGCTCATGCTCGCGGCGATGGACCTCGTCGAGACATGGGCGCCGGACGAGGCCGGGCTGGCCGAGGACTGGCGGCTCGCGGCCGAGGCGGCCCGGGCGGTGCAGGCCGAGAAGGGGCCCGCGGAGGCCGGCGGCGACGGCTCGTCCGGCTGATCGCCGGGCCCCGCCCTCCGGCCGCTCACGCGGGCCTGCACGCGGCGGCATCGGTGGCACTGCCGTTGCCCGCCGCCGCGCGTCGTTCGCCGCCGCCCGCCGCCCACCGCTCGACGCCGCGCGTCAGTCGCGGCGGGCCGACGGGGCCAGGACCTGCTCGAGCCACGTCGTCACGTCCTCGAGCCGCACCGGCTTGTTGAACAGCGGCACCGAGCGGAGCTCCTCCGGCACGTCGCCCACGTCGTACCCCGAGAGGAACGCGCAGGGGACGCCGTCGCCGACGAGTCGCCGGGCGAGGGGATACACCCGCTGCCCGTCGAGGTCCACGTCGAGCAGGGCCGCCGCGGGCGGTCGCCGATCGACGAGCGCGCGGGCCGCCTCCAGCGACCCGGCCGGTCCCTGCACGCGAAAGCCGCGGTCGGCCAGCGACCGGGCGAGGGTCGCGGCGATCGCGCCGGAGTCCTCGACCAGGAGGACCTCCGTCCCGTCGGCGTCGTCGGATGACGGCGGGCGTCCCCGGGCGGGCGTCCCCGCCTCCCGCGGGAAGCGGAGCTCGGCCTCGAGCCCGGTCGGCGCGAACCGCACGTCGGCGGTCCCGCCGAGGTCGTACTCCACGAGCTGGCGGAACAGCCGGTGTCCGAAGCCCTCCGACGCCGGGGGCTCGACCGCCGGCCCGTCCTCCTCGGTCCAGAGAATCCGCACCCACGGCGCGTCGTCGGTCGGCTGCTCCAGATCCCACCGGATCCGCACCCGTCCGCCGGGGCGCGACAGCGACCCGTACTTGACCGCGTTGGTCGCCAGCTCGTGCACCACCATGTGCAGGGCGAGGACGACCCGCGGCCGCAACGACACGTCCGGGCCGTCGAGCTCGACCTGCTCCGAGCCGGCCACGCGCGGCATCACCTCGGAGGTCAGGACCTCGCGGAGCGACGCCCCCCGCCACTCCGTCCGGGTGAGGATGCCGTGGGCCGCGCTCATCGCCCGAAGCCGGGCGCCGAACGACGCGAGGAACTCCTCCATCGACTCCGCGCCCCGGCTCGTGACCATCGCGATCGCCTCGATCGACGCCAGGGTGTTCTTGACGCGGTGGTTGAGCTCCGCCATGACGTTGCGGAGGTGCTCCTCGTCCCGCTTGCGGTCGGTGATGTCGGCCGCGATGCCGCAGACCGCGTAGGTCCGGCCCTGCCCGTCCACGAGCGGGAACTTGAGCGAGAGGAACGATCGCGTCTCGCCGTCGACCTCGACGGGCTCCTCGGTCCGGACGGCCCGGTCCGCCGTCCACGCCTCCCGGTCCCGCACGCGGTACGCCTCGGCCCGGGCCCGGGAGCCCGCGAAGTCCTCGTCGCGGCGGCCGATCACGTCCTCCACGTCCACGCCGAGGATCTGCGCGTGGGCCCGGTTGCTGAGGACGAAGCGCCCCTCCGCGTCCTTGGCGAAGATCGCGACCGGGGCGTTGTCGAGGATCGACTGCAGCTTCCGACGACCCGTCTCGATCTCCTGCTCGCGGGCCCGCTGCTCCGTCAGGTCGGTCATCGCCCCCACGACGCGAGTGGCGACGCCCGAGTCGTCGCGGGCGATGATCGCGCGATCCCAGATCGGGACGTGCCGCCCGTCCGCGTCGAGGAATCGGTACTCGGCCTGCCAGGACGACGCCCCGGTCGACAGCGCCGTGCGCAGCGAGCGGATGATCTCGTCGCGATCCTCCTCGTGGATCCGCTCGGTCCACCAGCGCCACGAGTCGTCCGTGTCGCGGGGGCGACCGAATCGGCGGGCGTAGGCGTCGTTCCACCAGACCCGGTCCGCCACGAGGTCGAAGTCCCACAGGGCGTCCTCGGTCGCCTCGGACGCGAGCCTGAGCCGCTCCTCGCCGATGGCGAGCTGCCGCTCGACCGCCAGCCGCTGCCCGGTGCCGGAGAGGACGTTGGCGATCTGCTGGAGGAAGGCGGCGTGCTGGGGGCCGAAGGCCTCGGGCTCCTCGGCGTGCACCATCAGGACGCCGTTGCTCCGGCCGTCGCGGCCGTGGACCGCGACCGCGATCGCGCTCCGCACGCCGCGCTCCCGCAGCGCGTCGATCGCGGTGAACCGGGTCTCGCGCTCGTGGTCGGCCACCACGACCGGTCCCGGGTGACGCAACGCGTGGCCGGGCTCGGTCGACGGGGCGTCCGGGGCGACCACCGAGCCGACGAGGGCCTCGTCCCACCCGACCGCGGCGTCGAGCCGCATGCCCTCCGACGTGCGCTCGAGGATGGCGACGTACGGGCTGCCGATGGCGTCGGCGACCAGCCGGACCGCGTAGCGGCCGAGCTCCCCGGGGTCGTGCATGCGGAGGGCGCGCAGGCCGAGACCGGCGACCGCGGCCTGCTGCTGCCGCTCCCCGGCGAGGGCCGCGGTGAGCCGCTTGAGCCGCGTGACCTGCGAGAAGGTGATGACCACGCCGGCGATCCGGTCGTCGCTCGTCCGGTAGGGGAGGATCCGCCGGAGGTACCACTCGCCGTCCTCCTCGCGGATCTCCTTCTCCACCGGGGCGAGCCCCTCCATGACCGCGCGGGCATCCTCGAGCATCGTCTCGTCGGAGGCGGCCCACGAGAGATCGTGGATCGGGCGCCCGACGTCGGTCTCGATCACGTTCAGGATCCGGTACGCCTCCGGGGTGTACCGGCGGATGCGGAACGCGCGATCGAGGAACACCGCGGGCAGCCGGGTGCTGTTGAGCAGGTTCGTGACGTCCTCGTTCGCCTCCTGGACCTCGTCGATCTTCTCCTTGAGCTGGGCGTTGACGGTGGTGAGCTCCTCGTTGACGCTCCGCAGCTCCTCGGACTGGGTCTCGAGCTCCTCGTTCGTGGACTGCAGCTCCTCGTTCATCGTCATCGCCTCCTCGTTGGAGGCACGGAGCTGCTCGTTGGCCCGCTCGAGCTCCTCCACCGTGGAGCGGAGGTCGTCCCGGAGGGCCTGCACCTCGCGGTCGAGCTCGGCGTCGATCGCGTCGGGGCCGGGCTCGGCGTCCTGGTCGCCCGCGGCGTCCTCGAGGTGGAAGCTGACGACGAGCAGATCCTCCCCGAGCTCGCGCGACGTGCACGGCGAGACGTCGACGCGGTAGAGCCGAGATGCTCCGTCTCGCCCGGTGATGCGGCCGGTGGTCGACACCGTCTCGCGTCCGCGGCTCGCGCGGTACACCGCGGCCCGCACCCGGGTGCGAGCCTCGTCGCGCAGCATGTCGAGCAGCGGCAGCGTGCCGAGGCCCTGCGGCAGGTCGAGCACGTCGATGAGATCGCCCTGCACGTACAGGATCTCGTACCGGTCGTTGACGAGGACGCTCGGCGGCATCGAGGCGTCCGCGACCGCCCGCAGCGCGGCGAGCTCGTCGATCTCCGCGGACGACGGCGTCGGCCGTCCGCCCACGCTCACGGGGCGAAGGGGTCGGCCGGTACGGGGGGCGAGCAGCGGCCGGCGGTAGGGCCCGTGGTGGCCGTCGAGCCGCTGGAACAGCCGCCACGTCGGGTCGATCACCCGGAAGGAGCGTGCGGAGTGACCGAGCGACTCGGACGGTCCGAGCAGCAGGTAGCCATGGGGCCGCAGCGCGAAGTGGAACGAGGCGAGTGCCGTCTCCTGGGCCTGCTTGCGGAGGTAGATGAGCAGGTTGCGACAGCTCACGAGGTCCAGTCGCGAGAAGGGCGGGTCGGCGAGCACGTCGTGGCACGCGAACGACACGATGTCCCGGACCTCGGGGGCGACCCGCCCCAGTCCCGACGCATCGACGGTCCGGAACCAGCGATCCCGGCGATCCTCGTCGAGCCCGGTGAACGCGGACTCGGGGAACGCGGCATCGCGGGCCGTGGCGATCGCGTCCTCGTCCACGTCGGAGGCGAAGACGTGGACCGGGATCCCGGGATCGTCCGAGCGCGACTCGCGCTCCTCGAGCAGAAGCATGGCGACGGTGAAGGCCTCCTCGCCGGTCGCGCAGCCCGGGACCCACGCGCGGACCGTCCGATCCTCCTCGTCCCGCCGGGCGGCCGCCTCGAAGATCGCCGGCACCGCGACGCGGCGGAGCGCCTCGAACGCCTGGGGATCGCGGAAGAACTCGGTCACGTTGATGTGCATGTCCCGGGCGAGCTGTCGCAACTCGCTCCGGTCCGCACGCAGTCGCTCGACGTAGTCCGCCAGCTCCGTGTCGTGGACCAGTCCCATGCGGCGGCACACCCGGCGGTAGAGCGTCGACTCCTTGTAGACCGAGAGGTCGAGCCCCAGGCTCTCGCGAAGGAGGTCGAGCACCTGCTCGAGCAGGGTGGAGGCGGGCTGGGCCCGGTCCTCCGCGGGGGTCGAGCCGACGGCCGGGCGGGTCTCGGCGTCGTCGCCGGCGCCGGTCCGGTCGGCCGCGGCCGGCTCCGAACCGGCGACGTACGGGTGACGGATGAAGTCCGCGATCGCCGCCGGCATCTCGTCCGGTCGCAGCACGAAGTCCGCCACCCGGGCGGCGATCGCGCTCCTCGGCATCGCCGGGTAGGCCGCCGAGGCGGGATCCTGCGCGATCGTCAGTCCGCCCGCCGCCTTGATCGCCCGGAGCCCGAGGGTGCCGTCGGAGCCCGTGCCACTGAGGACCACGCCGACCGCGCCCCGCCCTCGGGCGCCGGCGAGCGACCGGAACAGCTGGTCGATCGACGTCGCGCCCCCGCGACGGGTCGGTCGCTCGACCAGGGCCAGCCGGCCCTGGTCCACCGTCATCTCCCGATTGGGCGGGATGACGTAGACGTGGTCGGGCCGGATCAGCCCCCCTTGGGTCGCTTCGCGGACCGGCATGGACGTGCGCCGATCGAGGAGCCCCGCCATCGCGCTCTCGTGCGTGGGGTCGAGGTGCTGCACGAGCACCCAGGCCACGCCGAGGCTCCGGGGCACGGCCCGCATCAGGTGCTCGAACGCCTCGAGCCCGCCGGCCGACGCGCCGACCGCGACCACGATGGGCGAGGCGTGGTGCGTCATCGTCCCGGGCCTCGGGATCCCTCGTGCGCGTCGACCGCCGCCCGCTCCGATGATCCCTCCGGCGCCGGGCGTCGCGCGAGCAGCCGGCGGATCGCGGCGTCGGCGCTCATCTTGTCGATCCAGGTCACCGTCCCGGCGAAGCCGGTGGCGTCGCTCGGGCGTGGATGAGCCGAGAGGATCGCACACGACACCCCGGCCCCCGCAAGACGCTCGGCGAGCTCGAGCCCGCTGCCGTCGGGAAGGCTGACGTCGACGAGCGCGAGGTCGACGTGCTCGGCGCGGGCCAGCGCCTCGGCGGCGCTCACCGTCGGGGCCGGGCCGACCACGTGGCAGTCGAGCTCCTCGAGGAGCTCGACGGTGGCCATGGCGACCATGGCGTGGTCCTCGACGAGCATGACGCGGGGCGGGCGTGGCATCGGGCGGAGCTCGCGACGGGCGGCGGCGGCCCCCGGACTCGGCGGCGCGCCGGCACGAAACGCCGTAGACCATACCGCGGGCGGGAAGGCGGAGGGGAGCGCGCGGTGACGCCGGCGGGACGGGCTCGCGCGACGTCCGCCCGGGCGGTGCGAGCGGACCGCGGGATGGACGCCGCCCGGCCGGCCCGCGAGCGGGCGGGCGACGGTGCGCGGCCACCGCGAGCCGGCCGCGGGACGTGCTACCCTCCGCCCCCGGTCCCGACCGAACCCCTCGGGGGTGCGGATCGGGGGATCCCCCATCGACACGCCACGGAGCTGCCCGCGATGCCCGCATCGGACGCCCCCGTCCTCGACGCCACCCACGACCCCGCCCGCCGCAGCTGGGTGGCGTCCGCGAACGAGCCCGGCTGCGACTTCCCGATCCAGAACCTGCCGTACTGCGTCTTTCGCCCCGCGGCGGGCGAGGGCACGCGGATCGGCGTGGGCATCGGCGACCGCGTGCTCGACGTGGCCGCGGCGGCCGAGCGGGGCCTGCTCGACGGCCTCGCTCCCGACACGCGGTGCGCCCTCGCCGCGAGCACGCTCGACGACGTCATGGCCCTCGGCCGCGCCGAGTGGCGGGCGGCCCGGGCGGCCCTCGCCGACCTGCTCGACGCGGGGGCGACCCCGCACGAGGACCTGCTGCACGCCATGGACGCGGTGACCTACGAGGTTCCGGCCCGCATCGGCGACTACACCGACTTCTACTGCTCGATCCACCACGCCACGAACGTGGGGTCGATGTTCCGGCCCGACAATCCGCTGCTGCCCAACTACCGCCACCTGCCGATCGGCTACCACGGCCGGGCGTCCTCGATCGTGATCAGCGGGACCGAGGTGCGGCGGCCGCGCGGGCAGCGGCTGCCCGCCGACGGCGAGCCGCCGGTGGACGAGGCGATCAAGCTCTTCGACTACGAGCTGGAGATGGGGTTCTACGTCGGCCCCGGCAACGCCCTCGGCGATCGGATCCCGATCGCGGAGGCGGGCGAGCACCTCTTCGGCATGTCGATCGTCAACGACTGGTCCGCCCGCGACGTGCAGAAATGGGAGTACCAGCCGCTCGGCCCCTTCAACGCCAAGAACTTCTGCACCACCGTGGGGGCATGGGTGGTCACGATGGAGGCCCTCGCGCCCTACCGCGAGGACGGGCCGACGAGCCGGCCGGCGGACGATCCGCCGCTACTCGAGTACCTGCGTCCGGCCGGACCGTGGCAGCTCGACGTCACCTGCGAGGTGCTCATCGCCTCGCGGACGATGCGGGACGCGGGAACGCCGGCCCACCGCGTGAGCACCGGAAGCTTCCGCGAGATGTACTGGACGGTCGCGCAGATGCTCGTGCACCACGCCTCGACCGGCTGCAACATGTCCACCGGCGACCTGATCGCCTCGGGCACGCTGTCGGGCCCCGAGAAGGAGAACCGCGGCTGCCTGCTGGAGCGCACCTGGCGGGGCACCGAGCCGATCGAGCTGCCCGACGGCACCGAGCGGAAGTTCCTCCAGGACGGCGACGAGGTGATCATCCGGGCGTACGCGGAGAAGGACGGCGCGGCCCGCGTCGGCTTCGGCGAGTGCCGCGGGATCGTGACGCCGGCCGCCGGCTGACGGCCGCGGCACCGCGCCGATCGGCATCGCGCCCGTGCCAGCCCGCAGCCGGCGGGGGAACGGACGTGTTCGCGCCATCCGTCGTCCCGGCCCCGGTCAGGCGCCGGGCCGCCCTCCCGAAGCAGGTCGCGGATCTGCCGCAGCAGGACGACGTCCTCCGGGGCGGACGGCGGTGGCGTTGGCGCCGCGACGACCTCGCGCTCGAACGCCCGCCGCGCGCGGTTCATCGTCCGGATCACCGCGAAGAGGACCAGCGCGACGATCAGGAAGCTCACCACGGCGTTCAGGAACTGGCCGTAGGCGATGAACACCGGCTCCATCGCCGGCTGGTCCCCCACGGCGGGCACGCCGTCCTTGATCCGGATCCGCAGGTCGGCGAAGTCGCGCCCGCCGGTCAGCACGCCGATCGCCGGCATCAGCACCGAGTCCACCAGCGATCGGACGACGGTGCCGAAGGCCGCACCGATGATGATGCCGACGGCCATGTCCACGACGTTTCCGCGGAGGGCGAAGTCCCGGAACTCCCGGGCGATGCTCATGACGTGCTCCCTGCTGCCGGTGCGACCGGGCGGACGCGGGGATCCGGGCCGCCGCGGCGAGACCGCGGACATCGGACGCCGTCCGCTCGTGGGGGCCGGCCTTCCTCGTCGCCGCGAGCTCGCGACGCACCGCGCGACCGAGGGCATGATGCACGCCCGCGCGCGGCCGATCCGAGGATGCGCGAGGGGAGGACTTCCCCATCCGCCGAGCCAGTCGGGGGAGCCGTGCCGGCGTCGCCGCGCCGACCACCACCTCGAGCGGCGGTCCTCAGCGCGGGTGGCGGCGCTCCAGCCGCGTGGTCGGCCGCCCCCGGCCGCACGCCGGGGAGCGGCGCCACGCGATCGCGGGCGGTCGCGTGCCCGCTCCCGCGTCAGTCGTCGGCCGACCGCTGCGGAGCCCGCCACCGATGCGGAGACGGGGCGACGACCACCGGCTCGATGCCGCCGGCCGACCGCACGCGGGGCCGCGCGAGGTCCGGCGACGACGGCGGTCCGGCCGTGCCCTCGTCGCCGGCCGCCGGGTCGGTCGTCAGCCCGAAGGGCGTGCCGGTGCGCGGGTCGACCACGAGCGCGTCGCCGCCGGCCGGCAGGGCGACCTCGTCGAGCGTCCGCGGCCACCGTCCCGTCTCGGCCCGGTGCCGAGCCATGGCGACCGCGAGCCGCGTCGCGTTCCAGCGTGCGTGGCTCCGAAGCTGCCGCTCGGCCGCGCGGTCCACCGCCGGGAGGAGCATCTCGACGAGCAGCGTCGGAATCGACCCGGGCAGGACGAGGGCCGGGGCGCCCGATCCCGCGGAGGGCTCGTCCTCCGCGACGCCGCCGGCGTTCCGAACGGGCCACGCATGGGCGGCGTCGATGCGACGTTCGAGGTCGCCGCGCCGGGGAGCCAGGAGTCCCTGAAGGTTGGCCAGCCGCGCGAGGCCCGTGGGCGCCGGGGCGGAGGGGTCGATCGCCCGCGGCAGCTCGGCCAGCAGGAGCCGGCCGTGCCCGTCGTACATGGCCGACACCAGGCCCATGAGCATCGTCCGCTCGCCCTCGAGGCCCCGCCGCACGTGGCCCGGGCCCGTCCGCCGCAGGACGTCGTCCAGCCGGTCGAGGTCGGCGGCCGCGAGGTCCGCCTCGAGCAGCATCGTCCCGGCGAGGTCGAGGAGCTGGCCGCGGATGGCCACGCCCACGAGCGTGGTGATCAGGACCGGCACCGCGTCGGCCGTCTCCGCCGCCGCACGCATCGCCTCGAGCGCCGTGAACGCCCCCTCGCGATCGCCCGCCGCCACCGCGGCGAGGCCGGTGGCGAGCGCCGCGTCGGCCACGCGACGCATGCCGAGGGCGTCGTCGTACCGGACGGCGGCGAGCGACGTGCGGCCGATGCCCATCGCCCGCAGGGCGTCCACCGTGACCGTCGGCCGGGCGATGGCGGCGGCGCGGGCGACGAGGTCGCTCGCCTGCACGCGGGCCAGCAGTCCGTCGGCCACCGCGAACGCCACCCGCACCTCGTCCAGGGGCTGGTCCTGCGGCCACGTCTCCGCCCGCTCGGCGAGCGGACGCCCGGCCGAGGCGGCGGCGGCGGCGAGGGGCGGCGGACCGACGCGGAACGCGAAGCCCGGCGGCACCTCGGCGGCGGCGACCTCCGCCCGCATCCGCTCGAGCTCGGTCCGGATCGCGAGCATCGCCTCCCAGGCGGCGGGGCCGCTCGTGCTCGCCGCGGTGGCGCCGGCGGCGGGGGTGCCCGGAGCGCCCGGCGGCACCGCGTCCGTCGCCGGGTCCCGCCACTGCGTGGCCACGGCGTGCAGGGTCACCGCCGGGTCCACGACGGCCGCCGGCCGGGCGGTGAGGGCCCAGCGCACGGGCAGGGCCACGAGCGTGGCGATCAGGATCGCCAGCGCGATCCCGGCGAGCACGAGCGTCCGCCGCGGGCCGCGGCCTCGTCCCGAAGGCGTCGCTCCCGTCTCGCCGGTCGCCGATGTCGCCGGAGTCCCGGGACTTGCCGCCGCCGTCGTCCGCGTCGCGCCGCTCATCGACGGTCGTCCGCCGTCTCGTCGAACGCCGGCGGGTGCAGGGGCACGTCGCTCGCCCCCGGTCCGCTCGTGCGGCCGTCGTCGTCGGTGCGGTCGGGACCGGCGGACCACAGTCGCCACCGGTCGCGGGCGGCCGGATCGCCCGGTGCGTATCCGAACCGGCCGCCCGTCCAGGGATCCACCAATGCCTCGGGCGGCAGCGACAGGTCCCCAAGCGACCGCGGGGACGCGCCGTGATCGAGCCGATGACGCTCGACCGCGAGCGTCACCCGCAGGCCGGCAGTCCCGACGAGGTCCGCTGCCGTCGCCCGCGCGAGCGCGCGGTGCCCGCGGGCGAGGTTGTCGAACGCGTCCTGCAGGACCCGCTGCGCGCCGAGCTCGGCCGCGGAGGGCGGCCACTCCAGCGGCTCGGTGAACGTCGTCGCCGGCGCGTGCGGCAGGTCCGGCAGCGGCACCACCGCGCGCCACGACGCCATCGACTCCAGCCGGGGCTCGGCGCGATGCAGGAGCTCCGCCCGCGTCGGCATGAGCAGGGCGGGCAGGTTCAGCCGCAGACGGCGGGCGACCGACGGAACGGGCGTCCCGGGCATCCAGCCGGTCCAGGCGGGCAGCAGGCGACCGCGGGCGTCGCTCATCTCGCGGACCAGCGCGTCGAGCCGGTGGCGTTCGAGCGTCGCCCACCGCCCGGCGGGGGGCAGGAACGAACGGGCGGCGAGCACGCCCTCGATCCCCGCGAGCAGGCGGCGGGCCTCGCCGTCCGGGAGCGTGCGGGCCTCGGCCACGAGCTCCCGGGCCGTGCGGCGCAGGAGCTGGTGCATCGCCGATCCCGAGAGGATGTCGATGACGCTCGGCAGCCGGAGCGCGGCGTCCGCGGCGATCCGCGCCGTGTCCAGCCAGGCGACGGCCCCGTCCACGTCGCCGCCACGGACGGCCACGCGGGCCATGGCCATGGCGGCACGCCCGAGCTCGCGCAGCTGATTGGAGGCGGCGATCGACGGGGGCTCGAGGTCCACCGGCAGCGGAGCGGCGTCCGCCTCCGCGGCGGCGGCGAGGTCGACGGCGCCCTCCGGCAGCCCGAGGGCGGCGATCGCGGCGGCCAGCTCGCGGGCGACGGTGCGGAGGGCCGCCCGGACGTCGGCCCGCGCCGCCGCGTCCATCGTCGCCAGCTGCCGGTCATCGAG
Source organism: uncultured Isosphaeraceae bacterium (assembly GCA_964385045.1). Lineage (GTDB taxonomy): Bacteria > Planctomycetota > Phycisphaerae > Phycisphaerales > SM1A02 > CAYLNM01. The sequence goes on from CAYLNM010000040.1 coordinate 13,796, forward strand.
GAAGCGATCGTCGAGCGCGGCGTCGTCGACGAGGAGCGCGTCGACGTCCACCCAGTACGCCATCGGGACGGTCGCGGCGATCCGCTGCAGGGCGGCCCGCCGCTCCCTCGAGATGGCCTGGCCGAAGGCGACGAGTCCCGCGAGGTCCGGCGGCAGCGCAGGTGTCGTCCCGGGCGTGGTCGTACCGGCCATGGCGACGGGGCGGGCGACGATGGCCCACCGCGCGGCTGCGCCCACCGCACTCAGCAGGAGCAGCGCGACGCCGCCGGCGAGGAGTGCGGCGCGGCGTCGCCGGCCACCGCGCGGACCGGCGCCCCGGTCCGCCGCGTGATCGACGCTCACGTCCGTCCTCCGGCCCGGCCGCCTGCAGACATCACTCCCACGTGTTCGCCGACTTGGCCTTGTCGAGGTCGCCGGCGGCCATGCCGCTCGCGTGGCCGTTCGTGCCGCTGGTGCCGTTGGTGGCGACGCCGTTCAGCGGCGAGCCGTCGGGAGCGTGCAGGCCCGGGCTCGTCGCGGTGAAGCCGCTCTCCCAGGACGCGGGGTAGTGCGGGTCGTCGAGGTCCAGCGCCGCCTTCGTCGGGTACAGCGGACGGAACGTGTCGCACATCACCGCGAGCTCGCTCGTCCACGTCGCCCCGAGGCTCTTCTCGACCGTGCCCGGGTGCGGGCCGTGCGGGATGCCCTGCGGGTGCAGGCTCATCGAGCCGATCTCGATGCCCTTGCGCGCCTTGTAGTCGCCCTCGACGTAGTAGAGCACCTCGTCCGAGTCGAGGTTCGAGTGGTTGTACGGGACCGGGATCGCCTCGGGGTGGAAGTCGAGCATCCGCGGGCAGAACGAGCAGATGACGAAGTTGTGGGCCTCGAAGGTCTGGTGGATCGGCGGCGGCAGGTGGTGCTTGCCGACGATCGGGCTGAAGTCGTCGATGTTGAAGGTGTACGGGTAGTAGCAGCCGTCCCAGCCCACGACGTCGAGCGGGTGGTACGGGTAGACGTACGAGTGCACGCAGTCCCGCGACTTGATGCGGACCTCGAAGTCGCCCTGCTCGTCGTAGGTCAGCGGCAGCTGCGGCTCGTGCAGGTCCCGCTCGCAGTAGGGGGCGTGCTCGAGGAACTGGGACGTCTTCTTCGAGATGTACCGGGGCGGCGGCAGGATGTGCGAGCCGTTGGTGGTCTCGATCACGAGGAACCGCGGATTCGGCTCGCCGTCGGCCGGCTCGTCGAACTCCATGCGGTAGATCGTGCCCTTGGGGATGATCACGTAGTCCTTCTCGCGGAAGGGCAGCGTGCCGAACATCGTGAAGAGCGTGCCGCGGCCGTGGTGCACGAAGATGCACTCGTCGCCCTGGCCGTTCTTGAAGTGGTACTCCATCTTCTCGGCCGGCACGCACATCGCCATCTCGCAGTCGGCGTTGCCGAACATCACGACGCGTCCGGTGACGGGGTCGCCCTTGGGGGCCATGGGTGCGGTCTTGACGTGCCGCATCCGCATGGTGTCGGTCTCGACGTACTCGGCCTTCGTCGAGTACATCGTCTTCCAGCCCGTCACCTGCGTCGGCGCGTGGATGTGGTAGAGGGTGGACGTGGGGCCCACGAAGCCCTCGGTGCCGAAGACCTCCTCGGCGTACAGGCCGCCGTCGGGCCGGCGGAACTGGATGTGCCGCTTGGGGGGGAGCTGACCGAGCGTGAAGTAGTGGGGCATGTCGAGACCTCGTCCCAAGGACGGGCAGGCGGTGCGAAGGATGGGCGGCCGGAGATCCCCGCGAGGGGGACGCCGGACCGACGGGGCGGTCCCGTCGGATCCGCATTGTAGAGCTCGTCCCCGGCCGTTCCCGAGACGCGGGCGAAATGGCCGCCCGTTGTTCGGGGTCGTCCGGCCGACCCCGGGGGCGTGCACCCGCGCGGCCGTCCGACGAACCTCGGAGGGGCCGTCCGGCCCCCGACGAACGCCGCGGTCTCAGAACGTGGTGAATCCCAGCGAGGCCCCGAAGGTCGTCTCGTCGCGGAAGTCGTCGTAGCCGACGGTCACGCGCAGGTCGACGTCGGGGAAGCGGCGGGTCACGCTCGTCGAGAGCGAGCGGAAGCCGCCCTCGCGGAGGTCCCACGTGGGGCGGAGGAAGACGAGGTACGTCGGGCTCACCCGGTACTGCCATCCGAGGTCGAGGAGCTCCGACTCGCTCGCGTCGAGCCGGCGGAACTCCGCGTGGGTCGTGAGCACCGGGGAGTGCTGCACCGAGACGCCGACGGAGGAGCGGGCGAGGACGTCCTCCTCGAGGTCGTAGACGCCCTCGGCGGTGACCGCGACGCTGTCACTCACCCGCCACGCGACCGTCTGCCGCACGTGGTCGCCGGCGTGGGAGAGCTCGGGCCGCCAGCCCACGAACCGCGGGGTCACCGACTCGCGGTCCAGGTCGTCCGACCCCTGCACCAGCCGGGTGTCGAGGGTCAGGACGTCGACCGAGCGGGCCCGGCCGGGGCCGCCGCGGTAGGTCTGCAGCACGTTCCGCAGGCCGATCTCGACCATCGCCCCGGTGGCGAGCGACTCGACCGACGGGTCGAAGGTCGGCAGCTCGGTCTGGTCGATGCCGGCGTCGGCGTACATCGCCGTCACCGACGGCTCGATCACCCACCGCAGTCGGTCGAGGTCCAGCAGCAGGCTCTGCACGTCGTCGAAGACCCGCTGCACCCGCGTCGAGGCTCGGACGCCCACGCCGCCCCACAGGCGGACGGTGTCCTCCTGCTGCGGCGAGAGACGGGAGAAGTCGTCGTCCCACGCGGTGACGCGGCCGACGACGAAGGGGGCGACCCGCACCGCGCCCACGTCGAAGGGCGTCGAGAGCTCCTGCCGCAGGTCGGCCCGGTGCACCCACTCCGACTCGAGGCCGGCCTCGAACGCGAGGCGGCTGAAGAGGTCGTCCTCGGCGAGGCCGAAGCCCCCGCCGCGGATGCCGAGCTCGGCCGGCGTCCGCTCCACGAACCGAAGCCGCACCCGGCCGTAGCGGGCCTCGAAGTGGCTCGTGAGGCCGCCGCCGGCGAGGCCGTCGCCCACCCGGCGGTAGACGACCTCGGGCATTCGGTCGACGGTGTAGCCGGGCGCGGCGAGGAGCCAGCCGTTGGAGACGAAGTCCTCGATGCGGTACGACCCCTCGAGGCTGAAGGCCTCCTGCCCCCGCTGCGACTCGAGGCGGGCCCCGGTCTCGAAGGCCCGGCGGTCGCGGTAGTCGTCCTCGCGCCACTCGGCCACGAAGGTCGGGTCGCTCACGTACGAGGCCTGGGCCAGCAGCGACCAGTCGCGGCCGAGGCCGATGCGCTGCTCGTACAGCGCGATGCCGCGGTTGGCCCCGTCCTGATCGACGGTTCGGCCGGCGGGGGTGAGGTCCTCGCCGTCGTCGTACAGGTAGAACGCCTCGAGCCGGCCCGGATCGCGGCCGGTCCCGGTGAGCAGCACGCCGGCGCCGGCTCCGCGCTCGGTCGCGCCCTCGACCCGCAGCTCGGCGTCGAAGTCAGGGGTCCGCTCGACGCCGGCGAGCGCCTGCAGGTCCCAGCGGGTCGAGATCTCGACACCGTCGTTGTCGGACTGGCCGACCGAGACGCGGCGGAGGGGCACGTCCTGGATCCGCCCCTGGAAGCGCGGCCACCAGAGGATGGGCGTGGTCCCGAGGTTCAGGCGAAGGTCTCGGGCGTCGAGGAACGTGCCGCGGGCCGGGGTCTCGCGCGGGTCCAGCTCGGCCGCCGGGCCCCCGGCCACCTCCGGCTCGCCCACCGGCCGCCGCTCGATGAGCATGCGGCTCGCCCCGATCGAGAGGTGGCCGATCGCGTACTCGCTCGCCGAGACCCGCACGTCGCGGGCGGCGAACTGATCCTCGGCGATCTGCCGCATCTCGGCGGCGCGGGCGTAGACGGGGGCGCGGACGTCGCGGGCGTACGTCCGCAGCACCGCCTGCAGCATGATCGCACGGCCGCTCTGGAAGTCGTAGTAGACCCGCGGCGCCCGCAGCACCTGCTCGCCGCGGTCGGCCACCGCGCGGACGTCGCCCTCGAGGTAGATGCCGCGGACGGCGGTGGCGTCGAGCGAGCGCCGCGAGAGGTCGCGCACCGCGCCGGGGTCGGTGAAGATGACCGCCCGCGTCGCGGTGAGGGTGAGCTGGGACGGCACCGCCGCGTCGTCGTCGGCGAAGTACTCGACCACGAGGCCGCCGGTGGCGCGGATGACGTTCTCCCGTTCGCCCGTCTCGAGCTCGAGGCGGGCGGCGGAGAAGGCGATGGTCGCCCCGGGGGCCCGCAGCCACGGCCGGCGGGCGGAGACCTCGGGGAGCTCGACCTCGGCCGGGTCGCCGGGGGCGGCCGCGGCGTCCTCGGGCGGCCGCACCGCGGGGATCGGCGACAGCGACGGAGGATCGCCCGACTCGAGCCGGCCGAGCAGCGACGCGAGATACCCGCGGAGCCGCTGCTCGGCCGCGAGCACGAAGGCGTTGTTCGCGGGGCGTCCGTCGACCACCCGCGGGGCCCGCAGGACGACCTCGCCCCGGACGGCGCCGGTGACCAGCAGCCGCCGGCCCGCGACGCCGACGCCGGTGGGTCGCTCGGGGTTGCGGACCTCGTCGAACCACGCCGCGACCTGGGTCACGACGCCCTCGTCGGTGGGCAGGCGGTTCAGCCAGATCACCGCGGTCGGGGCGCGGAAGCGGTGCCCGGCGATGCTGACGTCGACGTCGCCCTGCAGCAGCAGGCGGCGGGTGTCGTCCACCCGCCAGAGGTCGGCCCGCAGGGCCTCGAGACGAAGTCCGCCCGCCTGCGGCTCGACCGGGAGGACGATCCCCGAGAGCCGGTCGCCGGTGACGGGGATGCGGCGGACGGTCGCGTCGGGATCGTCGCCGCGGGCCGGCAGGAGCACGGTGTTGACCTGGGCCGCCGCCGGGGGGGCGGGCAGCGCGAGCGCGGTGGCGGCGGCGAGGGCGAGGCCGGCCGCGCGAGCGAGCAGGCCGCGGACGCAGCCGGCGGGGCGGGACGCCGCGGGCACGCGGCCGCCGCGGCGGAGGCGCAAGCGGACGGCGGTGGCGGCGGCGGACCAGCGCGTTCGGAGGCATCGCGTCACGCGGCGGATGATACCGGCGGTCGGAGGCGCCCGCGGCCGACGGTGAGCGACGGTGAGTGGCGGCGGACGGCCGAGACGAGGCACGGCGCCCGCGCGACGCGGTGCGGGCGGCGGGGCGACGGGACGCGGGCACGCCCGTGGCCCTCAGTCCTCCTCGAACATCGCCTCGATGAACTGGTCGGGATCGAAGGGCTCGACGTCCTCGGGGGTCTCGCCCACGCCGATGAGCTTCACCGGGATGCCGATCCGCTCGCGGATCGCGATCACGATGCCGCCCTTGGCGGTGCCGTCGAGCTTGGCGAGGAAGAGGCCGGTCACGTCGATCGCCCGCTGGAAGATCTCCGCCTGCGCGATCGCGTTCTGGCCCCCGGTGGCGTCGAGGACGAGCAGCACCTCGTGCGGGGCGCCCGGGATCTTCTTCGCGACCACGTCGCGGATCTTGGTGAGCTGCCGCATGAGGTGCTCCTGCGTGTGCAGGCGCCCCGCGGTGTCGATGAGCAGGACGTCCGTCCCGCGGGCGACCGCCGCCTCGGCGGCGTCGTACACCACGCTCGCGGGATCGGCGCCCTCGCGGCCGCGGACGAGCTCCACCCCGAGGCGGTCGGACCAGATCGCCAGCTGCTCGACCGCGCCCGCCCGGAAGGTGTCGGCGGCGGCGAGCAGCACCGTCCGGCCATCCTTCCGCAGGCTGTGGGCGATCTTGGCCACGCTCGTCGTCTTGCCGGCGCCGTTGATCCCCGCCACGAGGATCACCGTCGGTCCCTCCGCGACGGTGGCGAGCGAGCGGTCGACGTCGTCGAAGCACGCCCGCAGCCGCCGCTTCAGGAAGTCGATCACCTCGTCCCCGGAGGAGATCCGCCGGGCCCGGAAGTCCTCCCGCAGCTCGTCCACGAGCGCGGTGGTGGTCCGCACGCCCACGTCGGCGGTGATGAGGTAGTGCTCGATCTCGTCGATCAGCTCCTCGGAGAGCTGCCGGCCCTTGACGAGCCGCCGCAGCCCGCCGGCGAGCTTCTCGCGGGTCTTGGCGAGCCCGCGGCGGATCGCGCCGAACGTCGACTTGAAGATGCCCATCGCGGGGTGGCCTCCCTCGCTCACTCGGTCCGCGGACGGTCCGCGGTGGGGTCGGGGGACGGGCCGGACGCCGGCGCGTCGTCGGCGGCGGCACG
>CAYLNM010000040.1:20156-28667 GCA_964385045.1 uncultured Isosphaeraceae bacterium
CTTCCGCACGCCCTCGAGCACGCCGTGGACGAACCGCGGCGAGTCGCCGGTGGAGAACTCGCGGGCGAGCTCGACCGCCTCGTCGATCACCACCGCGGGGGGCAGGCCCCGCCGCAGCAGCTCGTGGCAGGCGAGGCGGAGGATCGCCCGGTCGGTGGCGGCCTGGCGCGAGGGCGGCCACTGCGGCGCGACGCGGCGCAGCAGGCGGTCGGCGGCTCCGCGGCCGGCCCACGCGGCGAGGGCGAGGGTCCACGCGTCCTCGTGCACGCCCGCGTCGCCGGCCGCCCCGTCGAGCGACGTGCGGATCATGTCGAGGTCGGGGTCGGGACTCGCGTCGAGCTGGTAGAGCGCCTGCACCGCGGCTCGCCGCACGAGGCGGCGGGCGGTGGGGGCGCCGGGGGAGCGGGCGGCGGTCACGAGGCGGCTCCCCGGCCGGGGGTGGGAGCGGGGGCGGGAGCCGGAGCGGAGGCGGAGGCGGAGGCGGCCTCCTCGGGCAGGTCGGCGGGTGGACCCGGCAGCGGCCCCCCGGCGGCGACGGCCCCGGTCCGCCGGACCGCGGCGATCGCCCCGACGGTCGACTCCATCGACTCGCGGCCCTTGTTGCCGGCGGCGCCGCCGGCCCGGGCGCGGGCCTGCTCGAGGTCCTGGCAGGTGAGGACGCCGAAGGCGACGGGCACGCCGGTCCGCTCGGTGAGGGCGGCGAGGCCCCCTGCGAGGCCGTGGGCGAGCCACCGGTCGTGGGTCGTCTCGCCGGTGAGGATCAGGCCGAGGCACACCACGCCGTCGAGGTCGCCGCGGTCGACCATCGCGCGGGCGACGGGCAGCAGCTCCCAGGAGCCCGGCGCAGGCACGACGAGCAGGTTCTCGTCCGCGCCGCCGGCGGCGCGCCACGCGGCGACGGCGCCGGCGAGCAGCCGGTCCGTCACGTCGGCGTGGTAGCGGCTGACCGCGAGGCCCACGCGGGCGCCGCGGGCCTCGAGGGCCGGGCTGGTCTCGGAGCGATGGTCGCGCATGCGGGAGGTCGGGGGGGCCGCCGCGAGGCGGGGCGGGGCGTCGCGGGTCGGGCCCGCGTTCCGAAGGGCGAAGATGATAGCCCGCCCGGCGGTAGCATGCGCCCCTCGATGAACCTGCTCAGCCGGCTCGCCACCGCCATCCAGCTCACGCGCCTGACCATCGCCTTCGGGGCGGTGAGCGACATCTGGTTCGTGGTGCTGCTGGTGCGGGCCGGGATGGCGGGCGGGGCGACGGCGGGGGTCGCGGCCGCGGCGGGCGTCGGCACGCCGCCGATGGCCGGTCCGGTGCGGCCGAGCCCGGCGCCCGACGGCGCCGCGGCCCCGGCGGGCGCCGCCGGCGCCGAGGCCCTGCTGCCCGAGGTCGCGGCGATGCCGCTGCCCGCCGCCCTGCTGGCGGGGGCGATCATCGCGGTGGGGCTCTTCGCCTACGGGGCGAGCCTCAACGACGTCCTCGACGTGCGGCACGACTCGACGTTCAGTCCCAGCCGCCCGATCCCCGCCGGCCGCATCGGCCACGCCCAGGCCATGGTGGTGACGGTCGGCTCGCTCATCGTCGCCGTGCTCGGCGCGGCGTGGATCGGGACGTGGAGCGTGTGCATCACGCTGCTCACCGCGGCCGCGCTGCTCTTCTACAACGCCACCGGCAAGTACATCCCGGCGGTGGGCGTGGTCACCATGGGCCTCGTCCACGCCGCCCACATGTACATCCCGGCCGAGGGCCTCACCTTCACGTGGCCGGTGTGGCTGGTGATGTCGCACGCGGTCGGGATCGCGGCCGCGGTGCACGTCCTCGAGGGCAAGCGCCCGCGGTTCGACCGCCGCGGCGTCACGCTCGCGATCGTCGGCTGGCTGTTCTGGTCGCTCGTCCTGCTGTGGGTCGCGCGGGTGGGCGACGGCGACTGGCCGTCGGACGCGGCCTCGTGGCGCGTGATCCTGCCGCTGCTCACCGGCCTCGCGTTCGTGGTCGTCGCGCGACACAAGACGGCCGGCCTGGAAGGACGACGGGCGGCGGAGAAGGTGCGCCGCTACGGCGCGATGTGGCAGGCGCTCTACGCCTCGGCGTGGCTGATGGCGCTCGGCCTCACGCAGGAGGCGGTCTGGATGGGCCTCTTCGCGTTCGTCGGCTTCGCGGTGATGACGGTGATCAAGGAGATCACGGGCGCCAGCGGGCGGCCGCTGGCCTACCGCTGAGGCGCGGGATCGCGACCATGGGCGATCTCGCCCGCTCCGTGCCTCGTCGCTGGTGGGGGCCCCGATGGCCGTGTCGGGGCGTGCTCGCCGAGGGGGCGTCGATCCGCCCGCGCGAGAAAAAGGGCCCGCAGGACGTGCCCTCTCCTCCATGGGCGCGTCCGCGAGCCGCGACCGGCGAGCATAGTGAACGCGCCGCCCCCCGCAAGCCCTCGGCGCGAATCGGGACACGTCGCGGTGGGACACGTCCGGGAACCCTGTGAAGATGGGCAATCCTGGTCGGTCGGCGGGCGTGCCCGCGGGTCGGGCGCAGCCGGTGCGCAACGCGCCGGCCGACGTGCACGTCGCGTCAACGCATCATCCACCGTGGACCGTGGCCGTCGCTCGACACGCCGTCGGGCGGGTCGCGACGGTTCACCACGAGTGAGCAGGGAGCGATCCCCGGTGGGACGGACGACGGAGGGCATGCGGGTGCTGGTGGCCGACGGCGACGCGATCGTCGCCGAGGCTCTCGCCGAGTCGGTGCGCGGCCTCGGGCACGAGGTCGACGTGGCCACCGACGGCGTGAGCGCGGTGAGCGCCGCCCGCACGGGCGGCGAGCCGGGGGGCGGACGCGCGGTGCTGCTGGTCGACCCGTCCACGCTCGACGACGCCGGCCGCGGCCTCGAGGTCGTGGCCGCGATCCTGCGGGCCGACCCCGCGATCGTGCCCGTCGTCGTCACCGGCTTCGGCACGATCGAGGAGGCGGTGGCCGCGGTGCGCACCGGGGCGGCGGACTACCTCGTCAAGCCGGTGTCCGAGGCCGACCTCGCGGCGGCGCTCGACCGGGCGATCGCGCGGCACCTGCTGCTGGCCGAGTCGGCGCGGCGGCGGGCCGGCGTGCCGGCGGTGGACGAGGACGCCATCGTGGGCGACGACCCGCGGATGCGGCGGGTGATGGAGGTGGTCGACGCGGTCGCCCCCTCGCGCACCACCGTCCTGATGAACGGCGAGTCGGGCACCGGCAAGTCGATGATCGCCCGCGCGATCCACCGGCGGTCGGACCGGGCGGACGGGCCCTTCGTCGAGATCGCCTGCGGGTCGATCCCCGAGACGCTCCTGGAGTCCGAGCTCTTCGGCCACGTGCAGGGGGCGTTCACGGGGGCCCACGTCGACAAGCCCGGCCGCTTCCTCGCCGCCGACGGGGGCACGCTGTTCCTCGACGAGATCAACTCCGCCTCCCCGGGCATGCAGCTGAAGCTGCTGCGCGTCCTGCAGGAGCGGACGTTCGAGCCGGTGGGGGCCAACCGCACCGTCGAGGTGGACGTGCGGGTGGTCCTCGCGTCGAACCAGCCCCTCGAGCGGCTGGTGGCCGAGGGGACCTTCCGGCAGGACCTCTACTACCGCATCAACGTGGTGCCGATCGATCTGCCGCCGCTGCGGGATCGGCGGCACGACGTGCCGCGGCTGGCCGAGCACTTCCTCGCCGCCAAGGCCGCGGAGGCGGGACGGATGGTCACCGGCTTCGACGAGGCGGCGCTGGAGGCCCTCCGCGGCCACGACTGGCCCGGCAACGTGCGCGAGCTCGAGAACGTGGTCGAGCGGGCGGTGGTGCTGGCCCGCAGCCCGCGGATCGGGGCCGGCGACCTGCCGCCGCACGTGCGGGGCGACGGCGGGGCGGCCGCGGGCGGCGCCGGGACCGGCCGCGCCCTGCGACCCGGGTCGATCGGTCACGGCGAGGGGGCGATCGTCTGGCGGCCCGAGGCCGACGCGGTCCGGCCGCTGCGGGAGGCCCTCGAGGAGCCCGAGCGGCTCATCATCCTGCAGGCGCTCGAGGCCCACGGGTGGAACCGCCAGGACACCGCCGACGCCCTCGGCATCAACCGCACCACGCTCTACAAGAAGATGCGGCAGCTGGGCCTCGACCGCGAGGCGGCCTGAGCCGGCGCCGGCGTTCAGTCCGCGTCCGCCCGGACGAGGGACGGGGCGGCCGGGCGGGCGGTCGCCGCCGGTTCGCCCTCGTCGCCGCCCGTCGCCTCGGGAGCATCCGGCGGCACGCCGTAGTGGTGCAGCACCGCCTCGAAGACCTCCTTCGCCACCGGCCCGGCCACGCGGCCGCCGTAGTGCTCGATGCGGCGGTCCGGGTCGTCGATGACCACGAGCACCACCACCCGCGGGTCCTCCAGCGGAGCGCCCGCGATGTAGCTCGAGACGTACCGGTCCTCGAAGAAGCCGCCCGCGACCGGATTCGGCAGCTGCGCGGTGCCCGACTTGCCGAAGCTCGTCCAGCGATCCGAGCGGGCGCGGCGGCCGGTGCCCTCGGTCGTCACCTCGTGCAGGACGTCGCGAACGAGCCGGGCCGTCTCGGGGGCGACGACGCGGCGGCTCGCGACGGCCCCGCCCGCGGCCGCCCCGGGCACCGGCTCGTCGGCCGCGAGCAACGTCAGCGCGGGAATCGTCCCGTCGCGGCAGAACGCCATGAACGCCCGCACCATCTGCAGCGGCGTCACCGCGATCTCGTGGCCCATCGACACCGAGACCTGCGTGTACTTCGTCCACTGCGCGGGTGGCCTGACGGTGCCCGGCGACTCGGCGAAGAGGCCGATGCGGGTGGGCTCGCCGAAGCCGAAGTCGCGCACGCGGTCCCGCAGCCGCTCGTGCGAGGCCCGTTCGGCGACGATGCCCATCCCCGAGTTCATGCTCTTGACGAGGACGGTCCGCCAGTCGCTCGGGCCGTAGTAGTACGCGTCGCGCACGATGCGGCGGCCGAACCGCTGGCCGGGCGGGCCCGCGGGCGTGTCGAGTCGCTCGTCCGGCCTCGCGTGGCCGTCCTCGGTCAGGATCGCCCACACGAACGGCTTGAAGGTGGAGCCGGGCTCGTAGGGCTCGGCCACGAGGCGGCTGGTGCGGGCCACCAGCGGCGGCGCGTTCGGATCGAGCCGGGCGCGGTGGCCGGCGAAGATCGTCTCGGGGTCCGTGCGGTGCTGCAGCATGTCGAAGGCCGCGAGCAGCTCGCCGGTGCGCGGATCGGCGACGACGATCCGCCCGCCCTGGGCGTTCACGCTGCCGACCGCCCGCCGGAGGGCGTCCTCGGCGATCCGCTGCACCACGAGGTCGATCGACAGCCGGATCTCCGCTCCGTCGCGGGGCGGCACGTGATCGCCGGGGGCGATCCACAGCTCGCGCCCGGAACGGCTGCGGCGATACCGCACGTGCCCGTCCCGGCCGTCGAGCATCGGGTTCCACGCCTGCTCGAGCCCGCTCAGGCCGGTGTCGTCGAAGCCGGCGGTGCCCACGAGGGCGGTGGCGAGGCCGGGAGCGTGCCGCACGCGGATCGGCCGCGGCTCGAGGCCGACGCCGCGGAGCTCGCCGCGGGCCCGGGCCGCCCGCACGCGGGCGACGCGCTCGAGCGGCAGGGGATCGGTGAGCGGGACGAATCGGGTCCCGGGCCGGCGGGCCATGGCCTCCTGGAGCCGGCGATCGAGGGTCACCGGGTCGGCGTCCAGCAGCGGCGCGAGATCGAAGGCGATCGTGGGCAGCTCGTCCTCGGGCGCGGCCTGGGGGTCGACGAAGACCCGCCACCCCGGCGTGGTCGTCGCCACCGGGCGGCCCGCCCGGTCGAGGATCGCGCCGCGAAAGCCGTGCTCGACCCGCAGGCTGCGCCGGGCCTGGATCGCGTCGGTGATCGGCTCGGGCGGCATCGTCTGCAGCTGCACCACCCGGCCGAGGATCACCGCGAGCCCGACCAGGATCATCACGACGACCAGCTGCAGCCACGCGGCGGCTCGGTCGCGCTGCCACGCGGCGACGGCGGATCCGAGGGCGGGGCCGGGGCTGCCGGCGACGTGACGCGGGCGTGGCGGGCGGGCGGTGGCGGGGCCACGCGGCGTGCGGGGGGCCACCGGGTCGAGGTCCACGGCCAGGGCGTCGGGACGCGGCCTCACGGGGTTCGCTCCCGGGCATCGTCGGGGGCGGCGGTCGCCGGCGGGGCCGGCGCCGTGTCCCCGGCGTCGACCAGGACCGGCGGCCCGAAGCGCGGCCGCGGCTCGTCGGCGCGGGTCCGCTCGCGCTGCTCGGCCACGCGGGCGGCGTGCACGAGCTCGTCCGCGGGCACCGCGCGCTCCGGCCGCGGCGTCCACGGGCCCACGTCGAGCTCGCGGGCGAGCCGGGCCACGCGCTCGGCCTCGGCCAGCTCGGCGATGCGGGCCGCCAGCGTCCGCTGCCGGGCGAGCTCGCGGTCGATCGCCTCGCGGGCGGCGGCGATGCGGTGCATCGTCTCCAGCCGCTGGTGGCGGATCGCGAGCAGGGCGGCCCCGACGAGGATCAGCGCGACGACGATCGCCAGCAGCTTGGCGAACATCGGCGAGACGGTGGCGGGACGCGCGGGGGACGCGACGCCGCTCGCCCCGGGCGGCCCGGCCTCGGATTGACGGCCGCCCGCGGTCATCCGCGCCGCGGGGGAAGACGGAGCGTCATGCCCGGACGCAGGTCCTCGGCGTGGGCGAGGACGTCGCGATTGACCTCGAGGATGACCTGCCAGTCGCGGCGACCGAGCTCGCGGCGGGCGATCTCCGAGAGCGTGTCGCCGCGGCGGACGACGTACGTCCGCCAGGCCGAGGCGGTGGGCCGTTCGCCCTCGCCCGCGGCGGCGGGCCGCGGTCCGGTGCCGTCCCGTCGCAGCAGCGCGAGCGGCGGGAGCTGGATCGTCGCGCCCGCCCGCAGGCGGCGCGGGTCGTCGATGCCGTTGAAGCGGGCGAGGTCCTTCGCCAGGCCGCGGTCGCCGTAGACCTCCTTCGCGATCGACTCGAACGTCTCGCCGCGGGTCACGACCCGCGGGCGGGTGGACACGGGCTGGGGCGGGGGCGAGGCGCTCGTCCCGCCGGTGGCGTTCGAGATCGGGCGCACGCCGACGGGCGGATCGGCCGCGCGGTCGGCGCGCGTGCGGTCGTCGGCCGCGAGCCGGGGCCGGGGGCCGGGGCCGGGCACTCCGATCGCCGCGCGGGCGGCGTCCTCCTCGGCCGTGCCGGCCGTGCCGCCCGGGCCGTTCGGACCCGGCGACGCCGGGACGTCGGGCGTCCGCATCCACGACGGGCGCGCGGCGGCCTCGGGGCCGCGACCGGCCCGCAGGTCCTCGGCCGACTCGACCCGGGCGGGGGAGAAGTGGTCCGACACCAGGATTCCGACGAGCAGCAGCAGGCCGAAGCCCACCACGAGCGCCAACTTGTTCTCGCGCGTCATTGGCCCCGTCCGTCCGTGAACCCCACCCGGCTCGTGCCGGGGGCCTCGTGCTGTCGGCGGGCGGGCGCGGAGCCCGTCCGCCGGGCGGGGATCACGCGCCGGGGTACGGCGGGAGATCCCCCGCGGTCGCGCTCGGTCGTCGATCCTTGACGCGCCGAATCGCCACCGCCCGGAGTCTAGCAGACCGTGCGCGGGCGTTCGCACGCACTTCCGCGTGCGAGGCGAGGATCGGCTTCCGGGTCAGCCGTTCCGCCGCGCCTCGGTCCGTCAGGTCGCGGAAGGCCCGCTTCACCGCCCGGTCCTCCAGGCTGTGGAACGCGATCACCGCGACCCGTGCCCCCGGGCGGAGCCAGGTCGCGGACTCCTTCCCGTTCTCCTCGGCCGCGGGCCTCGCGGCGTCGCGGGCGTCCTCGGCGGCGGCGAGGGCCTCGGCGTCGTCGGCGATCGCCGACAGCAGGCCCTCCACCGCGTCGAGCTCGCCGTTCACGGCGATCCGCAGCGCCATGAACGTGCGGGTGGCGGGATGGAGCCGCGAGCGTGCCGCCCGCGGGCCGTAGGCGGCGCGGACCAGCTCGGCCAGCGTCGCCGTGGAGGTGATCGGCTCGCGCTCGCGCGCGGCGACAACATTCCGCGCGATCCGCCGTCCGAGCGGCTCCTCGCCCACCGTGAACAGCAGGTCGGCGAGCTCGCCCTCGGGGATCCGCGCGAGCAGGTCGGCCGCGGTCGGGCCGCCGCCGGGGTCGAGCCGCATGTCGAGCGGCCCGTCGGCGGCGAAGCTGAAGCCGCGGGCGGGATCGTCGATCTGGTTGGACGCGAAGCCGAGGTCGGCGAGCACGGCGCCCGCCCGCAGCCTGCGCTCGGCGAGCAGGCCCGGCACCGCGTCGAATCGGGCGTGCAGGGGGATCACCGCCGGGCCGCCCGGCACGGTGCAGCGCTCGGCGGCGTGGGCGAGGTTGCCCGCGTCGAGGTCGGCGAGGACGAGGGTGCCGTGCTCGCCGATCGCGGCCGCAAGCCGCCGGGCGTGCCCGCCGCGGCCGGCGGTGCAGTCGACGACGACGTCGCCCGGAGCGGCCGCGAGCAGGGTGAGGACCTC
>CAYLNM010000041.1:0-28488 GCA_964385045.1 uncultured Isosphaeraceae bacterium
GGCGGGGGGGCGGGGGACTCACGGGCATGGGGCGGGAGCTCCGGTCCCGGGGCGGCCGCACGGGCGGGCTCCGGGTCCGCGGGGGATCGGCCGATCCCGCCGCGGATCCGCAGCCCCGCACTTACCGGTCCCGCCCGCCGCCGCGATCCGGGCGCAGCGCCCGCGCCTCGTCGGCCGATCCCGCCGGCCACGGCGCGGCGTCGGCGCCGGGCACCGGACGCCGGCCGCCCGCGGCCATCGTCCGCAGCCCACCGCCCACCGCCCGCAGCCCGCGGCGCGCGCGACAGGGCGACCGGCGTGCACCGGTCGCCCCGCGGCGATCGTTCGTCCGATCCGGACCGCGTCAGGCCTTGGTCACGAAGATGAAGTTGCTCTTCGTGTTGCCGTCGCGGTAGAGGTGGATCTTCACGTTGGTCGGACGCATCTTGTAGGTGAACGTGTAGGGAAACACCACGTTCATCTGACCCGACGCGACGCCCTTCTTGAACGTGCCGAAGAAGAGGCCGTTGTTCGAGCAGGGGGCGACCTGGGTGAAGAAGTTCTTGCCCTCGGCGTTGTTCACCGGGACCCCGGCCATCTCCGACTCCCACTTGTTGAACAGCAGGACCTTGCCCGAGTCGTCGCACTTGACGACGCCGAAGGGCTGGTTGTCGGCGGTGGAGCGGTCCACGCCGCCGCAGGAGGCGAGGAAGTCATCCGGAACGAAGCTGCCGCTGGCAGCACCCATGGTGTTCGGCATGGCGGTCATGATCAGGCTTCTCCATCGAGGTGCTCGGTCCACACTGCCTTGAGCACCGGCTTGTTGTCGTGAATCTCGAAGACGACGGACTTCTCGCTGTACTTCTCGTCGAGCTTGCTGGCGAGCTCCTCGATCTGCGCGAGCAGCGAGCCGGCGTTGGCCAGCTCGGGAGTCGTCATCGAGCCGAAACGCTTGTACATGTCGGCGAGCTGAGCCTCGAGGCTCTGCACCATCGTCACGACGCTCTCCGCGTCGAACGTACCGAGCTGGTTGTTCAACCATTCCCGCTCGGCGTAGAGGGCCTCGAGCTGCTGCTGGAGGCTCTCGAGGGTCGGGTCGGTGACCATCGGTCCAATCCTTTCCTGAACGCCGGGCGGCTCCGAGCCCCCCGGGGCGTGACACAACGATCCGTCAGGCGGCCAGACGCCACCCGCGGTTCTTCCGGTTGCGGGCCGAGTCCACGCCCTTCGCCTTGCGGGCGGGCGGGAACGCGGGCCGCGGCTTGACCGCGTCGTTCCAGACGTCGTCCAGCACCCGCAGGGCCCGCGAGGTCAGCGGCGAGCCGAGGAAGGCGTGGAACGCCTCCACGTTGCGGCCGGGCAGGAATGCCTCGAGCAGGTCGACGAGGGCGCTCGTCGCCGCGCCGCGGAGGGCGTCGGCCGTCTCGACCGTCCCTCCCTGCACCGCGGTGTAGTTGAGCTTCGTGTTGATGCCGATCCAGCCCGCCTTGAGCTCGATCAGCTTCACCGCGCAGGCCATCGCGGCGTCGTCGGGATCGGCGACGAGCTCCACGAGGTCCGCGAGACCGCCCCGCACCCCGTCGGCCCAGGCGACCGTCTCCTCGACGAGCGCCGGATCGACGTCGTCGGCCCACGACGCGAGCGAGCGACGCAGCTCCTCGAGGAACGCGTCGTCGCGAAGGCGGCGGACGGTCTGCGTGACGTTCATGTCGGTGTCCCCATTCGGGTTGATGCCGGATCCCGGCACGCGGGGGCCATCGACCAGATGCACCGGCGACCCAAGCGCCGCACGTGAAAAAGCCGGCGTCCGCGGATGGACGCCGGCCGGTTCGGATGCGAACGGGGCGAGCGGTGCGCAGCCGGTGCGCCGAGCTCGTCGGTCGAATCAGGCTTCGCGGCGGACCTTGGAGAGCTTCTCGGCCTGCTCCTCGGCGTGGTAGCTGCTGCGGACGAGCGGGCCGGACTCCACGACGTCGAAGCCGCGGGCGAGGCCCTCGAGGCGGTACCACTCGAACTGCTCGGGGGTGACCCAGCGGTCGATGGGGAGGTGGTTTCGCGTGGGCTGCAGGTACTGCCCGATGGTCAGGATCTGGATGTCGGTCGTCTGCCGGAGGTCGTCCATCAGCTCGATGACCTCCTCGTCCGTCTCGCCGATCCCGACCATGATGCTGGTCTTGGCCACCAGGTCGCGCTCGCGGAACCGGCGGAGCACGGCGAGCGACCGCTCGTAGCGGGCCTGGGGGCGGACGGCGGGGTGCATCCGCCGGACCGTCTCCATGTTGTGGGCGAGGATGTCCGGCTCGGCGTCGCAGATGACGTCGAGGTCGGCCTCCACGCCCTTGTGGTCGCCGATGAGGCACTCGACGCTCATCCAGGGGGCCTGCTCGCGGCACGCCCGGATCACCGCGGCCCAGTGGGCGGCCCCGCCGTCGGGCAGGTCGTCCCGGTCGACGCACGTGATGACGACGTGCTTGAGCTGCATCAGCGCAAGCGATGCGCCGACGCGCCGGGGCTCGTCGGCGTCCGGCGGCTCGGGCTTGCCGGTCTTGACGTTGCAGAAGCCGCAGGAGCGGGTGCACGTGTCGCCGAGGATCATGATGGTCGCGGTGCCGCGGGACCAGCACTCGCCGATGTTCGGGCACGAGGCCTCCTCGCAGACGGTGTGGAGCCTGTGCTCGTCCACGATCTGCTTGACCTCGCGGTAGCCCTCGCCGCCGGGGACGCGGGCGCGGATCCAGTCGGGCTTCCGCCGCATCTGGAGCTGCTGGGCCTGCTGGCCGGCGTTGTTCAGCACCATCCCGGAGAGGCTCACGCGGGCCTCGGCCCCGGCCCGGCGGGCGGTGTCGCCGCCGAGCGGACGGGGGTGGCGGGCGAGCGTGCGCTCGATCGCCGAGGAGGACGGGGCGGCGGGAACGGCAGGGCTCTTGCTGACCATCGCGTCATACTAGACGTCCCGTGGACCGGCATCCGGGCCGGCCGCGACGGGGCGGGGGAGCGGCACGCGCGAGGGCTGCGCGGCCGGGGCGGGCGGCGGCGCCGCGACGTCGCGCACGGGGGTCCGATCGCCCGGGCGAGGCGGACCCGGCCGGCTATGCGGGCCGTTCCGGGAATCGGCCGATTTCCCCCAAGGCCATGCCGCCCTGCGCCGATACCGAACCCGCATGCCCAGGCCCGGCGTCCGGGAACGCACCCGAACGCGGACCGGCCCGGTCGGGTACCTTGTCCGGCCCGAACGGCCGCGGGCTCCGGGCCCGTCCGTCCTCGCGGGCTGAACCTGGCAGACAGGAATCATCCATGAGCCTTCGCCATCGCCGATCGATCCGCCTCGCCGCCCTCGCCGCCCTCGCCGGCGGACTGGGTCTCGGAGGCTGCAACGTCGACAGCTACATGGACCCGTCCGTAGCGGGCTACTGGGAGCTGTACCCGACGACGATGCCGATCCTCACCCGGCTCGACGCCATCGAGCAGGACGACGAGTCCTTCTCCGACGCGACGCCGGTGACCCAGGAGGATCTCGTCCCCAACCGGCTCGAGTACCGCCTCGCCCCCGGCGACTTCGTGACGGTGCAGGTCTACGAGCTGTACGCCGAGCGGAACTGGGCCACCCGCACCAGCCGCGTCGATGCCTCGGGCGTGCTCCGGGCCCCCGAGATCGGCGACGTGCTCGCGGCCGGCCTGACCGCCGAGGAGCTCGAGCAGGCCCTGATCGACGCCTACTCCGCGATCATCACCGTCCCCCAGGTCGAGGTCGAGATCGCCGAGTCCGGTGGCTTCCAGTACACCGTCTACGGGTTCACCGGCGGCACCGGGCTCTATACGCTCCGCCGCGAGGACCTGCGGCTGCTCGATGCCCTCGCGCTCGCGGGCGGCGTGTCGACCGCGGTCGAGACCATCTACGTGATGCGGTCCTCGCCCCTCGAGGAGCGGGTGCTGCCCGACTTCGAGCGCCGCGGCGACCGCGAGTCGGGCGGCACGCCCGAGCCGACCCCCGGCGGGACCGATCCGGACGATCTCATCCGCGAGTTCGACCGCGGCATGGGTGGCGGCGGCGGCGACGGCGACGTGAGCCCGGGCGTCCTGCGGCAGGACGGCGAGCCCGCGATCGACGTCGACGACCTGCAGCCCGGAGGCGGCGCCCCGGTGGACGTCGACGACGTGGGCCGCGGGAGCGGCGAATGGCGGTACGACCCGAGCGCGGGCGGCTGGGTCCGCAGCGGCGGGGGCGGCGGAGGCGGGGCCGAGTCGCCGCTGATCGTCGACCGCGTGATCGAGATCCCGGCCAAGCGGCTCCTGGAGGGCGACAGCCGCTTCAACATCGTGGTGCGGCCCGACGATCGCATCTACGTGCAGCCGCCGGACTCGGGCGTGGTCTACATCGAGGGCCAGATCAACCGGCCCGGCCCCTACGAGATCCCGGCGGAGGGCGTCTTCACGCTCAGCCGGCTGATCACCTCGGCGGGCGGCTTCGGGGCCCTGGCGATCCCGGAGCGGGTCGACATCACCCGCATCGTGGGCGACAACCGCGAGGCCACCATTCGCGTGAACCTCAAGGCGATCCGCAACCGGACCGAGCCGGACATCGTCCTCAAGCCCGACGACCACATCAACATCGGCACGAACTTCTGGGCCACGCCGCTGGCCGTCATCCGCAACGGCTTCCGGGCGAGCTACGGCTTCGGCTTCCTGCTCGATCGAAACTTCGGCAACGACGTCTTCGGCGCGCCGCCGAGCAACGTCGGCAGCGGCCGCTGATCCGGAGGCCCGGACTCCGCGGCCCGGGCGTCGCGGCCCGGACCTCCGGACTCGGACCCGACGGCCCGGAGTTCCAGCCCCGGACCTCCAGCCGCGGACCTCCAGCCGCGGACCCTCAGCCGCGGACCCTCAGCCGCGGACCCCCGGGCACGGTCCCGGTCTCCGGGGGCGGGGTCGGCCGGGACGGCGGACGGTCGCGGCGGTTCCTCCGCCGTACTCGACCCGCCGTACTCGACCCGCCGGACCGCACCGCGAAGGATGCGGCTCCACCGGGCCGCGGCTCGGCCGGGGCGGGGGGGCGGAGCCCGGCCGGTCTCCGAACCGGGGGCGGTGCCGTCCCGTAGCAGCCGTTCGTCGCGCGGTCGCCCCGCGCAAGGAGGAAGCACCATGGCGGACCTTGCCGCCAATCCGTCGCCGGCCCCCCGGCTCGCCCCCGCGCCGGGGGCGATCGGCGGTGCCGTGGTGGTGGCGTTGCTCCTCGCGATCGTCTTCTGGGACTTCCTCGCCCGGCAGGTCCGCTTCGCCTTCGAGTACCCCTCCGACTGGGGCCACACGCTGATCATCCCGGCGATCGCAGGCTGGTTCGTCTGGCTCCGCCGCGAGGAGATCGCCCGCGCCGGCATCCGCACCGCGTGGCTCGGCTTCGTGCCGATCGTGCTCGGCGTCGGCTGGTACTCGGCCTGCGTGTTCGGGCCGCAGGTGCTCCACCACCACAACTACCGGGCCGCCGGCGTCGGGCTCGCGATCCTGGGCACGGTGCTGCTCTTCTGCGGCTGGTCGGCCCTCCGTTGGCTGCTGTTCCCGGTCTGCTACCTCGTGCTGTTCGGCCAGACGATCTCCGACCGCTTCATGGAGATCATCACGCAGGAGCTGCAGGACATCACCGCGGTGGGGGCCGAGGCGGTCCTCGCGCTGAGCGGGGTGGAGGTCACGCGGGAGGGGAACACGATCTTCGTGCTGCTCGCGAGCGGCGAGATGCATCCCCTGAACATCGCCCAGGCCTGCTCGGGCATGCGGACGCTGATGGCCTTCATGGCCCTCGGCGTCGCGATGGCCTACACCGGACTCCGTCGGTGGTGGCAGCGGAGCCTGCTCGTGCTGCTCGGCATCCCGACCGCGATCGTGGTCAACGTGCTGCGCGTGATCACCCTCGGCTACCTGTCGCTGTACGACCCGGCGCTTGCGGCGGGCGACTTCCACAGCTTCGTGGGCCTCGTGTGGCTGATTCCCGCGTTCGTGATCTTCCTCGGCCTGCTCTGGGTCGTCCGCAACGTGGTGGTCGAGCCGGAGCCGAAGGACGACGCGTCGTCCGGCGCCTCGCCCCCGACGTCCACCGCGGGAGAGACGAGATGAGCGCCGGCGCCCCCACCACCTCCTCCGCGGAAGCCGCCTCCGGCTCCTCGCCCGCCGCCGCCGACCGACCGTGGCGACCCTTCGACCACCGCGCCCCGATCGCGCTCGTGCTGCTGGCGGTGGTCCTCGTGGGCTCGGCGGTGGGATTCCGCGTCGCCGCCCGGGCCCTGTCGGTCTACCTGCAGAAGGAGCCGGTGGACCTGCGGGCCCATTTCGACACCATCCCGCGTCGTCTGGGCACCTGGGTCTCGGCGACCGAGACGCGCAAGCTCGACGCGGCGATGGTCGAGGAGCTCGGCACCGACCTCTACCTCGACCGGGTCTACCGCGACACGGAGGACCCGGACCGCCCGGAGATGGTCCTTCACGTCGCGTACTACACGGGCATGATCGATGCGGTGCCGCATGTGCCCGACCGCTGCCTGGTGGCCGCGGGCCTCGATGCCACGTCCCGGCCCCGAAACCTGCCGCTCGCGGTCGACATGGACCGATGGCCGAGGTCCGAGAGTCTGGAGAATCTCGCCACCGGCGAGCCCTACCGCGTGGCGGAACGGGTCGATCCCGTGACGCGCCGGCGGGCGGAGGTCATCCTCCCGGTGGGTGACGTCGAGCTGCGCACGAGCGCGTTCCAGCACGCCCGCGACCCCGGGAACACCTTCCTCGCCGGCTACTTCTTCATCGCCAACGGCCGCATCGCGGTCACGCCCGAGCAGGTGAAGGCCCTCGCGTTCCGACCCCAGGAGCGCTATGCCTACTACTGCAAGGTGCAGTTCTTCGCGCAGGGAACCGACCTGACGGAGGAGGCGTTCGTCGCCGCCGCCGCGGACCTGCTCGGGCCCCTGCTGCCCGAGCTCATGTCCTGCCTGCCCGACTGGTCCGTCGTCGAGCGCGACGGTCCGCCCCCGCCCGACGCGATCGCCGCGTCCATCTCGCCCTGAGGGACTCCATGGCCGCCCGCATCAACGTTCGCGTCCTGCTGATCCTGATCATCATCCTCGGCCTCCTCGGCGGAGGCATCGGCGGCATCTGGCTGTTCAGCGAGAAGTCCGCCGAGGACCACTACGTCCGAGCGGCGGAGCTGACCGACGCCGGCAGCCTCTCGTTCGCCCACCGGGAGCTCGAGGCCGCGATCCGCAAGGATCCGGACATGCGGGCCGCGATCGACCTGATGCACCGCGTGCACGGCCGGATCGTGCCGGGCTCGCGCGACGAGGCGCTCGAGTACCTGCAGTGGACGCTGCGGCTGGCGAACCACGCCGCCGCCATCTTTCAGGACGATCCGGAGGCGCAGCGATCGACCATCCGGGCGTTCCGGGCCATGACACCGTTCCTGCCCGCGTCGCTGGCGCGGGCCTGGTGGGACGAGATGCGGCGAGCGGGCGAGCGGCTCGCGACGATCGGCGCGGCGGCCGACGAGTGGGCGGAGCCGGAGGGGCGGCTCGCCGAGGCACTGTGGCTCTCGACCCCGAACGCCGGCATCGACCTGCGGACGGATCGCACCGACGCCCAGCGCGAGGAGGGCATCGCGATCCTTCGCACGCTGGTGGAGGAACGACCGGACTGGGACGATGCCCGAGCGGCACTGCTCGCGGCGCTCTCGGCCGAGGTCCGGATCCTCGCCACGGAAGGGGTCCCGGCGGGAGAGATGGACAAGGCGGTCGCCGTGCTGCGGCAGGCGGTGGAGCAGGCCGAGGCGGAGATGCCGGCCGACGCGGTCGAGGGGGACGTTCCGATCCGAACGTGGCTGCAGGCCGCGGTCGCACGGCGAACGGTGCACCGCGCGCGGTTCGAGCGACTGCGGCAAGAGCAAGCCCTGGGCGGGGACGTGGCGGGCGCCCGTGCCGCCTTCGACGAGGCGGCGGCGGCCGCGGACCGGACGCTCGGAATCGCGCGGGACGTCGCGGTCCGCTACGCCACCACCGCGATGGTGCCGACGCCCGAGGAGATCGTCGACGCAGCCCGGGCCTCGGAGGCCGCGGCCGCCCCCGCGGTGAACGGCACGGGCACCGGTCCGGTCTACGATGGTCCCCGGCCGGAGGCCCTCAAGGCGGCCCGCGAGGAGTTCGTGCAGATCATCGCGTCGGCGATCGAGCCGCTGCTGCCGCTCGCGACGCAGGACGCTCGCTTCTCGGTGGCCCCGATCCTCGACGCGGCGCTCGCCCGCGACGGGATGGGGGACTCGGTCCGCCTGCGTCTCACCGACGTGCGGGCCCGCACGTATGAGGTCCGTCGCGTCGATGGTGACGAGGAGGACCAGGCGGCGCTGCTGGACCGGCTCGACGCCGCCGTCGCGGCCCTGAGCGCCGTGCCAGCCCCCGCGATGGGCATCGACGCTCACCTGCTGCGAACCGCCCGCATCGAAGCGAGGGTCGCCGCGGTCGAGGCGATCATCTTCCGGGCCGATCGCCTGTCCCGGACGGACGATGGGTACGCGGAGCTTCGGGCGGGGGCCGGGGCCGCGGCCGAAGCGGTGGACGAGGTCATCGAGGGGCTCGGGCGCAGTCCGGAGGAGGACGCGCTGGCCCGCTACGCCCGCGCGATGGCCGCCTTCGTGCGCGATGACGCCCGTACCGCATCCGCCGAGCTCGAGGCGCTGCGTGAGGACGATCAGGACGAACGACTCCGCGCCGACCGTCGGGCCAATGTGAACCGGGTGCTGGCCTGGGCCCTGCGGCAGGAGGGGGCGCTCGCCCGTGCGGCGCAGGTCCTCGAGGAGTCCCTCGACGGGGTCGACGAGCAGCTGGCGGTTCTGGCGGAGCTCGCACGCGTTCGGCTGCGGCTGAACGAGCTCGACGCCACCCGCGAGATCGTCGACCGCATCGAGCGAGCGTTCCCCCGGCAGACGCAGCTGGTCGCCTCGCTGCGTGAGGAGATCGCGCGTCGCGCCGGTCGGGCGGAGGATCCGGTGGCCCGTGAGCTCGCCGACGTGCAGGCCCTGCTGGAGGTCGGACGGCTGCAGCAGGCCCGGACGCGGATGGATCGACTGGCCGGGTCCGAGGAAGGCCGCGACGACGTGCGCGTCCAGGGGGCGGCCGGGCGGGTGGCGCAGCTGATGGGTGACCGCGATGCGGCCCTGGCGGCCTACCGCCGGGCGTTGGAGCTCGCCCCGGACAACGAGCGGATCGCGGCCCAGGTGGCCGCGTTGGAGCAGGAGGATCCGGTCGAGCGCGTGGTCACCATGGCCGGCGCGAGCACCGACGATCCGGTGGAACGGGCGGTCATCGTGGTCCTGTCGCTCGAGCGTCAGCGGTTGGATGCGGAGCGGAACGCGGCGAGGGCCGAGGACCCGCAGGTCGCGTCCGACTTCGCCGCCCTCGCCGCGAGTCTCGCCGCTGGCATCGAGCAGTGGACCGCGGAGGTCGAGACGGGCATCGACGCCGCCTCCGCCGCGGTCCGGGAGCGGTGGTTCGCCTCGCGCCTCGACCGGGCGATCCGCGAGCAGGACTGGGCCGCGGCCGAGCAGGTGGTGGGCGTGATCGCCGCGGAGGACGTCGACGCCACCGACGGCAGCCTCTCGGCCGGCCGTCTGGCGGTCGCCCGGGCCGAGGCGAGCGAGGGGCAGGAGCGTGCCGCGTTCCTGCAGGAGGCGGTGGAGGCCCTGACCGAGGCCCGGGACCGCCTGCCGTTCTCGGCCGAGGTGGCCCGGCTGCTGGCAGGGACCCATCGACTGCGCGGGGATCTCGAGTCCGCCCGCGAGGCGTACGACCTCGCGTGGCGCAACGATCCGGTGTCGCCGCCACTGGCCCGCGAGTACGCGGAGGTGCTGGTGGCCACCGGTCGTCTCGACCGTGCCGTCGCCGTGGTGGGGGAGACGGCTGCCCGGAACCCGGGCAACGTCCGGCTGCGGGAGATCCGGCTCGGTCTCGAGGCCCGTCGCGGCAATGACGGGCTGGTCCTGCTCGAGCGCCGCCGCATCCACCGGCAGACGCCCGACGATCTGGCCAACGCCCAGCGCTACGCCCTTCTGCTCATCGAGACGACGCCGACCTACCCGCTCCTCGTGGACGAGGCCGGGCAGCCGTTGGTCTCCCCCGGCGAGTGGGCTCGCATGTCGGCCGAAGCCCAGCTCGAGCGCCTGCGGGCCGAGCGGCGACGCTGGCTCGCCGAGGCGGACGAGATCATTCGATCGCTCGCCGCCGACCCCGAGCGGGGGGACTCCGACGCGATGCAGCTGACGGTGTCCGTGCTGCGGGCGCTGCACGACGC
Organism: uncultured Isosphaeraceae bacterium; assembly: GCA_964385045.1. Taxonomy (GTDB): domain Bacteria; phylum Planctomycetota; class Phycisphaerae; order Phycisphaerales; family SM1A02; genus CAYLNM01. Next base: position 10,291 of record CAYLNM010000041.1, read on the forward strand.
GGCCTCGGGCCGCCCCGAGGAGATGGGGTCCGAGATCCGCTCCATGATCTCCGGGGCGTCCGATCCCCAGCTCCGGCAGATCGCGGTGGCGATCGGCACGGCGTTGCTCGTGGACACGCAGCGCGTGCCCGAGGCGATCGAGATCCTCCGCGAGGAGCGGGGGCGGCTCGGGGCGGCCGACGAGGCGGCCCAGTGGCTGTGGTACGAGTACGAGAGCTTTCGGCGGGCCGGCCGTCCGCAGCTCGCGGTGCCGGCACTCGAGGAGCTGAGGGATCGTCTCGGCGGCGCAACCACGCCGATCCTCGTGCCGCGGATCGCCGACCTCGACGTCGATCAGCGGCTGCTGTCGGCGGCGGAGGTCGAGCGCACCCTCATCGAGGCGCTCCTCGCCGGCGGTCGGGTCGCCGAGGCCCGGGCCCAATGGGACTCGGCGGCGAACGAGGACGATCGGCGCTGGCTGTTGCTGGACGCGTCCATCCTTGCCCGCGAGGCCGACGCGGCGTGGCTCACCGGCGACGAGTCGGAGGCCGAGGCGATCGGCGCCCGCTTCGACGCCCGGGTCGACGAGCTGCTCGCGGCGCGGCCCGACGACGTGGCGGCCTGGCGGCTGCGCATCCGCCGCCTGGTGGAGCGGAGCCAGCGGGAGGGACGGGCCGACCTGCTGGCCGACGCGGAGCGGGCCCTCGACGATGCGGCGACGGTGATCGAGAATCCCGCGGCGCTGTTCCCCTCCCGCGTGCTGCTGCTGGAGACCAGCGGCGACGACGCCGGACTCGTCGGCCTGTTCGCCGAGCGGCTGGACGAGCAGCCGGACAACGACGCCCTCCGCGGACGGCTCTTCGAGCTCTACGTGGGTCTCGGGCGGCTGGACGAGGCCGAGCGCACCGCCCGCGAGGCGGTCGAGCGGTACGGGCCCAGCGGGTCCTCGATGTCGTGGCGCCGACGCCTCGGCGACCTCCTCGCCCGCCGCGGCGACCATGCGGGGGCCGCCGGCGTCTTCGCCGAGGCCTACGCGCTGTCGGGCGACGATCTCGGACTGCTGCGCAGTCAGGCGGCGCAGATGCTGCTGACCGAGCCGCCGTCCGTCCGCCGCGTCGCGGACATGCTCGCCGGCCGCGAGTCGGAGATGCAGGAGGCACCGGGGCTTCGATCGGTCTACGCCCGCGCCTTGGACGGGCTCGGTCGCCCCGTGCCCGCCGACCGGGAGTTCGAACGGGCCCTCGCGGACCTGCGGACGCTGGTCGCCGGAGGCCAGCTGGCGGACCGCAACCTCGAGGTCTGGGTCGATCAGGTCCGGCGAGCCACCGGCGAGGACATGGAGCAGACCGAGGCGCGGGTCCGTCGGCTCGCCGGCGACGAGCTCGAGCCGTGGGTGCTCGCCGGACTCGGACGGGGCTGGCTCGTCGCGGGGGCGCCCGGGCGGGCCACCGAGCGGTTCGAGGCGGCGCTGGAGGCGACCGGGGATGCCCCGGAGCTCCGCGGGCAGCGGGTCGAGCTGGCGCGGCTGCTCGCCCAGAGCCGCCTCGCCGAGGGCCGGCCGGACGACGCGCTCGCCGCCTTCGAGCTCGCGCTCGCCGAGCGGCCCGACGACCCACGGCTGCTCAACAACGTCGCCTTCCTGCTGGCGACGGAGGTGGGCGACCCGGACCGGGCCTATCCCCTCGCGATGGCGGCCGTCGCCCGCCGGCCGCGGGACTGGGCCGTCCTGGACACCGCGGGCAAGATCTGTGCGATGCTCGAGCGATGGGAGGAGGCCGAGTCCTATCTCCGCCAGAGCATCGTGGCCGACGAGCGCGGCCTGAACACGTTCCACCTCGCCGAGGTGCTCGCCGCGACCGATCGCGATCGAGAGGCCATGCGGCTGCTCGAGCGGGCAAGCGAGCTCGCCCCGGACGACGATGACCTTCGAACCCGAATCGACGCGCTGGCCAACGAGCTGGCGGGCGTCGGGGGCTGACCCGCCCCCGCATCATGGACCGAGACGCACCGATGAGCACTGCCACTCCCGCCCGTACCGTTTCGCCGGCGGCCCCGACCCGGCGCCGCGCCCCCGGGGGGCCGCCCGCCCCCACGGGTCCCAGCATCGATCCCTTCAAGGTGCTTCGGCGGCACCTCCTGCTGATCATCGCCTCGCTCGTGGTCGGCGGCGGCCTCGGCGTGGCCGCGTTCTTCGGCCTCGTCCGGGTCTACGCCCTGTACCAGGAGGACGTCGTCTTCGAGGTCATGCCGGGCGTCACGCAGGCGGACGAGGTGACGACGCGCACCATCATGGACGCGGCCGAGGTCGAGTTGACCGCGGCGACCAACCTCGAGCTCGCGCTGCGGGAGCAGACCATCCTGGAGGCGCTGCGGACGCAGGACGTCCAGAACACTGCCTGGTGGCAGACCGAGTTCGGCGGGGCGGTGCCGTCCGAGGACGCCGCGCTGACGTTGAAGGATCAGCTGCGGGGGCAGATCTATCCCGGGACCCGGCTCTTCGGGATCGTGTGGACCAGCCGGTACCGCGAGTCGATCCCGGTGGTCCTCAACGCGGTCGCGGATCAGCACATCCAGAACGCGAGGGACCGGGCGTCGATGCTGTTCGAGTCGAACCTCGAGCGCTTCGAGGCCCGGGTCCGGGCCTCGAGGGACGTCATCGACGAGAAGGAGCGCGAGCAGCTCCAGTTCATCCGGGCCGAGGGCATCCTCACGCTCGACGACCCGCGGTACAACGACGTCATGCAGGCGCTCGAGGATCTCAACCGCCGACAGGCCGACCTCGAGAGTCGCGCGGTGGCGATCGATCAGGTGATCGGCACGCTGCGCGACAAGATCCAGGGCAACCTCGTCTACAGCGAGGAGGACGAGCTCGAGGCCGACAGCGACCCGAGCGTCGCGGCCCAGATCCAGCGCGTCGAGGCGTTGCGATTCGACCTCGAGGCGGCCCGACGGAGCTTCGCCGGCGAGGACGTCGCGCAGGTTCGCAACCTTCGGAACCAGTTCGAGGTCGCACAGTCGGTGCTGGATCAACGGCGACGCGAGGTGATCATCCGCAATCTGAACGGCCGGCTGCGCGATGCGCTCAACGAGCGAGGGCAGTTCGAGGCGGTGCGGGAGCAGCTCGACGAGGAGATCCGGGCCAAGCAGGCGCAGCAGCAGGAGCTCTCGACCGGCTTCGCCAGCTTCCAGCGTCTGCAGCGCGAGCTCGAGCAGGCCCAGGCCCAGCTCGCCAGAGACCAGGAAGCGCTCAACGAGCTGCAGCTGCTCCAGGCCCGCGAGGACGCCCTCGACGTCCGTCGCGTGGGCCGGGCCGAGACGCCCCAGGACCGTCATTTCCCGCGGCTGACGGTGATGGCACCGCTGGGGGTGCTGCTCGTCGGCGGCCTGACCGTGGCCGGGATCTTCCTCCGTGAGCTCAGTGATCGTCGGGTCCGGACGGCGTCCGACCTCGATGTCATCCCCGGCGCGACCGTGCTCGGGATGGTCCCGGAGGCGGCCGAGGATCCGACCAAGTGTCGGCAGCCCGAGCTGGCGGTGTGGGCGGCCCCGACGAGCGTGATGGCCGAGTCCTACCGCCAGATCGCCCACCCGCTGCTGCGGACGCTGAGCACGTACGACCTGCGGACGCTCGTCCTCGCCGGCGGCATGCCCAGGGCGGGTACGACCAGCGTGATCTCCAACCTCGGGGCCAGTGCCGCGGCCGCCGGGCGGTCGGTGGTCGTGATCGACGCGAACTTCCGCCGGCCGCGGCTTGCCGCGGTCATGGGCGGCGACGACGCGGCGCCGGGCTTCGGCGACCTGCTGACCGGCCGGGCCGAGGTGGACGAGGTGGTGCACGCCCACGAGTGCGGCTGCCACTGGATCGGGGCCGGCACGCCCGAGGCCCGGATCGTGGAGCGACTCGGCACGGTCGCGGTCGAGGAGGTCGTGGCCCGGCTCGCGGCCCGCTTCGACCTCGTGCTCTTCGACGCCCCGCCCGCGGTGGTGGCCGGCGACGCCCTCGCCCTCGCGGGGCGCGTGGACGCCGCGGCCCTCGTGGTGCGGGCGGGCGAGGAGGAGCGCGGCCTCGTCGGGCGGCTGGTGCGGCAGTTCTCGCACGCCACCCGGCTCGTCGGCATCGTGCTCAACCGGCCCCGCGGTACCGCGGGCGGCTACTTCCGCCGCAACTTCGCGGTGATGGCGGGCTACGCGAGCGGCAAGAAGTGACGTCCGCCGCCCCGAGGACGCCGCGGCCCCGAGGGTCGGCCTGAGCCCATGGCCGCCCCGGACGACCGCCGCACGCTGGTCACCGGTGGGGCCGGCTTCATCGGATCGCACCTCGTCCGGCGCCTGCTGGACGACGGTCGCCGCGTGGTCGTGATCGACGACTGCTCCACCGGCCGGCCGGAGAACCTCGCGGGTCTGGAGGGCCGCGGACTCGAGCTCCTCCGGGGCACGGTGTCCGAGCGACTGCCCGACCTCGATCCCGCGTCGGTCGGGCTGGTGTACCACCTCGCGGCCGCGGTGGGCGTGCGGCTGGTCGTCGAGCGTCCGGTCGAGACGATCGAGACCAACGTGCTCGAGACCAGCGCGGTGCTCCGGTTCGCGGCCGCGGCCGCGGCGCCGCTGTTCCTCGCCTCGACCAGCGAGATCTACGGCAAGAGCGAGCGGACGCCGTTCGCCGAGGACGACGACGTCGTGTACGGGCCCACGACCCTGCACCGCTGGTCGTACGCGTGCTCGAAGGCGATCGACGAGTTCCTCGCCCTCGCCTGGCACCGGGAGCACGGCCTGCCGGTGGTGGTCGGGCGGTTCTTCAATACCGTCGGTCCCGGGCAGGTGGGCCGGTGGGGCATGGTCCTGCCGCGGTTCGTCGAGGCGGCCCGCGCGGGCCGGCCGATCGAGGTCCACGGCGACGGGCGGCAGGTCCGCTGCTTCTGCGACGTGCGCGACGTGGTGCGGGTGGTCCCGCGGCTGCTCGAGGATCCGGCCTGCCACGGCCGCGTCTTCAACGTCGGCCACGACGAGCCGATCTCGATCGGGGAGCTCGCCGAGCGGGTGCGTCGGCGCCTCGGATCGTCGTCGGAGATCGTGCACGTGCCGTACGCGGAGGCCTTCGGGGCGGGGTTCGAGGACCTGCGGGCGCGGGTGCCCGATCTCGCGCGGATTCGCGAGGCCACCGGCTGGCGCCCCGAGGTGTCCCTCGACGAGACGATCGACGCGATCGCACGCCACGTCGCCGCGCGGGCCGCCGCGGGCGGGGAGGCGGCGCGATGAGCCCGGGAGCGAGCTCGGAGCTCTCGGGCGGTCGGGCGCCGGACGCGGTCGCGGCGGCGGACGGACTCGCCGAGACGGCGGCGACCGCCGGTCTCTCGAGAATGTCGGGCGTGGACCTGCTCAACGCCGCGGCGCCGGTGCTCGTGGTCGCCTTCGTGGTGGCCCTGCTCGTCACGCCGCTCGCCCGACGACTCGCCCTGCATCGCGGGATCGTCGACCGGCCCAACGAGGCGCGGAAGATCCACCGCGAGCCGATCCCGTACCTCGGGGGGCTCGCGGTCTTCGCCGGGGCGGCGGCGGGGATGCTGGCGGCGCGACTGCTCGGCGGCCTCGACCTCGGCTACCCGGTGGTGCCGATCGGCGTCGTGGTGGGCATGGTCGCGATCACGCTCGCGGGCCTCGGCGACGACGTCGGGGGATGGGATCCGTGGACCAAGATCGCCGGGCAGCTGGTGGCCGCGGCGGGCCTCGCCCTCTCCGACATCGGGGTGGGCTCGGCGGCGGGCGCCCTCAAGCCGATCTTCGAGGTGGTCGGCCTGCACGCTGCGGCCTCCGGCGACGTCCTGGTGAGCTTCCTCGGCGAGACGCTGACGGTGGGCGAGCTGCGCGAGGAGATCACCTACTGGGTGGGCATCGCCATCATCGCGATCTTCATCCTCGGGCTCACCAACGCCACCAACTTCATCGACGGGCTCGACGGTCTCTGCAGCGGCGTGGTGGGCATCTTCGCCCTCGGCGTTCTCGTGGTCTCGGTGCTCCTCGTGCCGCTCGCGCCGCGGCTGGTGGATCCGGCCGCGGGCGCGGCAACGACGTCCCCCGCCGCGAGCGAGTCGCCGTTCGCCGCCGCGGCGACGACCGGGAGCGCGGAGCGGGCGGATGCGTCGCCGGGAGCGATCGCGCCCGCGACCGGGGCTCCGGCCGGGGATCCCGTCGCCCGCGCGATCGACGAGGTGCGGACCGAGCTCGCCGCGGTGCGGGCGGAGCTTGCGGCGATCCGGGAGACGGACTCGGGAGGCCCGGGGGCGGCCGCGGCGGGCGAGGCCCGCTCTGGCCCGGCGGCGGACCCGGCCGAGGCCGGCGGGGGGCGGGGGGATCCGCCGGGGTTCGCGGGGGGCGTGACCGCGGGGCCGTGGCCGGACGCCGACTCGATCCCGCGGGCGGTGCGGGAGGAGATGTCGGACCGGATGACGGTGGCCCGCATCGTGCTGGCGATGGCGCTGCTGGGCGCGGTGCTCGGCTTCCTGCCGTGGAACTTCAACCCCGCGGTGATCTTCCTCGGCGACTGCGGCAGCCTCATGCTGGGCTACCTCTGCGCGGTCCTGATCCTGATGCTCGGCGACGAGGGCCGGACCGACCTCGTGCTCGCCGGCCTGATCATCTTCTCGCTGCCGATCATGGACATGGTCCTCGCGATCGTCCGCCGGCGCCTCGCGGGCGTCTCGATGACGACCGCCGACAGCGAGCACCTGCACCACCAGGTCAAGCGGGCGACCGGGACCGTGCGCCGCGCCGTGCTCGCCCTCTACGGCGTCGCGGGCCTCTTCGCCCTCACCGGGGCGACGCTGGTGGCCCTCGTGATGGCCGAGGTGCAGGCCCGGGCGATCTACGCGGTGGCGATCGTGCTCTTCGCGTTCATCGGCGTGCTCGCCCTCAAGGCGGCCCGGCGGCACGACGCGCCGGTCGCCTGAGCCGTCCGGCCGCGGGCGTCGGGACGAACCGGCCGAGCGGCGTCGTCCGACCGCCGCCCGCCGCCCGCCGCGTGCCACCCGCCGCCGGCTCCCCGTCCCCGTCACCGCCACCCCACCGCCCGCCGCGTGCCACCCGCCGTCGCCATCCGCCGCGTGCCGCGCGCCGGGTGCCGGGTGCCGGGTGCCGCGTGCCGCCCGCCGCGTGCCTCCGGCCACCGGACGTGCCCACCGGGCGGCGGCGCCATACCCTGCGGCTCCGGGCGCCCCGCCGCGGGGTCTCGCCGTCCACCGACGACCGGGAGCGCGATCGTCCATGACCCCTGACCGCCCGAGCGCCTCCGGCGCCGACTCCGCCCCCCGCACCGGCGTGCTCTTCGTCTGCCTGGGCAACATCTGCCGCAGTCCCCTCGCCGAGGGGCTGTTCATCCACCGCGCCCGCAAGCGCGGCGTCCTCGACCGCTTCGACGTCGACTCCGCCGGCACCGGCGGGTGGCACGCCGGGGAGGCGGCCGACGACCGCATGCGGGCGGTGGCCGAGTCGCGCGGGGTCGTGCTCCCGAGCCGCGCCCGGCAGGTGCGGGACGAGGACTGGACGCGCTTCCACCACGTGCTGTGCATGGACCGGGACAACCTCGATCGCGTCCGCACGATGGGCGCCCCGGAGGACCGATCGAGCCTCTTCCTGTCGGTGCTCGGCGACCCGCGGCGGGTCGAGGTCCCCGACCCCTACTACGGCGGGCCGGAGGGCTTCGAGCTCGTGTGGGAGCTCGCCGACCGCGCGGTGGAGTCCTGGCTCGACCGGCTCGCCCCGTGACCGGGGCGGGCGCGACGGGCGACGACGACGCGGCGACCCGCGCGGTGCGGGCGGCGCTCGAGGCGGCGGCGGCGGCGGGCCAGGCGGCTGCGTCCACTCCGGCCGCGGACGACCTCGCGCTCGAGCCGCTGGCGGGCGGCTGCATCTCCGACGTGCGGCGGGTGCGATGGGAGGGGGGCGAGGCGGTGGCCAAGCTCGAGCCGCGGGCCTTGGCGCCGCGGCTCGACGCCGAGGCGGCGGGTCTGCGCGCGATCGCCGCGACGGACACGGTGCGCACGCCGGCCGTCCTCGCCCGCGTCGACGCGGCGGGACATGCGGTGCTGCTGCTGGAGTGGCTCGCGCCCGCGTCCCCGGACGCGGCGGCGTGGGAGCGGCTCGGTCGCGCCCTCGCGGCCCTGCACGCGGCCGACCCGGCGCGGGCCACCGCCGCGGACGGCTACGGCTGGCCCGCCCCGACGTACCTCGGCGACACCGCGTTCCCGGGCGCGACGGCCGCGAGCTGGCCGGCGCTGCTCGTGGACCGGCGCCTCGAGCCGCTGCTGCGGGCGGCGCGGGACGGCGGGGGGCTCGACGCCCGCGACGCCGCGGTGGTGGGCGGCGCGCTCGCCCGGCTGCGGGCCGAGCTGCCGGCCACGCCGCCGCGGGCCCTGCTGCACGGCGACCTGTGGTCCGGCAACGCGCACCCGACGGCGGGGGGGGACGGGGGGGCCGAGGTCGCGGTGCTCGATCCCGCGGTCCTCGTGGGCGACGGCTGGGCCGAGCTCGGCATGATGACGCTCTTCGGCGGCTTCCCGGATCGCTGCCTCGAGGCCTACGCCGAGGCGGCGGGGGGACGGCCGCCGGATGCCGGGACGCGGATCGCCGCGGCGCGGCTGCTGCACCGGCTCAACCACCTCGTGCTGTTCGGTGGGGGGTACCGGGCGGGCGTCGTCGCGGAGGCACGGGCGCTCGGGGGATGACGGGTGCCAGCCCCCGCCCCGGATCCGGTCCCGGCGCCGCCCGGCGACGAGGCGGTTCCCTCAGCCCCGCCGCCGCGCGAACTCGGCCATGAACGCGGCCAGCGACCGGCACCCGTCCTCGGGGAACGCGTTGTAGATCGACGCCCGCAGGCCGCCGACCGAGCGGTGCCCGGTCAGGCCGACCATCCCGGCGTCCGCGGCCTCGGCCGCGAAGCGGGCGTCGAGGTCCGCCGACGGCGTGCGGAAGACGACGTTCATCCGCGAGCGCGAGCCGGGCTCGGCGTGCCCGAGGAAGAAGCCGCCCGAGCCGTCGATCGCGTCGTACAGGATCGCCGCCTTCCGCTCGTTGCGCTCGGCGAGGACGTCCACGCCGCCCTCGTCCTCGATCCACTCGAGCATCCGGCGGAGCACCTGGATCGCGAACGTCGGCGGCGTGTTGAGCCGCGAGCCGGCGGCGAGGTGGGCCCGGTAGTCGAGCATGCCCGGCAGGTCACGGACCTCGGGCGGCACCAGGCCGTCCTCGATCAGGTCGCGCCGGGTGATCACGAGCGTGATGCCGGCCGCCCCGAGGTTCTTCTGGCCGCCGGCGTAGATCAGGGCGTGGGCGTCCGCCCGCGGCGGGCGGGAGAGGATCTCGGAGCTCGCGTCGGCCACCAGCGGCACGCGCGCGGGCGGGGGCTCGGGGTACTGCGTGCCCATCACGGTGTTGTTCGCGCAGTAGTGCAGGTACGCGGCCCCGGGCGTGGCGTCGACCTCGTCCGGCCGCGGGACGCGGCGGAATCGCTCGGCCTCGCCGTCGAAGGCGACGTGCACGCGGCCGATCCGGCCCGCCTCCCGCATCGCCTTGGTCGTCCACACGCCGGTGTGCAGGTGGTCGGCCACGCCGGCGGGGGGGAGCAGGTTCATCGGGACCATCGCGAACTGCAGCGTGGCCCCGCCGGGGAGGAACAGGACCGCGTGCTCCTCGCCGAGCCCGGCCACCCGGCGGCAGGCGGCCTCGGCCGCCTCGATCACCGCGTCGAAGGTGGGCGTCCGGTGGCCGTGCTCGAGCAGGCCGATGCCCGTCCCGCCGAGGTCGCGGACGTCCTCGGCGATCGCGTCGCGCACCGCGGGCGGCAGCATCGCGGGGCCGGCGCCGAAGTTCAGGATGGCGGGAGCGACGGGCACCGGCGCAGTCTACGCGGGTCTCGCCCGGCGGCCCGCGAGCGGCGTGATTTCCGGTCCTTCGGCCTGAAGCGAGGCCCGCGGCGGGCCGATCCATGCCGCGGGGACCGCGAGGGGAAGGCACCGGAGGCACGACGATGAGCACCCTCGCCCGACCACGTCTCGTCGCCCGCGGACTCGACGCCGACGCCGCCGAGCGCCGCGTGCAGGACCGCTGGGCGCTCGACGGCGTCGCCACCGCCCACGAGACCGGCGGGGCGGGCTTCGGCCGCCGCCACGCGCTGCGCCTGCTCGACGGCTCGCCCGACGGCATCGGCGCCCGCACCGGCTCCGCCCTCGCCCCCGGAACCGATCTCGTCCTCGCCTTCAGCGCCCCCGGCGGCGGCACCGCCCGCGGCACCGTGATCCGCTGCCTACCCGACGGCCGCGGCTACCGCGTCGCGATCCGGCTGCAGGGGCGGGCGGCGGCCTGAGGCCGGCGGGCGGCGATCGGCGATCGCCCGGATGCGCTCGCGCGCCTCGGGGCCCCGGCGGTGCCGCTCGCGCCCGCCCGGGCACGTCCGATCACGCCGCATCTCCCGCGCGAACGCGACCTCCGGGGTCGCGGAGACTCCTCCACCGCGAGGGGCTGGGGTGACCCTTCGGCCTGCACCGCCTCCGTTGCATCCCGTCATCTCCCCCGGGTTCATCCGCGGCCGGACCGAACCGATGGTCCCTCCGTCCGGGATCCGGCGCCGACGACCGACGTGGGGTTCGGTCGCTCGCGAGGCAACTCCGGTGCCGTCCCGGATCCACCTCACCACCCGGCAGGGAGCCACGGGCTCGGCCGGTCGACCCTAGGAGTCAGTCAATGCGCACTCGCACTCGCATCAATCGCGGCTTCACGCTGATCGAGATTCTCATCGTGGTCGTGATCCTCGGCATCCTCGCCGCGATCGTGATCCCGCAGTTCACCAGCGCCTCGGAGGACGCCCAGCTGAGCTCGGTCCAGAGCCAGCTGCAGACCGTCCGCGGCCAGATCGAGCTCTACAACGTCGATCCGGACTTCACCGGCTATCCGAACTTCGAGACGAACGGCTGGCAGGACATGATCGACGCCGGTCTGCTCCAGGACGAGCCTCGCAACGCCATGCGCGGCAACGCGACCGGCGTGCACGTCAACGCTGTCGAGCCGGCTGCGGATGGCTCGGATGTCGCCTCCGGTGGTGGAGACGACGATGGCTGGGTCTGGAACGACAGTCGCAACGTCATGTACGCGATCGACGCGGACGGGAATCTGCTCGACTGGTGATCCCATCGCGGACCGCCGATACCCACGACACGGCCCGGCGCCGATGCGCCGGGCCGTGTCACATTCCGACCCGCGGCCCCGGAGTCTCGCTCGTGTCGCTCGCCGCTCGCGCAACCCGATGGCCACGCCGCTGCCGGCATCGCCGCGGCGCCGCCAAGGCCGGGGTCCTGCTGGCCCTCGCCGGTACCGCGACCGTCGGCGGCCTCGCGGTCGCGCTGCGTCCGCAGCCGCTGGGCGCGTCCGTCCCGCCCGAGGCCGCGGTCGGCCCCGCCCGCGCCGCGGCCCTCGGCACCCTCGCCGACGTCGTGCGCCGCTCGACCGGCGTCCTCGCGGTCCACCGCCGCGGCAACGGACCCTTCACCGACGTGGTGCTGCACGCCTACGACGCCCCGCGCACCGGCGTGGTGGAGGCGTCGGAGGTGCTCGTCCTCTCCCACAGCCGCACGCTTCGCACCGTCTTCGCCTGGACGCTCGACGCGGCCGAGGCCGGCGAGGACGCCGCGCGGGCCGTCGTGCCCGCGTCGCGGCTGGCCGATCCCGCCTTCGCGCGATCGTGGCGTGACCGGACCGACGTGCGCCGCGACGTCGTCCCGGCGGGGGAGGGCCTGGTGGACCTCGAGCTGGTGGCGCGGGAAGGTCCGGGTAACGCGGGCACGGAAGGCTGGACGCTCCGTCTCACCTGGCTCGACGGTTCGACCGATGCAAGGGTGACGGCGGAGGTCCGCGTGGACCCCGCGGTCATCGACTCCCCCGGCCGGAAGTGAAGCCATGCGTCAGAACCGTCGCACCCGGACCCTGCAGGGCCTGCTCACCGTCAACGCGGTCCTCCTCGGCGTGGTCGCCTGGACCCAGGTGGCCGAGCGGCCCCTGGCGCCGGCCGCGGTCGCCCAGGACCGTTCGCGCCCGAACGAGCCGTTCCGCTTCCCCAACTCCTCCGCCCAGCGGGCCGAGATCGTCAAGCAGCTCAAGGAGCTGAAGAAGGCGGTCGACGCGAATACGAAGATGATCGAGACGGGTCTCGTGGTCGAGGTGTCGAACCTCGACGAGATCGAGGTCACGGTCGAGATGCCCGCGCCCGCGGGCGACGACGGCGGCGGCTGACCCGCCGCCGGAGGGGAGGGACGCGATGGACAACCCGATCATCGGGGTGCGCACGAGTGGTGCGCGCCGATCGCGACGGGCCTACACGCTCGTCGAGCTGATCATCGTGATCGCGGTCCTCGGACTCGCGGGCGCGATCGTCGTGCCGAGCCTGCAGGACACCGACGACACGGACGTGCAGGCCGCCGTCCGCAAGATCATCGGCGACCTGAGCTTCGCCCAGTCCGACGCGCTGGCCCGGCAGGAGTTCCGGCGGGTCCACTTCTACGACGACGGCCGGGGCTACTGCATCGTCCGCGAGACGCAGGCGAGCTACGCCGACGCGTTCGATCCGGCGACCGCCGACTACGTGCGCGATCCCCTCGGCTCGCCCGGGTCGCTCGGCCGGTACATCGTCGACTTCGTGGCGGACCGGCGGTTCCAGGACGTCGCGATCGCGTCGGTGACGATCGACGGCGGGGGACGCGACCTGGTCTACGACCCGATCGGCGGCACGATCCAGGCCGGCGACGCCCCGGGCAGCGGCGGCACCATCGTGATCGAGGCGGGCGACACCCGCTACGAGATCACGATCTCGGCGTTCACCGGCAAGCTGAGCGTCCGCCGTCTGAGCTGAGTCGACCCGCACCGCGGCGCCGCGCCCCGGACCGCCGTCGCCCGCCGGCGCCGACGCCCGCCCCGACACCCCACGCTCGAGGAAGGACCCGATCCGTGCACGAGAAGCCGAGCGGACGCCCGCGTGCCGGCGACCATCCGGTTCCCGTCGCCGGCCGCCGACGCGTACGGATCCGTCTCCTTGGGCGGCGCACCGGATTGTTCGCGCCGCTGCTCGGCATCGGGCTGCTGCTCTGGGCCCGCCTCATCCTGGTGTCGGACATGCCGCGCATGGCGCTGGCCGAACCCGAGGAGCCCGCGAGCGCGACGCCCGCGGACGACGGGCGCAGCGCGGAGCCCGCGGACGCCAGCGCACCCGCGTCGCCCGCGGGCGCGGACGCTGCGCGATCCGGCGAGAGCTTCCCGGACCCGCACGATCCGCACACTTTCACACCGGAAGGTCCCAAGTCCGCCCGCGATCCGTCCGAATGAGGGACGGCGTGCCGGACGCCGCCCTCGGGCGGGGCCCGGTGCGTGGAGCGTTCGAGCCGTTCGTCCCACGGTGGGCCGCCCGGCGGCGCTTCGAAACCCGGCGCCTCCGCCGACGGCGGGGCGCGGGCGGCGGCCACCCGGTGGTGCTCGCCGGCACGTGAAGTCCGCGGCGCCCGTCCCGGGGCCGCGGGGATCCGAGCAGAAGAGCAGCCCGGGCACGGACCGCCCACTCTCCTCAGAGGGGTCCGCCCGAGCGCGGAGGCAATCTCAGATGAGCAGGAACCACAGGATCACGTCGCGCACGTGGCGAGGCCGCACCATCGCGGCCTGCATCGCCGGCATGGCCTTCACCGGCCTCGCGTCCGGCCAGGACCAGACCATCACCATCAACGTGGTGGACACCGAGCTCTCGAGCGTGCTCGAGCTGTTCGCGGTGAACACCCAGAAGAACATCGTGGCCTCGCCCCGCGTCTCGGGGCTGGTGACCGCGAACTTCTTCGACGTGAGCTGGCGCGAGGCCCTCGACGCCATCCTCACCGTCAACGGCTTCGTCTGGGACGAGCAGGGCGACTTCATCTTCGTCTACACCCGCGAGGAGTTCGCGGAGATCGAGGCCCGTACCCGGCAGACCCAGTCGCGGACCTTCGAGCTCGACTACCTCTCCGCCATCGACGCCGAGAGCTTCATCACCCCGCTGCTGTCCGACGACGGCGAGGCGTCGGCCCGCGGCGACGTGGCCCCCGGCTTCGAGGCCTCGGCCTCGAGCGGCGGCGCGGACGAGTACGCCTACACCGCTCGCCTCGTGGTCAACGACTACGAGGAGAACCTCGACCGCATCGCGGAGACGCTGTCGGAGCTCGACACGCCCCCGCGGCAGGTGCTCGTCGAGTCGACGATCATGCAGACGACGCTGGACGAGTCCAACGCCTTCGGCGTCGACTTCAGCGTCATCGGCAGCCTCGACTTCAACGACCTTCGCAACCCGCTCACGGCGGTGAACGACCTGCTCGGTGGCAACGAGACCGGTCCGGACGTCCCGGCGGCGGGCGAGGACGGTTTCGAGCCGGGGGACAATCAAGCCGGCGGCGTCGTCTCGAGCGTCGGCAACACCACCGGGGCCGCGGGCCTGAAGGTCGGCGTGATCTCCGGCGACTTCGCGGCCTTCCTGAAGGTCCTCGACGAGGTGACGGACACCACCGTCCTCGCCCGGCCGAAGATCCTGGCCCTCAACCGCCAGCGGGCGTCGGTCCTCGTCGGCCAGCGGATCGGCTACCTCTCGACCACCGCGACCGAGACCGCCTCGACCCAGACCGTCGAGTACCTCGACACGGGCATCCAGCTGAAGTTCCGGCCGTTCGTGTCGAGCAGCGGCATGATCCGGATGGAACTGCAGCCGAGCGTCTCGGAGGCCCGGCTCCGCAACATCACCAACCAGGGCGGCCTCACCGTCAGCATTCCCGACGAGGTGACCAACGAGCTGACCACCAACGTCCGCGTCCAGGACGGCGAGACGCTGGTGCTCGGTGGCCTGTACCGCGAGCAGAACGCGACCACCCGGCGCCAGGTGCCGATCCTCGGCGACATCCCGATCCTCGGGGCGGCGTTCCGCGGCAACGAGGACACCGTCCGGCGCGAGGAGATCATCTTCCTCATCACGCCGACGATCCTCGACGACGCCGCGACCTGGGAGGCCGGTCGCAACGCCCGCGACTACGCCAACGGCCTGCTCGTGGGCAGTCGCGCGGGCCTGCTGCCCTTCTCGAGGACCCGCCAGACCGAGAGCCACAACCGCAAGGCGGTCGACGCCTTCCAGCGGGGCGACCTCGACATGGCGGTCTTCCACGCCAACAACTCCCTCCGCCTCGCCCCGGTGCAGCCCGAGATGCGCAACTTCCGCGACCGGGCGCTCGGCACCACGGAGGAGGCCTTCCAGCGGAGCCTGATGTTCCGCGTGTTCCGGAAGGACTTCGAAGGGACCGGTAACGGGGGCTGATGTCCGGGCGGCTCTTCAGCCGAACTCACCCCCACCATGAGCACGACCGGGGGGCGGGACTCGTTCCCGCCCCCCGGTTGCTTTTCCGGCCCGCCGTTCGGGCGCGTTCCCAGCCTTCGGAGCACGACATGCGCACCGCCCCCGTCCTCGCCCTCGCCGCCGTCGGACTCGCCGGCTCCCTCGTGCTGCTCGGCGGCTGCGGCGGGCCCACCAAGGCCGGCCGCGAGGCTCGGACCGCCGCTGCCGACCGCGTCTCGGCGTTCTCCGCCGGGGCGACGTTCCAGCAGGCGGAGCAGGAGCTCGTCGCCGGCCGGTTCGACCGGGCGATCGACAGCATCGACCGGGCGATCTCGGCCCAGCCCGACATGCCCGAGTACCGCATCCTCAAGGGACGGGCGATGCTCGAGTCCGACCGCCTGCAGCGGGCCGAGGAGGCCTTCGTCGGGGCCGTGGCCGCGGCGGAGCGGTCGATCGCGGCGATCGACGAGCGCGTCGCCGAGCGGCAGGAACGGTCCGGCGAGCCGCTGAAGGAGCGCGACCTCGAGCGGATCGAGATCGAGCGACGGGCCGTCCGGCGGGTCGAGGCCGAGGCGTGGTACTACCTCGGGATCGTCCGCCAGCGCTGGAACCGCATCGAGCAGGCGGCCGCCGACTACGCGCAGGCTCACGACGTCGATCCGCAGCCGGTGGCCTACCTCGTCGCCGCGTGCGAGATGCTGCTCGACCTGCGGCGGCCCGAGGAGGCCGAGGCGATGATCGAGCCGGTGATCGACCGGTACGAGGGCGACCCGTCGCTGCTCGTGCTGCTCGCCCGGGCCGCGATGCTGCGTGACGATCCGGTGGAGGCCGCGGCCCGGTACGCCGAGGCCCGGGTGCTTCGTCCCGACGACTCCCTGCTGACCGAGGAGTACGTGCGCGCCGCCTTCGAGGCGGGGCTCTACCGCGACGTGCTCGCGACCCTCGACGTCCACGCCGCCGGCTTCGCCGAGCCGCGGCCGGACCTGCTGCGGATCGAGGCCCGGGCCGAGGCGATGCTGGGCCGGCTCGAGACGGCGGACGCGGTGTACCGCGAACTGCTGCGGCACGCCCCCGGGGACGTGCAGGCGTGGGTGGAGCACGGCACGCTGGCGTGGGAGATGGGCGAGATGGCCCGGCTCGAGGCCTGCGGCGTCCGCGTGGTGCGGCTCGCCTCCGAGCGGTGGGAGGGCTGGATGTACCGCGGACTGGCGGCCGAGGCGAACGAGGAGCTCGATGAGGCCGAGCGACTGCTCCGCGAGGCGACGGACCGCGCCCCGCAGGACGCGCTGCCGCACCTGATGCTCGCCCGCGTGCTCGAGGCCCGCGGCGACCGCGACGCGGCGGAGGGGGCCTGGCTCGCCGCGATCGCGGCGAGCCCGGAGGATGCCGACGTCCGCCGGCTGGCCGAGGCCCGCATCGCGGCGATCGTCGCGGGGGCGTCGGCCGCCGCGGCCGAGGGCGGATCGCCGAGCGGCGGCTGAGGCGCACTCGCCCCCGGGCCGCGGGTCAGTCCGAGGAGCCGGGGGCGGCGGCGTGGCCGGCGGCCGGGGGCGCGGCGCCTCCCATCGCCGGCCGCGTCGTGCGCCGGGCCGGACGCGGGACGGGGGTCGAGGCCGGGGGGCGGGCCCGCGGCGCGACGGACGTGGTGCGACCGTCCCCCGGCCGCTCCCACAGGTCGTTCAGCAGCCCGGGGGGCACGCGCTCGAGCTCGGGGTGCTCGCCGAGCCGCGCGATCGCCGCGTCGAGAACGTCCTGCACCTCCTCGGCGTCGGCGGCGAGCCGGATCGTCTCCTTGACCGGCTTCACGTGGCCGAGGGCCTTGCCGTACCACGAGATCCGCTGGCTGAGCCGCTTCACCGCCGCCCGCTCGCCGAGCAGCTCCACGATCAGCTCGAGGTGCCGCCGCACCACCCGCAGCTTGCCGGCGGCGGACGGCTCG
The DNA here is from genome assembly GCA_964385045.1 of uncultured Isosphaeraceae bacterium. Classification (GTDB taxonomy): domain Bacteria; phylum Planctomycetota; class Phycisphaerae; order Phycisphaerales; family SM1A02; genus CAYLNM01. The sequence continues at coordinate 27,579 of CAYLNM010000041.1, forward strand.
GCCCGCGGCGGGCGGCCCTCGAGGGCGTCGGACACCGCCCCGAACATCCACGGCGTCCGCAGGCTCTGGCGGGCGATCATCACGCCGTCGACCCCGCAGTGCCGCACCATGCGCACCGCGGAGGCGGCGTCGACCACGTCGCCGTTGCCGATCACGGGCACGTCCGTCACCGCCTCGCGGACGCGGGCGATCCCGTCGAGGTCGGCGACGCCCTTGAACCGCTGCCCGGTGGTCCGGCCGTGGATCGTGATCGCCGCGATCCCGACGTCCACGAGTCGCCGGGCGAGCTCGGGGGCGACGATCGACTCGCGGTTCCAGCCGAGCCGCAGCTTGGCGGTGACCGGCACCCGGCCGCCCACCGCCCGCACCACCCGGGCCGCGAGGTCCACCGTCGACGGTGGATCGCACAGCAGCAGCGAGCCGCCGTTCTTCTTGCAGACCTTGTCGACCGGGCAGCCCATGTTGATGTCGACGATGGTGGCCCCGCGGTCGGCCGCCCACGCCGCGGCCTCGGGCAGGGGATCGGCGGCCGAGCCGTAGACCTGCATCCCCAGCGGTCGGTCGTGCTCGTCGGTGGCGGCGAGGGCGAGGGCCTTCTCGCGGCCCATCAGGATCGACCGGCAGTTGATGAGGTCGGTGCACGCCAGGCCGACCCCGCCCTGCTCGCGACAGAGCCGGCGGAAGGGCAGGTCGGTGTGGCCGGCGATCGGGGCCAGGAGGGCCGGGTGCGGCAGGCGGACGCCGCCGATCACCAGCGGCGGGAGCCGCAGCGGCTCGACCGGAAGCGGCTCGACGGCGGGCGGCTCGGTCCCGGCCGGATCCGGCCGGGTGGGATGCGTCGTCGCGGGCATGAGGCGGATCGTATCCCGGGAGGCGGGGAGGTCGGACCGCGGGGCCGAGCGCCGGGCCG
>CAYLNM010000042.1:0-27361 GCA_964385045.1 uncultured Isosphaeraceae bacterium
CCGCGGCGAGTCTCGCGGTCGCCGCCCGGCGACGCCGCCGCGTCCTCCCCGGGACCCGTCCGGCGGCCTCGGCCGCGCCCGGGCGGCCCGGGACCGCGCCGCTCGCGGGCGGCGACCCGCCGGGCGGTCGCCATGACCGCGCCGACGGCACCGGCGCGGCGTCCACCGGCCGCGGCCGGCCGCCCGTCGGACCGCCCGCCGCGTCCTCCCCGCGGCGCCGCCCCGATCCGCCGCTCAGAGGACCTCGGCCGCCAGGCTCGCGAGCTGGCTCCGCTCGCTCCGCTGCAGCGTCACGTGGCCGCACATCGGCTGGCCCTTCATCCGCTCCACCGTGTACGAGAGCCCGTTGGACGAGGCGTCGAGGTAGGGGTTGTCGATCTGGTTGATGTCGCCGGTGAGGATCACCTTGGTGCCGTCGCCGGCCCGCGAGACGATCGTCTTGACCTCGTGGGGGGTGAGGTTCTGGGCCTCGTCCACCACGAAGAACTGGTGCGGGATCGACCGGCCGCGGATGTAGGTCAGCGGCTCCAGCACCAGCGTGCCGTCGTCGATCATCCGGTCGATGTGCTGCTCCGGGCTGCGGCTCTCGGCCTGGTCGAGGTGCGTGCCGCGGGTCGAGAGCAGGTACGCGAGGTTGTCGAAGATCGGCTGCATCCACATCGCGAGCTTCTCGTCCTTGTCGCCCGGCAGGAAGCCGATGTCGCGGCCGAGCGGCATGATCGGCCGCGCGGCGAGCAGCTTGTCGTACCGCTCCTCCTTGAACACCTGATGCATGCCGGCGGCGAGGGCGAGCAGGGTCTTGCCGGTGCCGGCGGTGCCGAGGAGCGTGACGAGCTTCACGTCGTCGTCGAGCAGCAGGTCCAGGGCCATGGTCTGCTCGACGTTGCGGGCCATGACCCCGAAGATCGGCCGCCGGGGCCGCGTCACCGGGATCAGGTGGTCCGTGGTGCCGAGCCGCCGGGCAAGGCCGCTGTGCGACGTGTCGCCGAGGCTCTGCAGCACCACGAACTGGTTCGCGTGCAGGTCGTCCGGGGCGAGCTCGCCCTCCCCGCGGGTGCGGAGGAAGCCCTCGAGCCGGCCCAGGGTGAGCTGCCGCTCGTCGAAGAGCTCGTCGATCAGCTCGTCCGGCACGTCGGCGGTGGCCCAGCCGGTGTAGAGCCAGTCCGCGTCGACCTTCTGGGCCTCGAAGTCCTCGGCCGGGATGCCCAGGGCGTCGGCCTTCACCCGGGCGTTGATGTCCTTGGAGACGAAGACCGTGTGCACGCCCTGGCGGACGAGGGCCATCGCGACCGCGAGGATCTTGTGGTCCGGCACCTCGAGGTCGAGGCTGAAGGGCATCTCGTGGTCGCAGCGGTCGACCCGCAGCGTGCCGCCGTGGTCGTTGATCGGCACCCCGTCGAAGAGGTGCCCCTCGGACCGCAGCCGGTCGATGGCCCGGATGACCTCGCGGGAGTTGCGGCCGGTGTCGTCGCTGTTCTTCTTGAAGTGGTCGAGCTCCTCGATCACGGTCAGCGGCACGACGACCTCGTGTTCGTCGAACATGAGGATCGCGCCGGGGTTGTGCAGCAGCACGTTGGTGTCGAGCACGAAGTGCTTGCGCACGGAGACGTCGACGCCCTGCTCGCGAGCGGGGCGGTGGCTGGTGGTGGATCCCGTCACCTGTCTCGTTCCTCCTGGTTGCGGCCGGCCGGGGGCTCGGCCCTGGGCAGCCTACGGCCGCGCGGGCCGACGCGGGCCCGCGGGCGCCGATTCGACCGCGACGCGCTTCCCGGCCGCGCGTCGGGCCCACCCATACTTCGGTCGACGCCCCCGCCGCGGTTCGATGATCGGGGGTCGATCCGCCCCGCGGCGCCGAACCTCCGGCGGGCCCGTCCGAGGGCCTCGTGGCGGCCCGGGGAGGATCGGGGCGAATGCCCGATCGCGCAGGAATCGCCGTGCGGACGGTCGCGGTCACGGGGGACGCTCCTCCGCCGGGACGAGGGCCCGGTGCGGCCCCCGGGCACGACCCGGCCCCGGCGGCGAGCGGGCGAACCCGGTTCACGCTCGGCCGGCCGCCGCGGCGCCGAGCCCGACCGCACGACGACCCGGACGCCCCCGACGCCCCCGACGCCCCCGACGCCCCCGGCGCCGCCGACGCCGAGGCCGACGCCGCCGTGGACGCGCCGGCGCGATCCGACCCGCCCGCCCGCGCCCTCGCGATATCCTCCCGCCATGACCGAGTCCGACCGCCCGGAGCCGAGCGTCGCCGACGTGGTGAAGGTCCTCGAGGGGATCGCCCCGCCGCGCTACGCCGAGTCGTGGGACAACGTGGGCCTGCTGCTGGGCTCGGGCGACCGCCCCGCTCGGCGTCTGCTGCTGACGATCGACCTCACCGAGGACGTGCTGGACGAGGCGATCGACGCCGGGACCGGCCTGATCGTCGCCTACCACCCGCCGATCTTCCATCCGCTGAAGCGCGTGACGGACGCGAGCGAGAAGGAGCGGATCGTCCTGCGGGCCGCCCGTGCCGACGTGGCGATCTACAGCCCGCACACCGCGCTCGACTCCGCCCCCGACGGCCTCAACGACTGGCTGGTGCGCGGACTCGGCAGTGGCGACGTCCGGGCGCTGGTCACGCGGACCGAGCTGCCCGAGACCGAGGAGTGCAAGCTCGTCACCTACTGCCCCCGCGAGGCGGTGGAGCAGGTGCGGGCGGCCCTGGCGACGGTGGGGGCGGGCATGATCGGCGACTACCGCCTCTGCTCGTTCGAGATCCCCGGGACCGGCACCTTCATGGGCCTCGAGGGCACGAACCCCGCGGTCGGCGAGTCGGGTCGGCTCGAGCGCGTGCCCGAGGTGCGGCTGGAGATGGTGATCGGTCGCCGCGCCCTCGCCCTGGCGATGCGGACGATCCGGCAGGCCCACCCCTACGAGGAGCCGCCGGTCGAGATCCACGCCCTCGAGCCGCGGCCGATGCGGCACGTGGGGGCCGGCCGCCGCGTCACGCTCGATCAGCCGGCCACGATCGCCGAGATCGTCGAGCGGACCAAGCGGACGCTGGGGGTGACCTCGGTCCGCGTGGCCCGCGGCCGCGACGCCCCGGAGCAGCACCGCGTGGTCGGCGCCTGCGCCGGGGCCGGCGGGGCCATGGTCGACGAGGCCATCGCCCAGGGCTGCGACGTCTTCCTCACCGGCGAGATGCGGCACCACGACGTGATGGCCGCCATCGCGCGGGGCTGCACCCTGCTGCTGCCCGGCCACACCAACACCGAACGGGGCTACCTGCCGCACTACCGCGAGCGGATCCTCGAGGGACTCGGCGAGCGGCTGGCGCCCGACGAGGTGGCGATCAGCGAGCGGGACCGCGCGTCGTTCACCGTCTGGTGAGGGCCCCGAGGCTCGACTGACGGCGGCCGGTCACGGCGACGTGGCCGCGGGCCCGCGATCTGGCCGCGCGGCCCGGCGGCCCTGCGGCCCGACAGCCCGGCGGCCCGACAGCCCGGCGCCTCGACTGCCCCGCGGCTCCGTTTCAGCCGTCGCCCTCCGGCTCTTGCTCGCGATCCCGCCGCCCCCCGCCGCCGATCCCGCGCAGCAGGTCGCCGAGGCCGGGCACCTGACGCTCGAGCTCGCGCTCGATCAGCCCGCGGACGCCCGCCTCGACCAGCGCGCCGCCGACGTCGAAGGACGGCGCGACCTGCAGCGTGGCCTGGCCGAGCGGTCCGCGGGCGACCAGGGGCACCGTGATCTCGTCGGTGATGTCGCGGGCCTCGCGGAAGACCGATCCCAGCCACCGCAGCGGCATCGACGCCCGGATGTCCATGGTCCCGTCGCGGAGGTCGATGGAGCTTCCGGCGGCGAAGTCCACCGATGCGCCCTTGGTCGTCACCAGCCGCGTCGCGTCGAGGACGATCCGGCCCGCCTGCAGGCGCCCCGAGACCGGCTCGAGCCGCGCCTCGATCGGCCCGGCCCCCCCGATGTCCTCGGCCACGCCGCGGTCGAACAGCGCGACGACCGAGAGGAAGTCGAACCCGGGACGCATGAGCAGGCTGCCCGCCTCCGCGCGGAACTCCGCGGCCGCCGCGTCGACGCCGTCGGACAGCGGCACGATCGCGGACCGGACGGTGAGCGTCAGCGGGCCGTCGGTCTCGCTCACCCCGCCGAACAGCGGCAGGATCCGCGAGAGCACGCGGTCGCGGAGCACGGGGTGGAAGTCCGCGGTGACGACGAGCGGCGTCGCCTCCTCGACCACGAACGCGCCGCTCTCCCCCCGCACCGTGCCCTCCAGCCGTCCCCGCGAGCCGGCGGCGTCCACCCGGATCGACCCCGAGTCGCGGCCGAAGTCCTCGGCGACGAGCGTGGCGTCGAGCGTCGAGCCGATCGACGCGACCACGATGTCGCCGGTGCCGAAGATCGCGTCGAGCACCGAGGTCGGCGTGCGGGCGAGGCCGAGCGATCCGCCGAGCCGCGGCCGGGCGCCGAGGTCGACGACCCGCAGCTCGGCGGTGACGCCCACCCCCGCGGCGTCGCCGTCGGCCTCGGCGTCCCTGGCCTCGGCGTCCCTGGCGTCCGCATCGCCTCCCGCGTCCACCGTGGCCGGCGCCGCCGTGAGGCGAAGCGGTGCCGTGCCGCCGCCGCGGACGCCGAGGACGTGCGCCGGCAGCGGCCCCGAGCGCCCCGCCGCCGTGAGCGTGGCCGGCGTGGTGCGGGCGTCGACCTCCAGCCGCTCCGTCGCGGCGAGCAGCGCCCCGGCGCCGCCTTCGGGCGGGGGAAGCGGCAGGCCCTCGAGGATCAGGTCCAGGGTGAGGGTCGGCTCGCCCCCGATGCGGAGGGCCGGCCGTCCGGCGTCCCCCGCGGCGGCCGTGCCGGGCAGGGCATCGAGAAGCGCGTCGAGCCGGGCCGTCGACGGCCGCACGCGGAGGCCGGTCGCGCGGGCGCCCGCCCGCGTCCCGTCCGCCGCCAACGCGACCGACAGGGGCCCGTCGACGCCGGGGAACGCGAGCACGACGTCGAGCGCGGTGGCGGCGTCGCCGGCGCGTTCCGCGGCGTCCGGTCCGCCGAGCCGCCCCGACAGCCGCACGTCCCCCGACCCGCGCGTCCAGTCGCCGAGCGTGCCCGGCTCCAGCCCGAGGGCGTCCTCGAGGGTCCCCGGCTCCAGTCCCACCAGCCGTGCGTCGACCGCGGTGCCCTCGGTCAGCGTCGCCGATCCCTCGACCGTGGCCAGCCGCGCCTCGCCCGCCCGCACCGGCGTCGGCCGGAGCCGGGCGGTGATCGGTCCGCGGTCGCCCCCGCCGCCGGGGACCGTGGCCTCGGCCACGAGCTCCGCCGCCCGCAGGGGCACCGTGGCGGTGGCGTGCTCGATCCGCACGTCGCGGAGGGTGAGGACGGCGTCGTGCAGCGCCGCCGCGAACGCCATCGCCGCCTCGTCTTCCACCTCACTCGGCGCCGCGCCTCCGCCCGCCGGCCCGCGGCGCCGCACCGTCGCCTCGAAGCCGCCGAGGCTGACCACCGACGGCAGCCCGCCGCCCGCCGCCGCGCCCGTCCCCGCCCCGGTGGCATCCGCGTCGAGCTCCGCGTCGGCCCCCGCCCCCCCCGGCGCCCGCAGCACGATCGACCCCTCGCCCTGCGACGCGATGCGCACCGCCATCGTCGGCAGCCGTCCCGCCGCGAGGTCCGCGGGGCGGAGCGTGAACGGCTCCGCGACCGCCCGCACGCGAGCCGGACCGTCGAGCCGCATCGGGGCGTGCCGCGCCACCAGCGCCGGCCGCACCGTGGCCTCCAGCTGCGCGGTCTCGAACGCGAGTCGCCCACCCTCGCCGGTCGTGCCCCGAGCGAGCAGCCGCGCCGCCGCGCCCCGCGCCTCGAGCCGCAGCGGCGTGCCCGGCTCGCTGCCGCCCTCGACCCACGCCTGCACGACCGGGCCGACGTCCTCGGCGAGGTCGATGCCCGCCTCCGCGAGGGCCGGCACCGCGGCCGCGATCGGGCCGGTGGGCAGCGCCGTGGCTTCCGCGTCGACGGTCCACGTCGCGTTCGCGAGGTCGACGCCGTCCGGCCCGCGCAGCGAGCCGACCCGCGCGTCGACCAGCAGCCGCGGGGCCGCGCCGTCCGGCGATCCCGGACCGGGAAGCGACGCCGGGTCGAGCTCCGCCCGCAGCCGCAGGTCCAGGCCCGCGACGAGATCGCCGCTGACGTCGAGGTTCATCGAGTCCACGAGCACCGGAGCGTCCGCGGCCGGCACCGGCATCCGCCGTACCCGCAGGCCCGCGGCCGGCACCGACGCCGCGAGCGGCCGGAGGGCGCCGTCGGCGGCGACGAGGTCGTTCACCGTCGCGTCGAGCTCGAGCTCGCCGTCCACGCCGTCGAAGCTCGACGTCGCGGTCAGCTCCACCGTCGCCGGCTCGCCGGGCACCACCGCGATCGATCCCGCGAGGTCCGGCAGCCGCAGCGGCTTCGTGCCCGCGGGCGTCGCCACGTCGAGCGTGACGTCCATCGGTCCGACCTCGAGTCGCAGGCCCGCGGGCAGTCGCGCCGGATCGCCGGACGCACCGCCGCCCGCGCCCCCGCCGCTCCCGGGGCCCCCGGCGTCCGGCGCCCCACCCGCCGCCGGCAGGTCGAGGAAGCTCACGCGCCCCCGCTCGTCGACGCGGCCCGTGGCCGAGCCGGCGACCCGCGCCTCGATCACCGCCGGCCCCCGCAGCAGCGCGAGCAGACCGTGCTCGACCACGACGTCGACCCGCACGCGGGTGGCGGGATCGTCGGCGACGAGCTCGAGCCCGCGGACGACCTGCTCGCCGCCCCACGACGCCTCGATCGCGTCGAAGGACGCGCTGCCGCTCACGAGTCCGCCGAGGCGATCGCGAAGCGCGCCGTGGCCGAGGCCCGCGCCGACGAGCATCGGCAGCAGGGCCGCGCCGACGCCGGCGAGGACGAGGAGCGCGAGGGCGACGACGGCGAGGCGGCGGAGGGTGCGCATGGCCCCATGATCACCCCTCAGGCGGCGTGGGTGTTCCCGGAGGCCCTTGAAGTCGCGGGCACTCGGGAATCTCCGCCCGCGGTCGTGCGGGCGGGGCCCAGCGGGACGTCGGGGCCGACGGGACGCCGGCGACGCGGGCGACGCGGAGACGCCGCCTCGGGCGGCGAGGCGGCCACGGTGGGGGCGCACGCGCGGTCGGGCGCGTCGCGGCCCTCGCCCGCGTCGTTCCCGCCGGTCGCCGCGGAGCCCGCCGCGCCCGGCCGCCGCAGTCGCCATCGCCCATACGCCGGCCGGCGCACCGACGATGGTCGCCCCACCCCCCCGGAGCGCATCAGGCCGCGCCCCGGACGACGCCCGCGATGGACGCCGCCGGCCGCTCGGTGCGCAGGGCGAGGATCGTCTGGTCGTGCCGGATCTCGACCACCCGGGCCACGTGCGCCGCGATCAGCTCCGGCACCCGCCGCCGGCGCGAGCCGTCGCCGATCCCGACGAAGACGCGGTCGCCCGCCTCCACCGGCACGCGGCCGTCGAGGCGGACCAGCACCCCGCTCGCGGAGACGTTGGCGGTGCGGCCCCGCACCGTGCGGCGGGACCGGGGCTCGTGGAGCGTGCAGCGGCGGCGGACCTCGATGCGGCCCTCGCACCGGCGTTCCTCCTCGCGGGCGAGGCCGAGCAGCTCGGCCAGCCCGTCGTCGAGCAGGTCGCTTCGCATGGGACGACTCCCGTCACGGCCTCCCTCGCGGGTGCGCGGCTCCGCCGCGGGCCCGGCCGGGGCCCCTCCGTCGCCGCCCGTGGATCGGTCGTGGATGGACGGTGGCTTGACCCCCGGACCGCCCGCCCCCGCGTGCGGCCTCCCGCCCCCGCCGGCCGCGGTCCTATCGGACGTGGACGGCGGTGGACGAGTCGCGGACCCCCCTGCGGACGCCCGCCGCGGGGCCGGGCGCGGCCTATCCTCGCGGGATGCACCCCGCCGTCCGACTCCTCGCCCCCGGGAAGGTGAACCTCGCCCTCGCCGTCGGCCCGCCGGCCGAGGACGGGATGCACCCGATCAGCTCGTGGATGGTCACGGTGGATCTCTGCGACGAGCTGCTGGTGACCCGCCTGCCGGACGACCGCTTCTCGCGGTACGCCATCCTGTGGCACGAGGAGGCCCGCCGCCGGTCGGACATCGACTGGTCGATCACCCGCGACCTCGCGGTGCGGGCCCACCTCGCCCTCGAGCGGCACGTCGGCCGCCGGCTGCCGGTGCAGCTCAAGCTCGAGAAGAGGATCCCGGTCGGCGGCGGACTCGGCGGCGGCTCGACCGACGCCGCCGCGATGCTGCGGGCGGTGGACCGCCTCTTCGACCTGGGCCTCGACGACTCGGCCCTCGCCGAGCTCGGGGCCGGCCTCGGCTCCGACGTGCCCTTCCTCGTGCGCGGCGGCAGCGCGATCGTCGGCGGCCTCGGGGAGCGGCTCGAGCCGCACCCGCGGTCCCCGGAGCTGCACCTCGTCCTCCTGCTGCCCGAGGCCGCCTGCCCCACCGGCCCCGTCTACGCCGCGTTCGACGAGCAGCCCCCGGGCCCGATGCGCGAGGACGCGGTGCGCCGGCTCGCGGGCGACGGCTCCCGCGCCCCGGACCCGGACGCCCTCTTCAACGACCTCGCCCCCGCGGCCACGCGGCTCGCCCCCGAGCTCGGCTCGCTCGCCGACGCCTTCGGCGGCCTCGCCGAGCGCCCCGCGCACGTCACCGGCTCGGGGTCGACGCTCTTCGTGGTGGCCGACGACGCGCTGCACGCGGAGTTCCTCGCCCGCGCCGCCACCGAGCGGCTGGACGTCCCGGCCGTGCCGGTCGCGGCCCACGACGGCCCGACGTTCGTGCCGGTGGACGACGACGCCCCCTCGGCGATCTCGGTGGACTCGGTGGAGACGACGGGATGAGCGACGCGACCCGTGCCGCCCCCGCCGGCGGCCGCACCCCCGACCCGCCCGGCGCGTCGCCGCCGCCGTCGCCGCCCGCGCCCGCCCCGCTCCCACCGCCGGCGAGCCGCTCGCGAGCCGCGCTGGCCCGCTTCCTCGTCGCGTGCGTCGTGCTCCTCGTCGTCGACCTCGTGAGCAAGTCCGTCGCGTTCGAGCACGTGGCCGGGCAACCGGTCGAGATCGTGCGCGACGCCGAGGGGCGCATGGAGCCGATCCCGCCGCACGGCGTCACCGTCGTCGTCCCGAGCGTCCTCGGCCTGCACCTCACGGTGAACCACGGCGCGGTCTTCGGCATCGGCCAGGGCAAGCGGTGGGTGTTCGTCGGCTTCAGTCTCGTGGCCGCGGTCGTGCTGCCGTGGATCTTCGCCCGCACGCGGGCGGACCAGTGGATCGTGCACCTGGCCCTCGGCTCGGTGCTGGCGGGCGCCCTCGGCAACCTCCACGACCGCGTCGTCCACGGCGGCGTGCGCGACATGCTGCACCTCTTCCCCGGCGTGCACCTGCCCTTCGGCTGGTCGTGGCCGGGCGGCTCGACCGAGCTGTACCCGTGGATCTTCAACGTCGCCGACGTGTGCCTGGTCGTCGGGCTGGCGATCCTGATGGTCGCGATCTACCGCATGGACGACGAGGAGCCGGCGGCCGGCCCGCACGCCGAGGATCGCGGGGCCCCCGCCCGCGGCTGAGCCGCCCGCGTCCGAGTGCTCGGCGAGGCCTGCGCGGGCGCCGCGCCGGCATCGCGCCGGCATCGCGCCGGCATCGCGGCCCCCGCGGCGACGCCCCCGCCCGGCGGCTACGATCCGGGCCATGACCACCACCGCCGCCACCGACTTCGTGCCCGCCGACCTCGACGGACGGACCTGGGACGCGCTCGAGCCGTACTACCGGGCGCTGCTCGACCGTGACCTGCCCGACGCGAAGGCCCTCGAACGCCTGATCCTCGACCGCAGCGAGCTCGATGCCGCCGCCCACGAGGCCTACGCCACGCTCTACATCGACATGACCTGCCGCACCGACGACGAGGCCGCGAGGGACGGCTACCTCAACTTCGTCGAGCACGTCGAGCCGACGCTCAAGCAGGTCGGCTTCGAGCTGGACACGAAGATCGCCGAGTGCCCGCACGCGGCCGCGCTCGACCAGGAGCGCTACGGCGTCCTGCTCCGCAGCCTGCAGACCGACGTCGAGCTGTTCCGCGAGGAGAACATCCCGCTGCAGACCGAGGAGACCAAGCTCGGCCAGCGGTACAGCGAGACGTGCGGCGCGATGACGGTGGAGTTCCGCGGCGCGACCAAGACGCTGCCGCAGATGTCTCCGTACATGGAGGAGACCGAGCGGGCGACCCGCGAGGAGGCGTGGCGACTCGTCTCCCAGCGCCGGCTCGCCGACCGCGCGACCCTCGACGACATCTTCGAGCAGATGCTCGCCGTCCGCGGCCGCATCGCCGCCAACGCGGGGAAGGCCGACTACCGCGACTACGCCTTCGCCGCCAAGCACCGCTTCGACTACGGCCCCGCCGAGTGCGAGGCGTTCCACCGCGCGGCCGAGGAGCTCGTGGTGCCGCTGGTGGCCGAGCTCAACCGCGAGCGAGCCGAGCTGCTCGGCGTGGACGCGCTGCGGCCGTGGGACCTGGCGGTGGACGTGCACGGCCGCGCCCCGCTGCGTCCCTTCTCGGGGGCGGACGAGCTGATCGAGCGCTCCAGCAAGCTGTTCCACCGGCTCGAGGGCGGCGACGCGGGCCTCGGCGCCCTCTTCGACACGATGCGGGACGGCACCAGCCTCGACCTCGAGGCGCGGCCGGGCAAGGCTCCGGGCGGCTACCAGCAGAGCCTCGACCGCCGGCGCCGCCCGTTCATCTTCATGAACGCGGCCGGCACCCAGCGGGACGTGGACACGATGATCCACGAGGCCGGCCACGCGTTCCACTCGATGCTGTGCTCGGACGATCCTATCCGCGACTACCGCCACGCTCCGATCGAGTTCGCGGAGGTCGCGTCGATGAGCATGGAGCTGCTCGCCCACCCGTACCTCGACGAGTTCTACTCGGCGGGCGACGTGGACCGGGCCCGCCGCACGCACCTGGAGGGGATCATCCGGTTCCTGCCCTGGTGCGCGACGATCGACGCGTTCCAGCACTGGCTCTACACGAACCCGGGCCACGACCTCGAGGCCCGCACGGCGCAGTGGATCGAGCTGCAGGACCGCTTCGCCCCCGGCGTCGACTGGAGCGGCCTCGAGGACGCCCGGGCCGCCGGCTGGCACCGGCAGCTGCACATCTTCGAGGTGCCGTTCTACTACATCGAGTACGGCATCGCCCAGCTCGGATCGCTGCAGCTCTGGCTGCAGGCCCGCGAGGACGAGGGCCGGGCGCTCGAGAGCTACCGCCGGGCGATGGCCCTCGGCGGCTCCCGGCCGCTGCCGGCCCTCTTCGCCGCCGCGGACCTGGAGTTCGACTTCGGGCCCGCGACCGTGCGGCGGCTGGTGGATGCGGTGCGCGAGGAGCTGGCGCAGCTGCCGGCGTGAGGCGCGGCGGGCGGCGGCGCTGGCCGCATCCGTCCTGCGCCGGGCGACGAACGACGAAGGCCGGGCCGTCCCCCGCGGGACGGCCCGGCCTCGTTCGTGCGCATCGACCTCGGCGGATGCCGCCGCCGTCAGCCGCGCTGGCGGCCGCCGGCGATCACTGCGTCCACGCCGAGAGCACCTCGAGAATGTCGGTGAAGCCCACCGTCCCGTCGCCGTCCACGTCCTCCGGGCAGTCCGACGGATCCCCGCACGGGCCGAACGACGACAGCACCGCGAGCAGGTCGTCGAAGCCCACGATGCAGTCCGCGGTCACGTCGGCCGGGCCGGTCAGGTTGACGACCAGCGAGTAGGTGCCGACCGCGTCGACGTTGTCGTACACCTCGAGGACGTAGGTGCCGTCGAGCCGCAGCGGCAGGCTCGGCTGGTCGCTGATGATGCCGACGTCGAAGAGCTCGGCGCCCTCGGGATCCAGCAGCCGCCAGCGAAGACTCACGTTGTCGGTCGCGAGGTTCACCGCGCACCACTCGTCGCCCGCCGAGCCCTCGATGAGGTAGCGGTCCACGTTGCCGGGGTCCTCGATCCAGCCGGCGCCCGGGCCGGGCACGTCCACGTCCACGACCTGGTTGATCGCGAGCGGGAACGCGTCGTCGTCCGTCTCCCAGACGATGAACTCGTAGGTGCCGACGGCGTCGACGTTGTCGTCGACGACGATCTCCCACGTGCCCGCCTGCTCGGGCTCGACCACGATCGGGCCCCGGTCGGAGAAGATGCCGGCGCTGAAGACCTGCTCGCCGCCGGGGTCGAACGCCCGCCAGCGCAGGCTCGCGTTGCTCGAGCCGAGGCTGTCGAAGAAGAGCGTCTGGCCGGCCGAGACCGTGAGCTCGTAGCGGTCCTCGTCGCCCGGCTCCTCGATCTCGCCGGCGCCCGCGGCCGGCACCCCGGGCCCGACCGGCGACTCGAGCGTGACCGGGAACGGCCCCTCGACGTTGGTCTCCCAGACGATGAAGGAGTACGTCCCGGTGACGTCGACGTTGTCGTCGACCACGATCTCCCACGTGCCCGCCTGATCGGGCTCGACCAGGATCGGACCCGGCTGGGAGAAGATGCCGGCGCTGAAGACCTGCTCGCCGTTCGCATCGAACCCGCGCCACCGCAGGCTCGCGTTGCTCGCGTCGAGGTTGTCGAAGAAGAGCCGCTGCCCCGCCTCGACCTCGAGCTCGTAGCGATCCTCGTCGCCGGGCTCCTCGATCTCGCCCGCACCCGCGGCCGGCACGCCGGGCGACACCGCCACCTCGAGCTCGATCGGATAGGGGCCGTCCACGTCGGATTCCCACACCGTGAAGGAGTAGGTGCCGACCGCGTCGACGTTGTCGTCGACCACGATCTCCCACGTGCCCGCCTGGTCCGGCTGCACCTCGACGGGGCCGAAGTGCGAGAAGATGCCGGCGCTGAAGACCTGCTCGCCGCTCGCGTCGAACGCGCGCCACCGCAGGCTCGCGTTGCTCGCGTCGAGGCTGTCGAAGAAGACGAGGTCGCCCGCGTCCACGTCGATGAGGTAGATGTCGCGGTCTCCCGGCTCCTCGATCTCGCCGGCCCCGGACCCGGGCACGCCCGGCGCGACCACGTCCTCGTAGTCGATGGCGAAGGGCCCGTCGACGCGGGTGTCCCAGACCGTGAAGGAGTAGGTGCCGATCGCGTCGGCGTTGTCGTCGACGACGATCTCCCACGTCCCGGCGAGCTCGGGGGTGATCTCGAAGGGGCCGGCGGTCGAGCCGATGCCCGCGCTGAAGACCTGCTCGCCGGACGGGTCGAACGCCCGCCAGCGGAGGGAGATGTTGCTGTTCTCGAGATTGTCGAACAGCACCCGCTGCCCCGCGACGAGCGTCAGCTCGTAGACGTCGGCGTTGCCGGGCGCCTCGATCTCGCCGGCACCGGGGCCGGGCACGCCGGGGGCGACGACCTCCTCCACGCCGATGGTGAACGTGTCGATGGTCCCGCCGTCGGGACCGGCGGCCGCCGCGGCGGGGGCGGGGAGCCACGACGCGGCGGCGAGCGCGAGCGGGGCGGCGGCGGCGGCGGCGAGCGCGCTGCGCCGGGGGAGACGGCATGACATGTCTGGGCTTCCTCCTCGGAGTGGGGGCGGGGGAGCGGCCCGGGGAGGGCCGCCCGGGCGGGCCACCACGTGCATGGCGACGCCGACCCGGGGGGACCGGGCCCTCATCGACAGGCCGAGACTCCCGCGGGTCGTCCGTCAACGAACGCCGGCGTTGGCGAAATGTGTGCGCGAATCCGTGCTTGGAGCCGATCCTACGCCATCAGGGGATGGCGTGCCGCTCCCGAAATCGCTCGATCTCGGCCCGGACCGTCTCCGCCACCTGCTCGGGCGTGACCCGACTGAAGATGTTCCCGAGGACCTCGCGCTCGGCGTCGTCGACCACGCCGTCCTCGAGGGCCAGCCGCTCGAGCATCGCGAGCTCGGCGTCGTCGATCGTGCGGTCGTTGGCGAAGACGACGAGGAAGGAGTAGCCGGCGAGCTCCCTGGCTCGCGAGCCGGGGACGGGCGTGGCATCGGTCATGGGAGGCTCCGTGAGGGGATCGGTGCGGCGCCGGCGCGATCGGGGGACGCCCGGGTCGGGCGCGGCACGCCGGCGGAGGGTGACGACGGGGACGCCGGTCCGCACCGGGGAAGAGTCCCCGTCCGCGTACCTTGACAAGACACGAACTCACGTCCGTGGAGGGGGCGCGAACGGCCCGGCGCCCGTCCTCCCGCGGCGTAGACTGCGGCTCCCCCGGTCCGGACGGGCGGGCAAGGAGGCCGGCATGGAGCAGGCACGCGAGGCGACCGCCGCCGAGATCACGGTTCAGGCGGGGAATCCCCCCCGGCGGGGTGGGGCCCGGCGACGAGTGGCGAGGTCGACGGCGCGGCGCGCGATCACCGCTGGCGGAGCGATGGTGGCGGCGAGCCTCGGTCTCGCCCCCGGCCCGGCCCTCGCGACCGCAACCGCCACCGCCACCGCCACCGAGAGCGCGAGCGGCGTTCCCGCGATCGAGCGGTCCATGGCCGTCCCGGAGCAGCCCCCCGACCTCGCCACCCTGCAGCCCGGCGTGCGCTTCCGGGTGTGGGACGTCGACCGCCCCCTCGACCGCATCCACGAGCCCGCCCCCGGCGAGCCCCCCAACTTCGACGTCCGCCGCGAGGTGATCGACTACCCCGCCCGCGGCGACTTCGGCGGCTTCGGGGATCGCTTCATCGTCGAGGTGACCGGCTGGCTGCTGGTCGAGGAGCCGGGGGTGCACCTCTTCCGGCTCACGAGCGACGACGGCTCGCTGCTGACGATCGGCGGCGAGCGGGTGGTCTGGAACCGGGGCCTGCACGCCGCCCGCCCGATGGACGGCACGATGGACCTCGACCCCGGCCTGCACCGGCTGCGGATCCTGATGTTCGAGCACGAGGGATCCGAGTTCCTGTCGCTCGCGTGGCAGCCCCCGTCCGCCCCCGAGATGCGGATCGTCCCCGCCGCGAACCTCCGCACCGAGCGTGAGGTCGAGCGCACCGTCGAGCCCGGCAGCAAGGAGCTCGAGGCGCGCGTGGCCGGCCTCCGGGCCGGCGACGGACTCGAGCTGGAGTCGCCCCACCCGGGATGGCGGCTCGAGCCGCTGCGTCCCGAGGGCTGGACCCCCACCGTCGGCGGGCTCGCCCGGCTGCCCGACGGCCGCCTGCTGGTGGCGACCTGGGAGCCGGGCTGGCAGGACCCCGCGGACGAGGACGGCCCGGGGCCCGACGGCCGGCTCTGGGTGGTCGCGAACCCCGGGGCGGTCGACCCCGCCGACCTCGAGATCGCGGTGCTCGCCGAGGACTTCGTCGATCCGCTCGGCCTGACGGTGGTGGACGGCGACATCCTCGTGGCCGAGCGGACCCGCATCACCCGGCTCCGCGACCGCGACGACGACGGCGACTTCGAGACCCGCGAGACGCTCGCCTCGGGCTGGCCGGCCGACGACCCGGACCACCGCACGCTCGACCTCGAGGCGCGGGACGGCGTGCTCTTCGCCGGACTCTCGACCGGCTCGGGCACCGCGGGGGAGGACGTCCTCGCCGGCACCGTACGGGGCGGCAACGGCCCCAATCCACCGCACCGAGGCACGCTGCTGCGGGTCGACCTCGCCTCGGGCGGCGTCAGCTACGTCGCGGGCGGGTTCCGCGAGCCGCGGGCGATCCTGCCGCTGCCGGACCGCGAGGAGGTGCTGGTCGGCGACCGGGCCGGCGCGTGGACGCCCGCCCACCGGATCGACGCGGTGCGGCCGGGGCGCTTCTACGGCCACTACAACGAGACGCGGGTCCGCACCGATCGCTATCCGAGCGGCGGTTCCGCGAGCCTCTTCAGCGACCTGCCGATCTCGCCCCCGGCGGTCTGGCTGCCGCCCAGCGAGATCTCCGGCGGACCGTCGGACTTCCTGCGGCTGGAGGAGGGCCCGTTCGCGGGGCAGGTCCTCGTGGCCGACGTGGCCGGCGGCGGACTGCGCCGCGTCTGGCTCGAGGAGGTCGACGGCGAGCTCCAGGGCGGCGTGACCCGTCACAGCCAGGGGTTCGAGGGCGGCACCCACCGGCTGCTGTCGCTGGCCGACGGCTCGATCGCGGTCGGCATGGCCGGCGACCGCGAGGGCTGGTCGTGGCGCGGCACCACCGGCGGCCTGCAGCGGCTGGTGCCCACCGGCGAGACCGCCTTCGAGTACGAGCGGGTCGAGGCGACGCCGAACGGCCTGCGGGTGCGGTTCACCGCCCCGGTGCCGCTCGAGTCGCTGCGCTCCCGCGGCGGGTGGACGGTCACGCAGTGGCGCTACGTCGGCAGCCCCGACGCCGGCGGGCCGAAGCTCGACGAGGAGACGCTGATGGTGGCCGAAGCGCGGCCCGCCGAGGATCGGCGCTCGGTCGAGCTGGTGATCCCGGGCCTGAAGGAAGGCCGCTGCGTCCACGTCCGGCGCACGCTCGTCGACGACGCTGGGCGGCGGCTCCGCGCGACCGAGTTCTGGTACACGCTCAATCGCATTCCCGGCCGCGACCGCACCGCCCCCGCCGCGGCCGACGACGATCGCCTGCACCTGCTCGTCTTCACGAAGACGGCCGGCTTCCGGCACGCCTCGATCCCCGCCGGCGTGGCCGCCTTCCGCGAGCTCGGCGCCGAGCACGGCTTCACGCTCGAGCACACCGAGGACGCCCGGATCTTCAACGACGCCGACCTCGCCCGCTTCGACGTGATCGTCTTCCTCAACACCACCGGCGACATCCTCGACCTCGCCCAGGAGGCCGCGTTCACGCGCCGCATGCGGGCCGGGGCCGGCTTCGTCGGCGTCCACTCGGCCTCGGACACCGAGTACGACTGGTCGTGGTACGGCGGGCTCGTGGGGGCATACTTCCGCTCGCACCCCGCGATCCAGGAGGCGACGATCGAGGTCCTCGACCGCGAGCATCCCTCGACCCGTCACCTCGGCGAGACCTGGGTGCGGGTGGACGAGTGGTACTGCTTCCGCGCCGCCCCCGCCCCCCGCGTCCGCCGCCTGCTGAACCTCGACGAGGCCACCTACGAGGGCGGGCGCATGGGTGCCGACCACCCGATCGCGTGGTGCCACGAGTACGACGGGGCCCGCGCGTTCTACACCGCCGGCGGGCACACCATCGAGTCGTACTCGGAACCGGACTTCCGCCTGCACCTTCTGGGTGGGGTGCTCTGGGCCGCGGGCCCAGAGCACCTCGACAAGCTGCCGGCGGCGTCGGCCGACACGGTGCCGATGATGCCGATCTTCCCGGCGCCCGACGGCGGCTGAAGGACGTCGCCGCGTCGCCGGGCCGCGGCCGGACGTGACGTCGCGCCGGGGCGGAGGAGGCGGGGGCCGGGCCGCAGGGGCGCGGCACCGGACGCGGGGAAGCGAGGGCCGGGAACCCCGGACCGGAGGCCGGGGACCGGGCCGGCGACGACCGCGGAGGGGGACGCCCATGCGGGTGGGGATGATCTTCATGACGGACCCGGACTGCCCCGGCCAGCTGTCCGGCATGCCGTGGGCGATGCGCCAGGCCCTGCTCCGCCGCGGGCTCGACGTGGTGCCCCTGCGGACGAACGCTGCGCCGCGCCCGGCACGGACGACCGCCCGCGTCGCGGGCCGGATCCGGTCGAGGCTCCGGCGATCCACGCCCCCCGCGGTGCGCCGCGCGATCGACGCCGCCCGGCCGCACCGCGTCCGGATCGACCTCGAGGGCCGGGCCGCGGCCATGGCGGGGCAGCTCGCGCCCGCGATCGACCGCGAGGATCCCGACGTCCTCTTCGGCGTGTGCATCTCGACCGCGATCTCGCGGCTCGAGACCGATCGTCCGATCGTCTACTTCTCGGACGCCACGAGCCCGCTGCTGCACGCGACGTACCCGGCGCTCGCCGCCCAGAGCACGATCCGCCGAACCGTCCTGCAGGAGCTCGAGCGCTCGGCCCTCGCCCGCGTCGACCGCGCCGTCTTCGCCTGCCCGGCCACCCGCGACTCCGCCGTCCGCGACCTCGGCGTGCCCGAGGACCGCGCGACGGTCGTGCCGATGGGCGCCCACGTGATGCTCGCCCACGACGGTGACGACGGCGCGGGCGGTGCCGACGCCGCGCGCGGCACCCGCGTCGACCGTCCCGGCCCGGAGCCGCCGCGACGGGACGCCTGCGAGCTGATCATCGTCGCCGCCGATCCGATCCGGAAGCGGGTCGACCTCGCGGTGGACGCGGTGGAGATCCTCCGCCGCCGCGGCGTGGACGCGCGCCTGCAGGTCGTGGGCCCCGGCACGCGGAAGGCCGAGGCGTCCCCCGCCGTCCGAGTGCTCGGGAGGCTCCGCCTCGAGGACGCGGGCGACCGCGCCCGCCACGTCGCGGCGCTCGGCCGGGCGCACCTGAACGTCCTGCCCTCGGTCGGCGAGGCCTTCGGCATCGCGCCCGCCGAGGCCGCCCACCTCGGCATCCCCTCGATCGTGTCCGACGTCGGCGGCCTGCCCTTCGTGGTCCGCGACGGCGAGACCGGCACGGTGCTGCCGGTGTCGGCCGGCCCCGAGGCCTGGGCGGACGCGGTGCTCGCGATGATCGGGGCGCCGGAGCGATACCGCGCCTTCTCGAGGAGCGCCCGACGCGACGCGGCCGCGCGGCTCACCTGGGACGCGTGGGCCACCGCCCTCGATCGCGTCCTCCGGCGAGCGGCCCGCGAGCACGGCGCGGTCCCGTCGGCCTCGCGGCGGCTCCGGCGATCGGCCTGACCCAGGCGCGGAATCGCGGCGCGGGGAGCCCGATGCGGGATTCCCGGATCCTCCCGCCCTTCCCCGGGCATCCGCCGCGCGGGGGCGGGCGATACCCTCCGCCATGAACGACACGCAGTCACCGGGCTTCGCCGACGGAACGTTCGTGATCATCGGCGGAGCGGGAGGCATCGGCAGCGAGATCGGCCGCGGCATCGTGGCCCGGGGCGGCTCGCTGGTGCTCACCAGCCGCGATGCGAGCCGGGCCGAGCAGACGGCGGGCGAGCTCGGGGCGGACGATCACGCGGCGCTCGACGCCACCGACTTCCAGGCGGTGCACGATCTGCTGAAGCGGCTCGCCGGCGAGGGCCACCGGCTGCTCGGCGTGGTGAACTGCGCGGGGTCGATCCTCGTCAAGCCGGCGCACATGACCAGCGCCGAGGAGGTCCGCGAGACCTTCGAGACCAACGTCATGACCGCGTTCGCGACCGTCGCGGCCGCGGGCAAGGTGATGAAGGACGGCGGCTCGGTGCTGCTCTTCGGGACCGCGGCGGCCGAGGCCGGCATCCCGAACCACGAGGCGATCGCCGCCGCCAAGGCCGGCGTCGCCGGGCTCGCCCGCAGCGCCGCCGCGACCTACGCCGCGCGGAACCTCCGCGTGAACGTGATCGCCCCCGGCCTCGTCGATACGCCGCTGGCCGAGCGGATCACCGGCAACGAGCGGGCCCTCGAGGCCAGCCGCAGGATGCACGCTCTCGAGCGGATCGGCACGCCGGCGGACATCGCCCCCGTCGCTCTCGCCCTGCTCGACCCCGCCTCGAGCTGGATCACCGGCCAGACCATCTGCATCGACGGCGGGCTCGCCGGCGTCAAGGGTCGCGTCTCGGGCTGACGCGGGTCGCCGGTCGCGGAGCCGCCGCTCCCTCCCCGACGGCCCCCGCGATCTATCATCGCCGCATGCCGGACGCCGAGCCCGCCGACGTCCAATCTCCGCCCCCGCCCGCGTCTCCGGCCGCCACGGATGATTCGTCGTCGGCCGCCCTGAAGAGCCGCCCCGAGCCGCTCCGCGACCCCGCGGAGGCGGCTCGCTACCAGCGCCGGCGTCTCTGGCTCGGCATCGGCGGCATCGGCACCGTCCTCGTCCTGCAGTGGATCGGGCTCGTCGGCTGCTTCCCCGCGTGGGTCAACCAGGAGACGGCCGCGAGCACGTGGTTCGGCGGCAGCCTCGGCGGCGTCCTCATGGCCGCGCTGCTCGCCGCCGCCGCGGTCCTCGTGCAGCTGCCCTTCGACCTGCTCGGCCGCCGCGTCGAGGCGCGCTGGCACCAGTGGCGGCGCCCCGACGCCGCGGGCCACGGCGGACCCGGCGCCGGTCTCCGCTCGTGGTGGCGACGCTGGTGGTCCTCGGCGTGGCGATGGATCGCGGCCGCGGCGATGGGCGGCCTCGTCCTCGGGATGGCGTGGGAGACGGACAAGAGCCGCTGGCTCGCGTGGTCGATCCTGGGCCTGGGCCTGCTCTCGGGCATCGCGGTGACGCTTCCGGTGCGGCCGGGCGAGCGCGTGGAGTCCGACGACCGGACCGACGCGTGGACCACCGAGGCCCGGCGCCACGTGGTCGAGCACGGACTCGCGTGGCCGCGGATCCGCTGGTACGACCACGGCGAGCGCTCGCTCGCGGGCGGCTGGCACGGCCTCGGCCCGTGGGCCCGCCTGTGGCTCTCGACCTCGCTGCTCGACGTCGATCCCCGCATCGGGGCGGGGCTGATCATCCGCGAGATCGGCCACGCCGACCGCGGCGACCGGGCGTTCGGCGTGCTGGCGAGCGCGGCGTGGATCGCGGCCGGGCTCGCCCTCTCATGGATCCTCGCCGGCGAGCTCATCGGCCGCGGCGCGGCGACGCCGGCGGGGCTGGTGGTCGTGATCGCGGCGGTGATGAGCACCTGGAGCTGGATCGGCCTCTTCGTGTGGCCGGCCCTCGGACGCACGCAGGTCATGGCCGCGGACCGCTTCATGCTCCGGGCCGGCATGACCCGCGAGGAGGCGGTCGAGGTCCTCGACGAGCTCGCGACCCGCAACCGGCCGGACGAGACGCTGCCCCCCACGGTCGCCTTCGTCTTCCACCCGATCCCGCCGATGGAGACGCGGCGCCGGGCCCTGCGGGGCGACGATCTCGCGCTGCGGACGTCCGAGGACGCGCCCGGCGACGGCGACGGCGACGGCGACCGCGACGACGACCGCGACCCCGACCACGCCGGCCGCGACGATTCCGACGATGATGCCCGGACGTCCACGCCCGCGTCCACGTCCACGTCGGCATCCGCGCCCGCGGACGCCGGCGACGTGCCGGGCGAGCCCCCCCGGACCGAGCAGGAGGACCGCTGATGTCGATCATGCCTCGCGTGCTGTTCACGATCGGCGCGTTCTGCCTGAACCTCGTGGCCCGGAGCCTGCACTGCCAGGCCGGCCGGCCGCACGCCACCTGGGAGCCGCCCGGATGGGCATGAGCCAGCCGACGCCGGGCGACGGGGACGCCGCCGCCGGGGGCGATCCCCGGCCCGCCGAGTCCGTCGCCCGCCGCGCGGTCCCGGCCGCCGACCGGCCGCCGCAGGTGATCGTGGTCGGGGCCGGGCTCTCGGGCCTCGCCTGCGCCCGGATCCTCGCGGGCTCGGGGCTCCGCGTGCTCGTGCTCGAGGCGTCGGATCGCGTGGGCGGCCGGGTGCGCACCGAGCGCATCGACGGCTTCCTCGTCGACCGCGGCTTCCAGGTGCTGCTCACCGCCTACCCCGAGTGCCGGTCGGTCCTCGACTACACCGCCCTCGATCTGCGCCGCTTCTACAGCGGGGCGGACGTGATGGTGGAGGGCCGCGTGCACCGCGTGGCCGACCCGTGGCGGCACCCGGTCGCGGGCGTGTGCTCGCTGCTCGCCCCGGTGCTCACCGCCCGCGACGCCCTGCGGATCGCGACGCTGCGCCGTCAGCTGCAGGGCATGGTCAACCCGTCGAACGGTCCGGAGGTGCGGACGACGCGCCGGTTCCTCCGCGACCTCGGCTTCTCCGACCGGGCGATCGAGCGGTTCTTCGTGCCGTTCTTCGGCGGCGTCTTCCTCGAGCGGAAGCTCGAGACGCCGTCCACGATGTTCGGCTTCGTCTACTCGATGTTCGCCGAGGGCCGGGCCGCGGTCCCCAACGGCGGCATGGACCGCATTCCGGTCCAGCTCGCGGAGTCGCTGCCGCCGGGCACGGTGCGGCTGAACGCCCCGGTGCGCTCGGTGGAGCCCGGCGCGGTCGAGCTCGCCGGCGGCGAGCGGCTCGAGGCCCCGCACGTCGTCGTCGCCACCGACGCCGACGACGCCTCGGAGATCCGCCGCGACCTGCGGCCGGTCGACTGGCGGCGCACGATCCAGCTCGCCTTCGCGGCCGAGCGGCCGCCGTTCCCCGATCCGATCCTACGGCTCGACGCCGGCGGCGAGGGCCCGGCCCACCACGTGGCGGTGATGAGCAACGTCGCCCCGGGCTACGCGCCGCCCGGCGGCGCGATGATCTCGGTGACGGTGGTCGGCGGCTCGCGGCACGACGACGCCGCCCTCGAGTCGGCGGTGCGCGAGCAGGCCCGCGGATGGTTCGGCTCCCAGGTCGGCGACTGGCGCTGCCTGCGCATCGATCGCGTCGCCCGCGCCCTGCCCGTGATCCGCGACCCGAATCCGGTCGACGACCGCAGCCGCTACGCGCTCGCCCCCGGCCTCTGGCGCTGCGGCGACGCGCTCGAGAACGCCTCGCTCAACGGGGCGATGGTCTCCGGCCGCCGCGGCGCCGAGTCGGTGCTCGCCGCGGCGCGCGAGCCCGTCCCCGCCTGACGCCGCGGAGGCCGGGCCGCGAGCGGGGCGCCGCCGCCGAGCCACCCCTCCCCGCGCTCCGCTCCCCGTCGTTCGGTCGCCCCCGCCCGCCCTCCGGTCCCCCGCCCTCACTTGCCCCCCGTCTCCTCCCGGAGCCCCGCCGTGGACGTCCACACCCTCGACGCGATGCCCGAGATCGCCCCCGTGCCCGGCTTCCGCGCCCGCGTGGCCCACGGCACCGACTGCACCCTCGCGTTCTGGACCGTCGAGGCCGGGGCCGAGCTCCCGGAGCACGCCCACCCGCACGAGCAGGTGCTCTGCGTGCAGGAGGGCACCTTCGAGCTCACGGTCGCGGGCGAGACGCGGACCCTGGAGCCGGGGGCGGTGGTGCCGATCCCCGGCGACGTGCCGCACGGCGGCCGGGCCGTCACCCCCTGCCGTCTGCTCGACGTCTTCCGGCCGCGGCGGTCGGACTGGGACTGAGGCGGTCGGGCGCGTTCGCGCTCCCCGGCGCGGCCACTCGCGCGCGTTCCCGGACCCGCCGTGGCCCGCGCGGGCGGCACCGCACGCCCCGGCGGTCCCCCGCCCCGCCGCCGGCCCGTCCGCGGCGCGGCGTCACGTCGCCGCGTCGGATACGCTCGCTCCCATGGCCCCCCCGAAGCTTCATCCCCTCGTGCGGCAGGCCCGCGCCGCGGTCGCGGCCGGCAATCTCCAGTCCGCGGTCCGTCTCGCCGAGCAGCGGCTCGCCGACGCTCCCCGCGACCTGAACGCCCGGCTGGTCCTGGTGGACGTGCGGCTCGCCGCCGGTCTCGCCGACGAGGCGATCGCCGAGATGCGGGAGGCCCTGCGCCGCATCCCGGACAACCCGCTCGCCCACGTCAAGCTCGCCCACATGCTCGCGGGCGAGGCCCGGTGGAGCGAGGCCCTCGACGAGGCCGACCGCGCCCTCAAGCTCGACGCCGGATGCACGCCCGCGGTGGCGGTGAAGTGCCTCGTCTTCGAGCGGCAGGGCAAGGACCCCAAGGCCGAGCGCCTGCTCAAGGCCCAGCTCGCGGCCGAGCGGCCGCACGTGGACGTGGGTCCGGTCTTGGTGCGGCTGCTGGTGCGGGCCGGGCGGCTGGAGGAGGCGATCGACTTCGCGGCCCGGTACGCCGCCGCCCATCCGGCGCCGACCCGGTCGCTCCGCGAGGTGCGGGCGTCGCTGGCCTGCGCCCACGAGCACGCCGGCGACCTCGACGCCGCGTTCGCGGCCGCCACCGAGGCCAACGCCACCGCCCCGGCCCCCTTCGACGCGGGCGTGCAGGCGTCCCGCATCGAGCAGCACCGGGCCGCCACCGCCCGCACCACGATGGACGCGCTGCCGCGGGCCACGGTGCCGCCGGACGCTCCGCCCGTGGTCTTCATCGTCGGCATGCCCCGCACCGGGGCGACGGTGATCGAGCGGATCCTGCACGCCCACCCCGAGGCCACCGGCATCGGCGACGCGCCGGTGATCCACCGCATCGCGTACGGGCTGCACGCGCGGATGGACGGCACGGCCCCCTACCCCGACTGCCTGGACACCCTCACCGCGGACGTGGTCGAGGCGGCGCGGGCGGACGCGCTGACCGCGATGCGGAAGGCCTCCGGCCGCGGCCGCGTCCTCGTGAGCCGGTCGCTGGGCACGGTGCTGCACCTCGGCCTCGTCGCGCTGCTGGTGCCCGAGGCCCGCGTGATCCACGCCCGGCGCGACCCGATGGACGTCGGTCTCTCGTGCTGGGCGAGTCCGCTCGGCACGCCCGGCACCGCGTGGGCCAACCGGCTCGAGGACGTGGCGTGGTACCAGGGGCAGGTCGCCGGGCTGATGGATCACTGGCGGGAGGTCACCGACCTGCCGATCCTCGACGTCGCCTACGAGGACCTCGTGCGCGAGCAGCGGGCGACGACCGAACGGATCCTCGAGCACGTCGGCCTGCCGTGGCACGACGCGTGCCTCGCCCCGGAGGCGGTGAAGCGGGTCGAGACGTCGCACGACGCGGACCGCCTGCGGCAGCCGCTCGACGACGCGTCGATCGGGCGGGCGGCGCGGTGGGGCGACCGGCTCGCGCCGCTGCGGGCGGCGCTGGACGAGGTGGCATCCTGACACGGGCAACGCGTCGGCACCGACGGACGCATCTTCGTCAGCGACCGTCGCCGCCGCCCGCCGGCGGCGCTGGCCGGATGACGTTCGGCCGTACGTCCGGCTTCAGGCCAGGCGCAGCCTGCTCCGCGAACCGGTCGGCCCCGGTCGTGATCCGCCATGCCACCGCGACGACGCCGGTGCGCTCGCCCGGCTCCACGTCCCGCACCCGCAGGACGTAGCGGCCCGGCTCGTCGAGCCGCACGTGCAGGCCTTCGACGCTGCTCTCGACCGCGTCGCTGGCGAGGACCAGCTCCTCGCGGGTCGGCTCGCCGGGGTCGCCGAAGCGGACCCGCAGCAGCTCGAGGTCGACGTTGGGCAGCACGAGGCCCTCGCCCGACACCGGCATGCGGTACCAGACCGCGTTGGCGGTGAACGTGGTCGGATCCATCACGTCGAGGATCCAGCGGCCTTCGGCCTGCGCCGGGGCAAGCACCGACCAGCCGTCGGCCTCGAGTCGCAGTCCGGGCGCCGTCGGGCCGGCCGACAGGATGCGGTGGCTGTTGTCGACGTCCAGCGCCCCCGCCCCGACCGCGGGGTCGAGCGGGGAGCGGCGACGGATGGTCTCGGCGGCCGCATCGTCGCCGTCCGCCGCCCCGCCGGTGGGACGAGCCAGTGCCGTGGCGCCGAGCTCCGAGCCGTCGGACCAGCGGCCGCGGTAGGAGTTCTCCCGCCGCGCTCCCGCGAGCAGGGCCGCGGTGACGACCTCCGGCCGGGCGGCGAGCCGCCGGACCGCGGCCGGCTCGAGCCGGTCGGCCGTCTCCATGAGCATCGCCGCCGCCGCGGCGACGACGGGCGTGGCGGAGCTCGTCGTTCCGCCGGGGCCCGTGATCCGAGGACGCTCGCCACCGGTTCCGGTCCCGGCGAGCAGCCGGTCCTCGGCGTGGCCGCTGCCGTTGGTGCCCACCTGCAGCACGTTCCACGCCCCGCACAGCAGGGGCTGCACCGGCCCCGAGTTCGGCAGGCCGGCGACCAGCAGCAGCCCGTCCCGGGCCGCCATCACGTCGATGCGCTGGATCGCCTCGTCCGCGGCGGGGCCGGCGTTGCCGACCCACGCGTTCGCGAGGACGCGGGCGTCGCGAATGGTCGCGGGCAGCCGACGCTCGCCCATCCGCAGCCCCTGCGCGCCCAGGAACTGACGGGCCGAGAGCAGATGCACGCGGTCCACGCCGCTGGCGGCGGTGGACGCGCCGCCGACGAACCGCCGGGCGGTCGCGGTGGCGTGGGCCGAAACGCCACCTCCGCGGCCGCCGATGAACTCGATGCCCCGGAACTCGGGCCGGTCCCGGTCGGGCACCCACTCGCCGCCGCCCTCGTCGGCCTCGACGATCACGACGGTCACGCCGCGGCCGGTGGGCCGCTCGTCCCCGAGCCGGGCGGCGAGCCGCAGCATGCCCGCGTCCTCGGCGTCGGCGTCGGGTCCGCGGCGCTCGAGCACCGCGCGGTCCTCGGGCGGCGGCGGCGGAGCGTTGCGGTTCGGGGGAATGCGATTCGGCGGGATCGGGCCCCCGCCACGGCGCTCGGGGTCGACGCGATTGGGCGGACGGCGGGGCGGACGCACGCGCTCCTGAAGGAGCCCGGTGGGCTCGAGGACGACGTCCGCAAGGTCCGGGGCGCCGGCGAGCGTGACCGGGCCCGCGATCGGCGGCGGCGACGCCGCGGGGTCGTGGGTCACGGTCGCCCCGGCGCACGCCGCGGCGAGCACGAGCGTGGCGGCGACGCGGCCGTCCGCGGTGCCTCGCCGCCGTCCGGATCCGGTCCCCCGTCCGCTCACGAGGAGCGGTCCGTCCGGCCGACCGTGAGGCCGGTGACCTGCTTCCGGGCGGCGGCCTGCGCCGCGAGCGACTCGGTCCACTCGATGCCCATCATCTCGAGCAGCAGCTTGGCGTCGTCGCTCATCATCTGGTTCGACCACGGCGGATCCCAGGTGAGGGACACCGACACGTCGCCCACGCCGTCCACGCCCGCGACCGCCTCGCGGACCATTCCCGGCATGGTCTCGGCGACCGGGCAGTTCGGCGTGGTGAGCGTCATGACGATGCGAACCGTGTCGCCCTCGATGTCGAGCTCGTAGATGAGCCCGAGGTCGTAGAGGTTCACCGGGATCTCCGGGTCCTCGACGGTCTTGAGGGCGGCGATCACCACGTCGCGATTCGGACCGGGGGCGGGCATGGAAGGCTCCGGGAGGGGCCGCACGAGAGACGGGGACGAGAACCTTCCCGTCCCTCCACACAAGTCTAGGAATCACCGGCGGGTCCGCGTTCGCCCGAGGGCGAATGAGCCTCCACGGCCTTGTGCCCGTCCGGCACCGCGAACGACGTTCACGCGGCACGCCATCCTCCGAACGTCCAACGCCCCTGTGGCGGCGAGCCGCTCGCCTAGCCGACTCACGAGCGACACGGGTCACCTCGAGCAGCGTTCGCCGCCACCTCGATGACGCCACGTTGTTGTCCTTGCCACCATCGCACGCGACCGAACGGCCGGAGTTTCCCAGGCGTCCCCCGCGATCAACGGCCTCAACCATGCCTCAGGTCCCGTTCGTCGTCGACAGCAAGCAGACAGCTCGACCGCAAAACCGCGGATCCCATCGCAAATCGCGGGACGAGGTCGCATCATCTCTGGAGTCGGACGCCCGCCGCGCAAGCAGCACCCACCAAACAGTCAGGGCGCAGCGTCGCTTGATTCTCATGAGAGACC
>CAYLNM010000043.1:0-26937 GCA_964385045.1 uncultured Isosphaeraceae bacterium
GCCCGCGTCGCGCCGGGCCCGCGCGTCGGGCGTCGCCGCGGCATCGCCGCCCGCGGACCGGGCCTCGGCCTCGGGCTCCGCCGCGGCGTCCGCCGGCGTCGCGACCTCGAGCGGGTCCTCGCCGTCGAACATCACGCCGTAGAACAGGATGGAGACCCCCAGCAGCAGGGTCACCAGAACGAGGACGAGCTTGGTGCTCGCAGCCATCGCGCACCTCCGTGTGCCGGGCCGGTGAGACTCCGTCTCCCCGCCGCACGCCGGGCCGGACCCGGTCCGAGGTGCGAGCGGCCACCGCCCGGGTTCACGCCGCGCCGCCCGCCGTCGCGGGCCCGCGGACTCCGCGGCCTCGCCCCCGGCGAGCCGCAGGACCTCCCCGCCTCGCGCGGGCGAGCCGGGGCGATCCCGAATCAGGCTCCCGCCAGCCGCCCGGCCTCGGGCTCGTCGCCGCCGGGGCCCGTTCCGTCGGGCCGGTCGTCCGTCGGCGCCAGCGGCGTCGACGACGGCCGCGTGTCGCCCGGGGACTTCGCGAACACCAGCGGGGCGGCGATCGCGACCGACGAGTAGGTGCCCACGAGCAGGCCGACGAGAAGGCAGAAGGTGAACGGCCGGATGCCGCTTCCGCCCTCAGCATACATGATGAGGACCGCCATGAGCGTGGTCACCGACGTGAGCAGCGTGCGGCTCACCGTCCGGTTGATCGCGAGGTTCACCTGCTTCTTGCTGGCCACCGGGAGCTTGCCCCGCTCCTCGCGGATGCGGTCGAGGATCACGATCGTGTCGTTCAGCGAGTAGCCGATGATCGTGAGCAGCGCCGCGATCACTCCGAGGTCGATCCGGAACGGCTCGATGAGCAGGGCGCTGCCGAGGGCCGTGGTCCCGACGATGCCGGTCAGGGCCAGCAGGCCCAGCGCGATCGTCACGTCGTGGACGAGGGCCACGATCGCCGCGACCGAGTAGCGGAGCGAGCCGAACCGCACCCAGATGTAGATCAGGATGCCGAGCAGCGACAGCGTGACCGCCACCGTCGCGTTCGCCTGCAGCGTCTGCGCGACCGAGGACGAGTAGCTGTTGACCTCGTCGAGGCTCTCGGGCTGCCCGAGGGCGATGGTGACGATCTCCCACTCCGGGTCGGCCAGGCCGTCGCGCCACGCGGCGGGATCGACGTCCGGCCGGGTGTAGCTCAGGGCCGGATCCTGCACGAGCACCACCGCCGAGCGCAGGCCCGCGGCCGGGTTGCGCGGATCGACCGCCTCGAGCGGGATCACGCCCACCCGGCGCCCCGCGTACTCGCGGAAGTCCGGCTGGTCGCGGGTCCGCTGGATACGGCGCTCGATCTCCTCCGCGACGATCGGCGGATCGAGCTCGTCGAGCAGGATCGCGACGCCGCCGACGAACTGCGGCACCCGCTCGGTGGCCTGGGGCCGGTCGATCGCCCGCGAGAGCTGCTCGTCGGTGATGGGCTGGGCGAACGGCGTCGCGTCCGCCGCATCGGCCCCGATGAACGTGACCGACGGATTGATGTCGAGCAGCTCGCCGAGCTCGTCCACGATGGCCGAGACGACGATGTCGGTGATCGTCGCGTCGTCCCGCAGGTCCTCGGGGGCGGCGACCTTCACCTGGAACTCGCCCGCGAGGGCCGAGCCGTCCTCGGCCCGTCCGGTGCGGCCCACGGTGAGGACCTGCGCCTTGCCGAACTGCTGCAGGACGCGCTCGACGTCCGACGGGTCGCTGTCCGCCAGGTCCGCCACGCCGGGGGCGAGCTCGGCCGCCCGCTCGCCGATGGAGCGAATGCGGTTCTCGACGCCGTCGGGCCCGGTGTGGGGCACGAGCACGCGGATGACGTCGCCCTGCTCGTCGGTGTCCGGCACGCCGTCGTCGTCCGCGTCCACCGGCTCGGTGGCGATCTTGAGGGCGACGCCGCCGCGGAACTCGGTGTCGAGCATGTCCACCCCGCGACTGCTGACCAGCGCGAGGGAGCCGACGACCGCGACGATGCTGACGCTCCAGAAGATCATCCGCTTGCCGATCCAGTCGATGCTCGGCTCGAGCGCCCGGTGGATCGACGGGATGACGACCGGAAGCATCGCCAGCTCCCGCTTCTTCAGGACCTCGGTGTAGAGCAGGAAGATCTGCCGCGTCATGAAGAGCGCGGTGAAGAGCGTCGCGCAGATGCCGATGCTGAGCGTGAGGGCGAAGCCCTTCACCTCGGTGGTCGCGGTCTGGAACAGCACCAGGCAGACGATCAGGTTGGTGATGTTCGCGTCGATGATGGTCGACAGCGCCTTGGCGTAGCCCTGGCGGATGCAGCCGCGCAGGTCCAGCTCGCCCGCGAACATCTCCTCGCGGATGCGCTCGTAGATCAGGACGTTCGCGTCCACCGCCATGCCGATCGTGAGCACGATGCCCGCGAGGCCCGGCAGGGTGAACGTGCCGTCGATGAGCATCAGGGCCCCGAAGATCACGAGCCCGTTGGCCGCCAGCGCGAGCACGGCCACGAGGCCGGCGGTGAGGTAGTACGCGGTCATGAAGACCGCGACCGCGATGATCGCGATCACGAAGGCCTCGGAGCCGCGGCGGAGGTTGTCCGCCCCGAGCGACGGCCCGAGCACGCTGACCGAGATCGGCTCCTCGCCGAGCTTGGCCGAGAGCGAGCCGGCCGCGAGCACGCGGATCAGGTAGTCGATGTCCTCCTGCGAGAACTCGCCGGTGATCGAGCCCTGGCTCGTGATCTGGCCCTGGATCGTCGGGGCCGAGTAGACCTCGCCGTCCAGCACGATCGCCATCGGCTCGCCGATGTTGCCGCCGGTGAGGCGGCCCATCTGCGACGCGCCGGACTGGTCGAGGTTGAAGGCCACCGCGGGCCGGCCGAGCTGGTCGACGGTGCGGCCGGCCGAGGTGAGGCTCCACGGGGTCGCGCCCTCGTGGGTGAGGCTGCGGGGCCGCGTGGTGTAGAGCAGCAGGTAGATGCGGCCGTCGAACTCCTCGGCCACGAGGGCGCGGGTACCGGCGAAGTAGCCGGCCGGATCGGCCTGCATGGCGGCGAAGTCGGCCGGCTCGTCGTACCACTGGTCGACGGCGTTGATGGGGTACCAGCGGGCCACGCCCGAGGTCGCGGCCACCGGCCCGGACTCGCGGAGCTCCTCCCGCAGCGCCTCGGCATCGACGCCCTCGGGGTTGATGCTGCTCACCGCGATGCGGAAGTCGAGGACGCCCGCCCCCCGCAGCAGCCGCTTGAGATCCTCGGGGTCGTCGAAGCCCGTGACCTGCGACTGGTAGGCCTCCCACGCCGTCGCGAGCCCGTCGATCTGCTCGGCGAGGAACGGGAACTCGGTCTTGAGGGTGTTCAGCGCGACCCGGCGGGGGCTGGGCCCGAAGACCAGCTTGCCGTCCTCGTCGCGCACCCGCTCGCCCTGGGCGTCCCGCTCCGGCTCCGGCTCGCCCGAGAGCGTGAGGATCCGGCGGACGCGGGATTCCTCGAGGCTCAGCTCCAGGGCCCGCGCCTCGGCGTCCTCGTAGTCGATCTGGGCGATCGCGAGCTCCTGCTCGCGCAGCCGCCGCTCGGCCGCGGAGGCGTCCGCCGGCAGGGCCTCGAGGGCCGCGGTCGCCGCCTCGCGGGCGTCGTAGGCCACCTGCAGGGCCGCGAGCGCCTCGCCCCGCGGTCCCTCCGGATCGCCGCCGGCCAGCTCCTGCACCGCCGCGCCGCGCCCGAGCGCGTCGCGCAGGGCGAAGCGGTCGATCTCGGCGTCCTGCACCAGCGTCCGCAGGGCGCGTTCCGCCTCCTCGCGCAGCGCGCGGACCTCCGCGTTGGGCAGCGGCATCGTGATCTGGATGCGGTCACGCCCCAGCGGCTCCATCTGGATGTCGATGACGCCGGTCGGGTTCACGCGGTCCTTGAGGACCGTGATCGTCTGCGTGAGCACCTCCTGCGGATTGTCGACGTCGTCGCCGATGTCCACGGAGTAGATGAGGCTCACGCCGCCGCGGAGGTCGCGGCCGAGGGTCGGCTCCTTCACGATGATCACCGCCAGGCAGATGCCGAGGACGACGAAGATCGTGACGAGCTTCTGGACCATGTTCTGCATGGTGGTGCTCGCTGCCCCGGGGGGCGGGCTCGGGGTCCGGCCGGAGGGTGGCGGACCGGGAGGGCACGCGAGGAGGCCGACGCCGGCCCCCCGCGACCCGGGGGACGGAGGTCAGTTCCGGGCGAGGTCGGGCTCGGCCGCCTCGATGGGCTCGGCGTCCGGCTCGCGGCCGCGCTCCCGGCTCTCGAGGACCTGCTGGACCGCCGACTTGGCGAAGGTGATGCGGGTGTTCGACGACTCGTCCACCTTGAGGACGATCTCGTCGGACTTGATCTCGACGATCGAGCCGATCACGCCGCCGATCGTCTGCACCCGGTCGTGCTTGCGGAGGGCGGCCATCATCTCGGCCCGGCGCTTCTTCTCCTTGCGCGGGCCGAGGATCGTCAGCATCAGCAGCACGACGATGAACCCGAGCATCAGGATCGGGAAGAGGTCGCCGCCACCGCCGCCCGCGGGCGCGGCGCCGGTGGCGCCCCCGCTGCCGTCGGCGGCGGGGGCCGGGGCCGAGGCGCCGGCGGGCGGGGCGACGCCCTCCTGCGCGAGGACGAGCGGCCACGAGGCCGGCTCGAACGGGGCGGCGGCCGGGATGGCGAGGGTCGAGGTCTGCGACATGCGGGCGGTTCCGCGGATCGGGGCGCGAGGCCCCGGGGGAGGTGAGGAGGTGCGGGCCCCGCCGGGGCGGGACGACGCGGGAGAGGGCTCGCGGGGCCCCTCGTGGGTCTGACGGGGCCGGACGAGCCGGATGGTGCCGGCGGCGGGCGAGTCGGCGGCCGGGCGGACGGACGGGCGAGGCCGGACGCCCCCGGGTCCACGGGGCTCCCCTGGTCGCCGAGGGGTGAGCGATCAGCCGGCGACCGGTCCGCCCGGGGCCGGGCGCGGGTCCGGAGGCCGGCTCGCCGGGACGAGACCCGCCAGGCCGGGCCACCTCGCCGCGAGGAAAGACCAACCATGATCGCGGATGGCCCGCCGGATGTCCAGCATGAGGCGTTGGAAGTGCCGGACGTTGTGGAGCGTGACGAGGGTGGGCCCGAGCATCTCGCCGGCCTTGAACAGGTGCCTCAGGTAGCCGCGGGAGAACCCCCCGGCGCAGGCTTCGCAGTCGCAGGCGGGGTCGATCGGCCCCGGGTCCTCCGCGTGCACTGCGTTCTTGAGGTTCAGGGTGCCGCCCGGGGTGAAGGCCTGGCCGCTTCGCCCGTTCCGCGTCGGCAGCACGCAGTCGAACATGTCGACGCCCGCGAGCACCGCCCCGAGCAGGTCGTGCTCGTAGCCGACCCCCATCAGGTACCGTGGGCGATCCTCGGGCATCAGTGGGGCCGTGAAGTCGACGACCCGGCGGATGTCGCCGGTGCCCTCCCCCACCGCCACCCCGCCGATGGC
Organism: uncultured Isosphaeraceae bacterium; assembly: GCA_964385045.1. Taxonomy (GTDB): domain Bacteria; phylum Planctomycetota; class Phycisphaerae; order Phycisphaerales; family SM1A02; genus CAYLNM01. The sequence goes on from CAYLNM010000043.1 coordinate 5,460, forward strand.
GTACCCCGGCAGGTCGATGGAGCAGATCGCGTCCACCGAGCGGCGGCGGAGCTCGAGGTCGGTCCCGCCCTGCACGATTCCGAAGAGGGCCTGCTCGTCCGGTCGTCGGTGGGCCCGCACGCACCGCTCGAGCCAGCGGACGGTGCGGTCGTGGGCCTCGAGCAGCCGGACGCGGTGGTCGTAGCCCGGGGCGAAGGACCCCTTGCGCTGGGCGAGGATCCGGCGCCGGCTCTCGTTCATGGTGGCCGGGTCGACGCTCGGCGCGCAGTCGTCGAAGGCCATGATCACGTCGGCCCCGAGGTTGTTCTGGACCTCGATCGACCGCTCGGGCGACAGGTGGATCCGCGCGCCGTCGATGATCGAGGTGAACGTGACGCCGTCCTCGTCCACCGCGTTGATGTCGGCCATCGAGTAGGCCTGGTAGCCGCCGGAGTCGGTGAGGATCGGCCCGTCCCACCGCATGAACCGCTGCACGCCGCCGTGGCGGGCGACGAGCTCGTCGCCGGGCCGCAGCATGAGGTGGTAGGCGTTGGCGAGCAGGCACTGGCTGCCGGTGGCCCGGACCTGGTCCGGGGTGCAGCCCTTGACCGTCGCCCGGGTGCCCACCGGCATGAAGGCAGGCGTGTCGAAGGCCCCGTGCGGCGTCTCGACCCGGCCGAGGCGGGCGTGGGACGCGGCGTCGCGGGCGAGGATCTCGAAGCGGACGGCCATCGCAGCGAGGACGGTAGGTCCGGTGCGGGGGCGCGGCGCGGACGCGGCGGGCTCGGGCGGTCGCATGGGCCGGACGCGGGGGCCGCGGGGGCCGGACCGCGGACGCGGGGGCCGCGGGGGCCGGACCGCGGACGCGGGGGCCGCGGGGGCCCTGGGTGGCCCGGGCCGGTGGACGGGCCGCGGGCGGCACACACGGGTGGGCCGGGGGCGGGCGACGTGCGGGACCCGCGGGGCGGACGGGACGCGGGTGGCCGACGGCCCCGGCGGGCCGACCGGATCGCGAAACGGTGGACGGACCGCGCCGCGTCCCCCCCGCGGCGTCATCCCGTCTGGCGGTCGCTCGCGTTGCGGGCCGCCTCGAGCACCCGCCGCTCCTTGTCGGTCAGGCTCGAGATGCCCTCGTTGAAGACCTTGTCGAGGATGCGGTCGACCTCGGCCGGGTCCGGCGGCGTGTCGCCGGTGAGACGGCCGATCCCCCGCTTGGCCCGGACGGCCATGCCCTCGCGGGCGGCGGCCGCCCGGCGGCCCCCACCGCGGCTGGTCGGGTCGACGCGGCCGAGGATGTCGAAGAAGTCGTGCAGATGGTGCGGGTTCCGGATGAAGTAGAACCCGGCCGCGGCCCCGCCGAGGTGCGCGGCGTGCCCGCCCGCGTTGCGGGCCCCGGTGAGCAGCATGAAGACCTCGATCCCGATGAGCACCCACGCGAGGGTGCCGAAGCGGACCGGGATCAGCATGAACAGGTGCACGGTGGCGTTCGGGGCGAGCCGCGCCCCGGCGATGAGCACGCCGAAGACGCCCGCCGACGCCCCGATCAACGGGGTCGCCATGTCGGTGAACAGCAGGAACGTGACCACCTGCCCCGTCACCTGCTGCACCACGATGCCGCCGACGTTCAGCACGGTGTAGAACAGCGCGCCGGCGATGCCGCACAGGAGGTAGAAGGCGAGGTACCGCTTGGACCCCAGCTCCCGCTCCACGAGGGGCCCGAAGAAGAACAGGCCCATCATGTTGAAGAGCAGGTGCAGGATCGTCTCGTGCGTGTGCAGGAACTGGAAGCCGAGGATGCGCCAGAACTCGAGCTGGAAGAAGCCCTTCTGCGTCGAGTAGTGGAGGTGGGCCTGGAGGAAGGGCATCCAGCGGAGCTGCTGGACGCCGACCGGCTGCGGCTGTCCGTCGGGACCCGTGCGGATCAGCGGCCGCGTGCCCGCCGCGGGGTTGCCGAAGCGATCCGGCTGCACCGTCCAGGTCTCGGGCGGCCCCGGCTCGGCCTCGTCGAAGACCGCCGACGAGACCGACGGGTCCTTCGCGGTGCTCATGACCACCATCGACCGCGGCAGGAACGTGTCGAGCACGAAGATCGACGTGCAGATCACGATCAGCCACGTGGTGACGGACCACAGGCGCCAGTTCAGGACCCCGGATCCGCCGCCGCCGTAGGACGAGCCGCCCGGATCGAAGCGCCCGGGCTCACGGTGGTAGTGTCGGTCGGCGAGTCCCATGACGGCGGTGCGCGTGCCTCCGCGGCGAGGATATCGGGCCTGGACGGACCGGGGCGGTCCCCCGCCGGCGCGGGCACCCCGGACCGTCCCCGTCTTCTTCGGTCCCACGCCCCCCCACGCTCGACTCGGGCCCGCGCGGCCGGGTCCCCCGCCGACGACGGGGCGCCATTCGATCACACCCCCGCGGCCGCCCCGCGGCCCCCTTCGGTCCGGGAACCCGGGCGGGCTCAGTCGTCGCGGCGCCGGGCCGTCGCCCGCGCCAGGACGGCGCGGTCGGCCGCGTCGAGGCTGTCGAGTCCCGTGCGGGCGATCTTCTCGAGCACGAGGTCGAGGGCCGCGTCGTCGGCCTCGTCGGCGCCGGGATCGGGACCACCGCCGGGCACGGACTCGTGCCCGCCGGCACCCCCGGAGCCTCCGGCTTCGCGCCGCGTCCCGGGCGCCGCGGGGCCGCGGGCCGGCCGTCCTCGCTCGCCCGGCCCCGGCGCCGCGCCTCGTTCCGTCGCCGCGTCCGCCTCGAGGTCCGCGTCCGCCGCGGCGTCGATCCACGGCTCGCGACGATCGCCGTGGCCGCGCCCGGCCACCGGTCGCGTCACCGCGTCCGCGTCGGGCGGATCCTCGGCGTCCGCGGCCTCGTCGTCCGGCCGGCCCGGAGAACCGCCGCGCCTCCCCGCCCCGGCCGCCGTGCCCACGGCCCCGGGCGGCTCGAGCCGCACGCCCACGTCCCGCAGCAGCTCGCCGAGCACGTCGTCCACCTCGCCCGGGCCCGCGGCGAGCGGAATGTCCTCGGCCGGCCGGCCCCGCGGCGCCCGCGGAGGGGACACGTCGACGTCGGCGTCCGGCGGCGCGAACTCGTCGCGCACCAGCACCGCCGCGGCCCCGACGCCGCCCACCGCGGCGGCGAGGATCCCGAGCCACGCCCCGAGGGCGGTCGACGCCAGCAGCAGCACGCACGCCGAGATGAGCCATGCCTGCACCGCGATCCGGCGGGCCGCGGCCCGGCCCCGGCTCGGCATGAGCATCGCCTCCACCAGCCGGCCGCCCGCGAGCGGGGCCATCGGCACGAGGTTGAGGGCCATGACCGCCAGCAGCCCGTCCTGCAGGGCGAAGACGACGACGAGCCACGGCGGCTGCGTCCCGTCGCGCAGGACGAGGGTCCCCGGCGGCGGGTCCCCGATCGGGGGCGGGATCGCCACGCCGACCAGCGTGCCGGTCGCGGCCCACAGCACGGCTCCGACCACGAGCCCGGCCGCGAGCAGGCTGCCGAGCCCGCCCGCCGCCGACCGCACCCGCGCACGCCAGTCGGCGTGCGGCGGCAGGTCCTCGAGGCCGCCGAGCGGCCAGAGGCTCACCGTCAGCGGCCGGGCCGCGCAGCGGGCGGCCACCAGCAGTCGGCCGGCCTCGTGCAGCAGGCCCGCGAACAGCACCGCGCCCGTCTCGATGCCGAGGATGATCGGATCCCGCGGCGCGGGATCGCCCACGAGCGGCCCCACCGCCATCCGGACCACGATGAGGGCGAGGTAGGCGGCCACGAGGGCGTGCACGCGGAGCTCGATGCCGCCGAGGACCCCCAGCCGCAGCGACCAGCGGGCCGGCGAGTCGATGGGCGCGTGGACCGGGGCCCATCGCACCCCGCCGTCGCGGCCGGCGCCGCGACCGCGACCGCGACCGCGATCGTGGCCCCCGGGGCCGGACGGGCGTCCCCCTGCCCGGCTCACGTCGTGCCCCCCTCGAGGCGCCACCACCGCAGCACGACCGCGATCGTCTTCGCGTCCCGGATGCGGCCGTCGTCGATCATCGCGAGGACCTCGTCCGCCGGCAGCGGCACCACGTCGATCGCCTCGCCGTCGTCGAGCCGCTGCGGCCCCGGCGCGAGCTCCTCGGCGACGAAGGCGTCGATGCGCTCGTCGGTGAACCCGGGCGTCGTCCAGAACCAGCCGAAGGGCCGGATCCGACCCGCGCGGTAGCCGGTCTCCTCCTCGAGCTCCCGCCGCGCGACCTCGGCGAGCGACTCGCGGCCGTCGCGGGTGCCGGCGGGCAGCTCCCAGAGCCGCTCGCCGACCGAGACGCGGTGGTTGCGGATCAGGACCAGCCGGCCGTCGCCGAGGATGGGGAGGATCGTCGCCCCGCCCGGGTGGCGCACGATCTCGCGCTCCACCGCCCGGCCGGGGCCGGCCGCCGCGCCGGGCACGAGGTCCACGCCGATCCGGCGGCCGCGCCACGCGGGACGCGACGGGGCGGCGGTCTCGATCGCGTCCGGCGAGGGCATGCCGGATGGTACGCGACGGTGCCGGTCGGGCTGCGGAGCGGCCGCCGACCGCGCGCGTTCCGGTCCGACCGGGGCCGGGATGCGCCGGAATGCGCCGGGATCGGGGACCGCGGCGCCCCCGCGGCCCGCATCCGATGCCCGCGTCGGCCGCTCAGGCCGCTCAGGCCGCCCGCGGCACCGCCAGCAGCCGCGTGATGCGGTCCACCAGCGCCTCGCGGTCCACCGGCTTGGTCAGGTAGTCGTCGCAGCCCGCGGCGAGGCACCGCTCGCGGTCGCCCGACATCGCGTGGGCGGTGAGGGCGACGATCGGGCCCCGCCACCCATGCTGCCGGAGGTGCTCGGTCGCGGCGTAGCCGTCCATGATCGGCATCTGCATGTCCATCAGGACGAGGTCGGGGCCCACCGCCGCGGGGCCGAGCACCGCGGTCACGCCCGCCCGCCCGTCCTCCTCGAGGTGCACGGTCGCCCCCGCCCGCCGCAGGTGGTGGGCGATGAGTCGCCGATTGTCGGGGCCGTCCTCGACGAGCAGGATCGTTCGGCCCGAGAGGGGGCCGGCCCCGGTGCCGTCGCCGGTCTCCGCCGACGTCTCGGCCGCCGCGTCCTCCATCCCGCCGATCAGCCGGCGGAAGGTGCCCGGGTCGACGAGGTCGCCCGCCGCCGCGGGCCCCGGATCGATCCGCACCGTGAAGGTGCTGCCCTCGCCCGGCACCGAGTCGAGCGTGATGCCGCCGCCGAGCAGCTCGGCGAGTCGGCGGGAGATCGCGAGGCCGAGACCGGTGCCGCCGAAGCGCCGCGTCATCGACTCGTCGGCCTGCGCGAACGGCTGGAACAGTCGCGCCGCCGCCTCCGGCTCGACGCCGATGCCGGTGTCGCGCACCGCGATCTCCAGTGCTCCGTGCGCGCCGGGATCGACGCGGAGCCGGATCCGGACCCCACCCCGCTCGGTGAACTTGATCGCGTTGCCCACGAGGTTCACGACGATCTGCCGCAGCCGCACCGGGTCGGTGTCGATCCGCCGCGGGACCGGGCCGAGCACGTCGATCCCGAGCTCGATGGCCTTGGACTCGGCCCGGACCTGCATCAGCTCCAGCGTGTCGCGCATCAGCTCCGGCAGGTCCACCTCGACCTGCTCCACCCGCATGCGGCCGGCCTCGATCTTCGAGATGTCCAGGATGTCGTTGATGATCGAGATCAGATGCTGCCCGTTGCGGCGGATCGTCTCGGCCGCGTCCCGGCCCATCGTCTCGTCGCAGGCGGGGTCGAGCAGCAGGTCGGCGAAGCCGAGGATGGCGGTCATCGGCGTGCGGATCTCGTGGCTCATGTTCGCGAGGAACGCGCTCTTGGCCTCGTTCGCCGCCTCCGCCCGGCGGCCGGCCTCGCGCAGCTCCGCCTCGACGCCCTCGCGGACCCGGATCTCCGACTCGAGTCGTCCGACCGCCCGCCGCAGGTCGTCGGTTCGGCGCCGGACGCGATCCTCCAGTCGCTCGTTGGCGTCGGCGAGCGCCCGGCGGTGCTCGTCGAGCTGATCGAGCATCGCATTGAGCGACTCGGCGAGATCGCGCAGCTCGGGGATCGACGACGGCGTCGCCCGGGCGGACGGATCGTCGCCGTCACGGATGCGACGGGTGGTGTCGGCGAGATCCAGGATCGGCCGGCTGAGCCGCCGCTGCAGCCGGAGGGCCACGATGGTGAGCACCCCGAGCACCACCAGCAGGGCGCCGAGGGCGGTCCGAGCCTGCTGGGCGAGACGGTCGGCGATCGGCGCGAGGTCGAGGTCGATCGTGATCGCGCCGAGGACGTCGCCGTCGAGGCCGACCGGGACCGCGACGAGAAGCCCGCCGTCCGCCTCCACGCTGCGTCCGGGCTCCGGCCGCCCCGCGGGCACCGGCCCCGGGTCCGCGCCGTCGCGGGCCCACGCCGCGAACCTCGAGCCCTCGGCGTCGAGGACCCACGCCCGCCGCACGCCCGCGTCGGCGCCGAGCACCTCGAGCGTCTCGGCCGCGTCGACGTCGTCGCCGAACGCGAGCGGGGCGACGAAGCTCGCGGCCACGATCCGGGCCTGGGCGAGGCCGCGCTCGGTGTAGTCGGACCGCAGGGCCGCCCGCTCCCCGAGGGACACCAGCAGCGTGACCGCCAGCACCGCGGCGGCGCTCGAGCCGAGGATGACCGCCAGGAGCCGGGCGCGGAAGGAACGCGGCCTCATGGACGCACCTCCCGCTCGACGATGGTCGCGAGCTTCAGCAGCCGCGAGCTGAGCTCGATGCCGGCCTCCCGCTGCGTCGTCCGGTTCACGACGAGGCTGATGCGCCCGTCGACCAGTGGCATCGCGAGCATGCCGCCGCGGTCGAGGGCCGACCGGGCCTCGGTGACCATCAGCACATGCTCGCGGCGAGCCACCGGCCAGGCGCGGGCCAGGACGCGGGCCGTCCTCCGATCCTCGGGCACGTAGAGCACGTGGCACGCGGCCACCGCGGCCGCGATGCGGGCCGACTCCGACGCGGCGTCGGGCGCCCGCCCTCCCGCGTCGGACTCGGGCACGAGGTCCAGCTCCCGCACCAGGATCCGCCGTCCGCCCGCCCCGTGGTCGCGGAACGTCGCGACGAGGTACGGCGTGATCGCGGCGCCGCGCGGGACGCCGACCACCACGGGGGCATCGTCGGTCTCGAACCGGTCGTCCGGCCAGCGGGCGAAGCGCACGACGTGCAGCAGGGCGGCCGCCCGGAGCTTCCGCAGTCGCTCGGCCACCTCCTCGGCGCCCGGCCGCTGGGCGCGGCGGCCGGCGACGTTCGACGCGCGGTCGCGATCTCCGGGCGCGACGGCCATCTTCGTGGCGGCCGCGGCCGCGGCTGCGATCGGCGGCGCGGCGACGACCGGGGCGACGGGCGGCGCGAGGAGCGCGAGCACCGTCGCCGCGATCGTCGGAATGGCCGCGAGCCGCTGCACCGTCTCTGAGGTCTCCTCGGGCCGGCCACGCGCAGGGCCCGCGCCTTCTCGCTCCGCGGGCGGCGTGAACCTTGACCACGTCGTCGGTCGCATCGGGCGTGGGTGCGGCCGCGTCCAGCCGGCGCCCCGCCGGGACGTGCCGCGCGCACCGGATTCGACGCCTCGGCGGCGGCGCGGTCGCCTATCGGACGCCTCACCCGCGACCGAACCCGAGGCATCGCGCGGGGCACGCCGCCCCCTCGCTCATCCCGGCAGGCCGCCCGCGTCCGCCTCGCGTCCGCGGCGGGCCCGCCAGCGACCGGCGACCGCGGTGGCCACGAGGACGTCGTCGCCCGCCCCGAGGGTCAGGGCCGCGTCGAGGTGCTCGGCCGCCGTCCCCGCGAGGGCCGGATGCTCGAGGTCGACGAGCAGCAGGTCCGCGTGGACCCCGGGCCGCAGGCGGCCGGCGTCGAGGCCGAGGGCCCGCGCCCCCTCCTCGGTGGCGGACCGCAGGAGGCACGGGGCGATGCGGCCGTCGGGCGACCGCAGCACGCCCCGCTCGCCGGTGCGGAGCCGCTGGCCGAGCTCGGTCCACCGCATCTCCTCGAGCATCGAGATCCGGGCGTTGGAGTCGGTGCCGAGGCTGATCACGGCGTTGGCCGCCGCCATCGCGGGGACGTCGGCGAGCCCGTCGCCGAGGTTCGCCTCGGTGAGCGGGCAGAGGCAGATCCCGCCCCCGGCGCCGCAGAGCCGCTCGAGGTCGGCGGGCACCGAGTGCGTGGCGTGCACGGCGGTGAAGCGGCGGTCCACGGGGATGGCGCCGAGCACCACCGCGAGCGGACCCGCGCCGTAGCGGGCGCGACACGCCTCGAGCTCGGCCGGCTGCTCCTCGAGGTGCATGTGCAGCGGCACGTCCATCCGCACCGCGAGCTCGTGCAGGGCGGCGAGCTCCTCGGGCGTGATCGCGCGGATCGAGTGGGCGGCCACCGCGAGGTGCTCGCGGGCCGCGTCGAGCCGCCCCGCGAGCGCCTCGAGCCGCGCGGCGAACGCCTCGACCGAGCCGCCGTCGAAGCGGCGCTGCCCGCCCGCGAGCGGGGCGTCGATCCCGCCGTGCAGGTACGCGGTCTGGATGAGCACGAGGCGGATGCCCGCCGCCGCCGCCGCCCGGCGCACCGCGTCGTCGAGCGCCCAGTCGCGGGCGTCGTCCGCCGCGTGGTGCAGGTAGTGGAACTCCCCCACCGCGGTGATGCCCGCGTCCCGCATCTCCTCGAACGCCGCCCGCGAGAGGGCCTCGACCCGCGCCGGCGTGGCCGCCGCGACCAGCTCGTACATCGCCTCCCGCCACGTCCAGAAGCTGCCCGCGTCGTCCGGGAAGGTCTCGCCGAGCCCGCGCAGGCCCCGCTGGAAGGCGTGGCTGTGGGCGTTGACGAAGCCGGGCAGCAGCGCCCGACCCGCGAGGCGGTGCGTCACCGGGTCCGTCAGTCGCCCCACCGCCTCGATGCGGCCGTCCCGCACCCGGATCCGCACGCCGGGCTCGAACGCGTCGCCCGTCCACGCGAGGTCCGCCTCGTAGACGGCGGCCGCACCGGCCGGGGGGGGCGATCCGGTCGCCGGGTCGCCGCCGCTCGTCGCCGCGGGGTCCGGGGCCGCGCCGGGCGTCACGTCGTCCGCTCCGGCGGCGCGGCGCGGTGCCGCCCCGCCGCGCCGTGAGGCCCGGGGTCGGCGGAGTCGCCGAGCCCCGCGAGCCCGGCGACGATCGCGCGGGCCCGGTCGAGCTCGGCCGGATCGAGGTGCTCGTCGGGCCGGTGGGCGACCCGCATGTGCCCCGGCCCGAACAGCACCGGCTCGGCCCCGAGTCGGGCGAGGTGCCCGCCGTCGGACGCGAAGGACACCCCGAGGTCCTCCTCCTGGCCGACGAGGTCCATGAGCCGGCGCACGATCGCGGCGTCCCGCGCCGTGCACAGCGGCGGATTGTCCCCGAGGTCGGCCTCCTCGATCGTGATCGGCGCCGCGGTCCCGGCCGGGCCCCGGCCGCCCGCCGCCGCGTCGTCGTCGGCCACGCCCGCCTCGATCGCGGCCCGCACTCGGTCCATCAGCGGCCCCGCGTCCTGCCCCGGCAGGACCCGCACCCCCACGTCGAGTCCGCACCGCTCGGCCACCATGTTCACCGCCTCGCCGCCGTCGATCCGGCCGACCGTCAGCACCGGATGCGGGGCCGAGGGGAAGCACGAGGCGTTCGGCCCGCCCTCGGTCGCGAGGGCGCGGCGGAGCGCGGCGAGCCGCACCAGCGCCGGGCCGGCCGCCTCGATCGCGCTGCGACCGAGCTGCGGCGTGCCGGAGTGGGCCGAGCGGCCGCGGAGGACGAACCGCCGCTTGGCGTGGCCCTTGTGCATGCGGACGACCCGCAGCCCGGTGGGCTCGCCCACGATCGTCGCCCGCGGCAGCCGCCGCGTCGGCGGCCAGCCCTCGACGAGGGCGCGGGCGCCGGGCGAGCCGATCTCCTCGTCCGCCGACAGGACGAGCACCAGCGGGCGGTCGAGCCCGGCCGCCCCCGCCCGCCGGACGAGGTTCGTGGCCATCGCGACGAAGCCGAGCATGTCGCAGGTGCCGCGGCCGAACCAGAGGCCGTCGCGCTCGCGCAGCTCGAAGGGCGGCGACGTCCAGCCGTCGCCGGGCGGGACCACGTCCATGTGCCCCGAGAGCACGAGGCCGTCCGCGTCCGGGCCCGGCTCCGGACCCACCGACGCCACGAGGTTCCACCGTCCGTCCGCGTGGGCGGCCCGCCGCTCCACCCGCACGCCCGGCGCGTCCAGCGCCGCCTCGAGCACCGCGACCGTCGCGTCGTTGGGGCGATCGGTCACCGGCTCGGTGGCGAGGATGCGGGCGAGCAGGTCGCGGTCGTCGTCACGCAGCGGCATCGGCGCGATGCTAGCGGCTGGCGACGCCCGCGGCGGAGGAGCCGCGGAAGAGCCGCGGGACCGCCGCGGGACAGCCGCGGAGGAGAGCCACCGAGCCCGCGGGCGGCGCGGCGCGGCGCAGCGCGGGGCGCCGGCCGTCGACGCACGACCCGCGGGCACGCCGCGGGCGCCGGCCCCGAGCGAGCCGCCGCCGCGGCCTCGCCCCGGCCCGGCCGTAGACTGGCCGCCATGGACCACGACGCCGCCCCGTCGCCCCGCCGCCCCGAGCTGCCGCGTCTCGTCGCGATGGTGCACGTCGGGGCGCTGCCCGGCACCCCCGCCGCCCGCGAGGACGTGCCGGCGCTGGCCGAGCGGGCGGCCCGCGAGGCTGCCCTTGCCCGCGAGGCGGGCTTCGACGCGGTCATGCTCGAGAACATGCACGACGTGCCGTACCTCCCCCGTGAGGTCGGCCCCGAGATCGTGGCCGCGATGACCGCGGTGGCGGTGCACGTGCGGTCGCGGGTGGGCGGGCCGCTGGGCGTGCAGGTCCTCGCCGGAGCCAACCGCGCCGCCCTCGCGGTGGCCCACGCGGCCGGACTCGAGCTCGTGCGGGCCGAGGGCTTCGCCTACGCCGCGGTCGCCGACGAGGGGCTGCTGGCCGAGGCCGACGCGGGCCCCCTGCTGCGCGAGCGGCGACGCCTCGGGGCCGAGCGGGTCGCGATCCTCGCCGACGTCCGCAAGAAGCACTCGAGCCACGCCATCACCGCCGACCTGGACCTCGCCGAGTGCGTGGCGGGCACGGTGTTCGCGGGGGCCGACGGCGTCATCGTCACCGGCACCGCCACCGGCCGGCCGACCGACCCCGAGGACGTGCGGGCCGCGGCCCGCGCCGCGGGCGACGTGCCGGTCTGGGTCGGCTCGGGGGCGACGCCCGAGACCGCGGGGACGCTGCTCGCCGCCGGCGCCCACGGGATCATCGTCGGCACCGCGATCAAGGAGCGCGGCGACTGGCGGCGACCGGTGGACCCGGCCCGCGCCCGCGCGTTCGTCCGGGCGGTGCGGATGGCGTGAGGCGCGGCACGCGCCGGACGCCCCCCTCCCGTCCCGTGCGGGGCCTCGCCCCCCGCCCCCGCGTCACATCTCCCGCTTGAGCCGCTTCAGGCCGTCGACGAGCTGCTCGACGTGCGCGTCCTCGTGGGCGGCCGAGATCTGCACCCGCAGGCGGGCGGTCCCCTCCGGCACCACGGGGTAGCCGAAGCCGATCACGAAGACGCCCATCTCGAGCAGGCGGTTGCTCATCGCGATCGCGCGGGCGGTGTCGCCGACGATGATCGGGCAGATCGCGGTCGGCGACTCGAGCACCTCGAACCCGGCGTCGCGGATCCCGGCCCGGGCCGCGGCGACGTTCGTCCGCAGCCGCTCGACCCGCTCGGGCTCCCGCATCAGGATCTCGATCGCCTTGTCGGCGCTGCAGGCGACCGTGGACGGCAGGGCGTTGGAGAACAGCGTCGGCCGGGCCCGCTGCAGGATCATCTGCACGCCCTCGTGGCTGCCGGCGAGATAGCCGCCCGCCGCCCCGCCGAGGGCCTTGCCGAGGGTGCCGGTGAAGAAGTCGACGTCCGCCCCGGACATCCCCGCGTGCTCGTGGGTGCCGCGGCCGGTGTCGCCCATCACGCCGGTGCCGTGCGAGTCGTCCACGCACAGGACGGCGCCGAACTCGTCGCAGAGCGCCCGGATCGCGGGCAGCTCCGCGATGTCGCCCTCCATCGAGAAGACGCCGTCGGTCACCACCCAGGTGACCGCGTCGCCGTCGTGCATCTCGCGGGCCCGGGCGAGCGCGTCGCGGAGCGACTGCATGTCGGAGTGGGCGTAGACGGTCTTCCGGACCTTCTTGTTGATCGCGCAGGCCAGCCGCATCGAGTCGATGATGCAGGCGTGGTTGAGCTCGTCGCTCACGATCACGTCGCCGTCGCGGCAGAGCGTCGGGAACAGCGCCTCGGTGGCGTTCCAGCACGAGACGAACGTGTACGACGCCTCGACCCCGAGGAACTCGGCGATGCGGGCCTCGAGCCGCTCGTGGCACTCGAAGGTGCCGCAGATGAAGCGGACGCTCGCGGTCCCCGCGCCGTACCGCCGCAGGCCCTCGATCCCGGCCTCGACCACCTCGGGATGGTCGGCGAGGCCGAGGTAGTTGTTGGAGCAGAAGCAGGCGACCTCGCCGTGCTCCCTCAACCGCACCGTGGCCCCCATCGGGCCCTGGATCGTCTGCAGGCGCTTGAGCTGGCCGGTGTCCTCGAGGTGCTCGAGGGCGTCGCCGGCGCGGGCATTGAATCGCTCGAGTCCGGGGTGGGCGGTCGCGCTCACGGGGGGCTCCTTGACGGGGTCGGACGGATGGGCGGACGGGCGGAGGGAAGAACGGCGGGAGGACGGCGAGCGGGCGGATCCGCGGGGCGCACGGCGGCCGACGCCGCGTCAGCCGCCCTCGACGGCCACGCCGCCGGCGGCGGCATGGTGGCGGCGGATGGCCGGGACGAGCTCCTCGGCGAGGGCCGAGTGCAGGTCGTGGCGGGGCCGGAAGCCCCAGTCGGCGCGGGCGGCGGCGCAGTCCACGTCCGCCGGCCACGAGTCGACGATCGGGGCCCGCCGCTCGTCGCGGGCGAAGTCGATGCGGGCATCCGGGAAGTGCGCGAGCACCGCGTCGCGGATCTCGCCCGCCGACGGGGCGAACGAGGCCACGGCGTAGACCCGCCGCCGCAGCGACCCGGCGGACGCGTGCAGCAGGGCCAGGGTGGCCTCGATCGCCTCGGACATCGTCATGAACGGGATGCGGGCGTCGGCGTCGACGAAGCAGGTGTACGCCTCGCCGCGGGCGGCGGCGTGGATCATCTCGGGGGCGAAGTCGCTCGTCCCGCCGCTCGGGACCGTCTCGCCGCTGATGAGGCCCGGATAGCGGATCCCGCGGAAGTCCACGCGCCCGCGGCCCGGCGGATCGTCGAGACGCCGGTAGTGCTCGGCGTAGTACCGGCCGAGGTGCTCGCAGGCGAGCTTGTTGCAGCCGTACATCGTGATCGGCCGGAGGTGCTCGTCCTCGGCGAGCCGTCCGGCCGCGTCCTTCGTCCGCCGGTCGGGGAGGCCGTGGGCCGCGATCGAGCTCGGGTGCAGGAAGAGCACCGGCCGCCCGAGCCGCCCGCCCTGCTCGACCGCGATCCGCAGCAGGCGGACGGTGGCGTCGACGTTGACCGCGTGGGCGGTCTCGGGCGCCCGCTCGGCGCTGGTGCTGAGCATCGCGGCGAGGTGGACGATCCCGTCGACGTCGTGCTCGCGGACCAGCGACTCCATGAGGTCGGCGTCGGTCACGTCGCCGGTGACGACCGCGCGGCAGCCGCGGGCGAGCTCGCCCTCGATCGGCCGCCGGTCCATCGCCACCACCGCCGAGTCCCCGCCCGCGAGGGCGGCGAGCAGGCCGTGCCCGACCTCGCCGGCGGCGCCGGTGACGAGCAGGGTGCGGGGCGGGCTCCGGTCCGGCCCGGGGGGGCGCACCGGCGGCGGGGGGCCGGGCGTGGTCATGCGCGAGCTCCGAACGGTCGGCGGCGCGGGCGCCGCGGCGGACCCCGGAGGATATCGACTGCGGCGGTCCCGCGGCCGCGTCAGTCGCACCCGAACGCGGCGAGCACCACGAGCAGGTCGCGCGTCCCCACCGCGTCGTCGCCGTCGAGGTCGGCCGGGCACGGCACCGCGGGCGAGCAGGCGCCCCAGTCCGAGAGCACCGCGAGGACGTCCTCGAGGTCGACGCGCCCGTCGGGCCGCACGTCGCCGGGACAGCACCGGACCGCGCCGCAGTCGGAGCCGGCCCCCCGCCAGGTGCCGCCGAGGCTGAGCGTGCACAGGCCCTCGCCCACGTCGGGCACGCAGGTGCCGTCCGGCCGGCAGCAGGCGCCGATCGGAAGGCCGCACGGCACCGGCTCGCAGTCCGAGCCGAAGCCGGCGAAGCCGCCGTCGAGCTCGAGGCAGTCGCCGAAGCCCAGCCCCTCGAGGCACGCGCCCTCCTCGCCGACGCAGCACGCCCCCACGCACGAATCGACGAAGCACGAGGTCCCCGGCCCGAGCAGCACGCCGTCGAGCAGCTCAAAGCAGACCGAGCTCCCCTCGGGCACGTTGAAGCACTCGCCGTCGGGCAGGCAGCAGGCCTCGATGCCGGCGGCGATCCCGGAGGCGGCGGCGCGGTCGCCGCCGGCGGACGGGACCGCGGGCCGCGCCGCGATCATCGCGAGTCCGGCCGCGGCCCCGGCGCCCGAGAGCAGGACGCCCCCGCCGAGCCGGCGGGCCGTCCACCGACGCGTCGCCGCCGTCGATCCTCCCGGCCGGGGGCGCGGCGAGGAGCCGGGCGGCGTGGGGGATGGCGGCGGCGTGGACACGACTCGGCCTCCGGCCGGCGTTCGCGGCGTCGACTCAGCCGACGGAGCCCGTTCCGGACGCCGCGACCGGCACGTCGTCCACCATGCGGTCGGACTGCACGCGGCCGTCGGGGCGGAAGCGGGTCTCGCAGAACTCGCAGCGCCACATCGTGGTCGCGTCGCGGATCGTCTGCATGCGCCTGGTGCAGTGCGGACACTGCCCGCCCTCGAGCAGCCGCGTGGCGAGCGCCGACTCGGTGGCGATCAGACCCTTGCCGATCACCCACGTGAAGGGAAGGCTCGCGAGCGACATCCCGAACATCATCAGCCCGAGCGGCGGGAAGACGAACACCATCGGGAAGACGAGCAGGAACGCGAGGATGTAGGCTCCGAGCGCGAGCAGCGGGAAGCCCTCGCTGGCCACGCGGGCGATGCGGTAGAGGACCATGGATCGATGGTAGACGCGGCGTCGGGACCGCCCCCCCGGGGATCCGCCGGAGACGGCCACGGGAGCCCCGCGGCGACGCCGGACGCCGTCCCGCTGGTGTCCGACCGCGAGCTGGGCCCCGTCGGCCGCACGCTGCTGGTGACGCTGTGGGCCCGCGCCCGCGAGTCGGCCCGGCCCGACGCCATCCGCCGCGATCCGGAGGCGGTCGCCCTGCTGCCCCGGATCGACCACGACTTCGCGCGGTACGACCGGTGCCCCGGCGGCGGCTGGAAGACGCAGGTCGGGGTGGCGGTGCGGGGGCGCCGGATCGACGAGGCGATCGAGTCCTTCGCCCGCGAGCACCCCGACGGCGCGATCGTGGAGCTGGGGGCGGGACTGGACGGCCGCTCGCGTCGCCTGGGCGGACCCGGGCACGACTGGCTGCTCGTCGACCTTCCCGACGTGATCGCGGCCCGGCGACGCCTGCTGCCGCCCGTGCCGCGGGAGCACCTCCACGCCGGCTCGCTGACCGATCCCGGCTGGATCGACGCCGCGCAGCGGCTCGGCGAGCGGCCTCGGCTGGTGGTGGCCGAGGGCGTGCTCATGTTCGTGGAGCGGGCATCGGTCATCGCGACCCTTGGCTCGGTGGCCGAACGGCTTCCGGGGACCGCGGTGGTGGCGGACGTGATCGGGGGCCTGATGGTCCGCTTCCCCCGCCTCCACGACACGCTGCGGGCGAGCGGCGAGGCCCGGTTCGCGTGGGGGCTCCGCCGGGCCGCGGAGCCGGCGGAATGGCACCCGGGGGTCACGGTCGACGCGGTGCATCCGCTGATCCGGGACGGCGGCCGGCGCTGGCGGTGGATGCGGGCCCTCCGCGGGGTGCCCGCGATGCGGCGACAGTTCGTGCTGCTGGAGCTGCGGTGCGGCGGACACGGCGCCTCGGCTCGGCGGCGACCAGGGCCTCGGCGAGCCCACGGAACCGGCCGCACGACCCCGTACGGGGGCCCCGGGGGCTGATCAGGGCCGAGGGATGCGGTAGACTTTCGCGTCATCCGCGCTCGCTGGCCCGGCGCTCCCCGTCGCGGGGCGGCGGTCGGTCGCGCCCGCCGCCGGTTGGATCCACCGGCGACTCCGCGTGGCCGGCCCCCGCCCGACGGCACGAGCGTCCGGGCCGCCGGGCTCCGGGCCGTCGACCGTCGACCGACGGGCGACGGGCGACGACCACGGGCGTCACGACGACCGCCAGGAAGGGTTCGCACGATGTACATCACCCGCGAGGACAAGGAGCGTCTCGAGGCCGAGCTCAAGGAGCGGGTGTCCGCCCGCAAGCAGATCTCGGCCCGCATCGAGGCGGCCCGCGAGCTCGGCGACCTCAAGGAGAACGCGGAGTACCACGCCGCCCGCGAGGATCAGGGCCTCAACGAGCGGAAGATCCGCGAGCTCGAGGAGCGGCTGAAGACCGCGGTCGTGACCGACAGCAGCGACCTCCCCGACGACCTGGTCTTCCTCGGGGCGACGGTCCGGCTGCGAAACGTGAAGAACGGCCGCGAGGAGCTCTACCGGCTCGTCGGCGAGGCCACCGGCACCGTCGACGCCGAGGTGCTCGAGGTCACGCCGGGCTCCCCGCTCGGCGAGGCGCTGATCAAGACCCGGGTGGGGGACACCATCCGCGTGTCCACCCGCCGGGGGGAGAAGCGGTTCGAGATCGTCGAGATCATGAGCTGAACGGTCCGCGAGCGGTCGGGCCATCCACGAAGGAGCACGCGGGCCCACGCGGAGCACGCCGCGGCCAGCCTCGGCGACGGGCCCGGATGCCCCCGCCGGCCTCCTTCGACGATGCTCGTGCTCTGTTCGGGATGATTCCGGGCCGGGTCGTCCGAATTCCCCTTGACAGGCCTCCCGCAACCCCGACCATGGGGCCGACGAATCACGAAGGGTGGACGCGTGCGCGACCACCACTTCAGGCGGGCGCCCTCCCCACTCATCTCTCCCGGCGTCCGCCATCACAACCCGGGACCTCGCACGATCGGCCGTTCACACGCCCTGGGGAGGGAACGGCCGGCCGGATGGTTCCCACTTCGCACGAGGAAGCGCTATGCACAGACGAGATCGTTCGAACGGTCGTGGCTTCACGATCATCGAGCTGCTGGTGGTGGTGTCGATCATCGCCCTGCTCATCGGCATCCTGCTGCCGGCCATCGGCCGGGCCCGCGATCAGGCCAACCAGACGGCCTCGCTCGCCAACCTGCGGAACATCGGCACCGCCCACGGCTCCTACGCCGCGGAGTGGAACGACCGGCAGTTCACGCTCATCAACGACGCCATCTCGACCTACGGCAACAGCACCGGCAACGCGTTCTCGGCGTTCAACGAGAGCGCGTCGCTCGGCGAGGGCAGCGACCACCCCGGTCCGAACCTCGGCTGGGGCTACGTCGGCGGCAGCGGCGCCTACGTGCTGTTCTACTACCGCACGGCCCCGGGCGGCTCGATCAACGTCGCCAACTGCTCGCTGAACGAGCCGATCAACTTCAACACCGGCCTCGGCACCGCGTACTTCGGCTCGTTCCGCCTGATCAACGTCCGGCAGTTCAACCAGTACGTCAGCGGCAAGTTCTACGACCGCGTGTTCTACGCCCCGAAGGACACCATCGTCATGAACTCCGCCGAGGGCGGCGACACCGGCTACAACTGCTTCGACCAGCCCGGCGAGTACTGCGACCGTCCCGAGCTCGACGGCTTCGGCGACGTCCCGACGTGGTCGAGCTACATCCTCTCGCCCGCGGCCATGTTCAACCCGCAGGTGCTGGCCCAGCGCCGCGTCGGCAACAACGGGTTCATCGGCGGCTTCAAGGACCCGTACTCGCTCGCGGGCGGCTTCCGCAGCCCGGCCGTCGGCCAGGCCCGGTACCCCGAGCTCAAGACCTGGGTCCTCGAGCACCACTGGCTCCAGAACCGTCGCGCCGAGTGCAACCCCGCGATCCAGGGCGGCACCTACGGCGACTGCGAGCCGTTCTACTTCAACGCCGCGTGGGAGTCGTCGCCGATGACGCTCTTCTACGATGGTCACGTCGGCTCGGTCGAGGCCCGCAAGGCCATCCGCGCCGATGGCCGCATCCGGGAGGAGCTGCCCTTCGGCGGCCTCTGGTCGCGCGACACGCCGTTCGGCGAGGACGGCTACTTCATCGACGTCCGCTACGAGAACAACTGCCGGACCAGCTTCCACGTGCTGACCAGCGATGGCATCTTCGGGCGGGACCTCATCAGCGAGTGATCCTCGCCCCCGCGTCCGCGTCCTGACGCGGACCATGTGACCCAACGGCCCGCGGGCCCGGCTTCGGCCGGGCCCGCGGTCGCGCGCGCGGAGGACGCACACCGGGGCCCGCAGGCGATCCCGGCGGCGCGCCGCAGGGCGAGCCCGCGGCCCTCGATCGCGGTGGCCGGGCGGTCCCGCCGCGGCGAGAAGGCACGAGAGCGCGCTTTTCGCGCTTTCCCAAACTCACGAGTCGGGTATCTTCGCGAGCGGCACGCCTCGTCGAGGCACGCCGCTCGCCGCCGGCGGGCCACATCTCGCCTCCGGACGCTCCGACGGGCGGGGCGCGTCCGGCCGCTCTCGACCGCCACGCCCCATGCGTCCACGACGCTCGCCGTGCCAGGCGAACGACCCGGACCCCTCCCCCACGCGGTGGTCAGCTCCTGGAGGTCGCCATGTCGACGTCACGTCGTCGCGCCCGATCCGCGTTCACGATCATCGAGCTGCTCGTGGTGGTCAGCATCATCGCCCTGCTGGTCGGGCTCCTGCTGCCCGCGATCGGCAAGGCCAGGACCCAGGCCTACCAGACGACCAGCCTCGCCAATCTCCGGAACCTCGGCGCAGCGCACCAGTCGTACGCCGCGGAGTGGGCCGGTCGGCAGTTCACCCTCGTCAACGACAACATCTCGCAGTACGGCGGCAACCGTGGCCAGGCCTTCGAGGCCTACTACCAGGCCAACGGCGCCGACGGCGAGTCCAGCACGCATCCCCCGGTCGGACTCGGCTGGGCCCGCGTCCTCGGCGACGGCGACTACCTCTACTTCGCGTACCGCACGCACGAGGGCGGCGAGGAGCAGCACGGCCCGCTCAACACCGCCAACTGCGGCCTGCTCATCCCGATCAACTTCGACGCCCCGGTGCAGTACTTCGGCTCGTTCCGCGTCCCGAACGCCCGGCAGTTCACGCAGTACGTCAACGGCAAGTTCTACGACCCGGTGTTCTACGCCCCGAAGGACACGATCGTCATCAACGAGGTCGAGGGCACCGGCTCGGCGTACAACTGCTTCGAGGAGCCCGGCGAATACTGCGACCGGCCCGACATCGACGGCTCGGGCGAGATCCCGACCTGGTCGAGCTACTGCCTCAGCCCGGCCGCGATGTTCAACCCGCAGGTGATGGCCCAGCGCCGGCTCTCCGCCGCGGGCGAGACCGGCGGCTGGCGGAATCCGTGGTCCTTCAGCGGCGGATTCCGGAGCCCGTCGTTCTCGCAGGCCCGGTATCCCGAGCTCAAGACGCACATGCTCGAGCACCACTGGCTGCAGAACCGCCGGTCGGACTGCAACCCGGCGATCATCGGCGGCAGCTACCAGAACTGCGAGCCCTACTACTTCAACGCCGCGTGGGAGTCGTCGCCGATGACGCTCTTCTACGACGGACACGTCGGCTCGGTCGAGGCCCGCAAGGCCATCCGCGCCGACGGACGGATCAAGGAGCAGATCAACGCCTTCGCCGGGCTCTGGTCGCGCGACACGCCGTTCGGCAACGACGGCTACTTCATCGACGTCCGCTACGAGAACAACTGCCGGACCAGCTTCCACGTGCTGACGACCGACGGCATCCAGGGACGCGACCTCTTCAGCGAGTGAGCCCCGCGTCCGCCCGGCGATCGCGCTCGTGATCGCCCGACGATCCCTCGTCCTCTCCCTCGCCCCTTGCGACCGCGGGTCCGGCCTCGGCCGGACCCGCGGTCGCGCGCGGCCCGACGCCATGCGCGACGCCACCGGGAGCGCCATGGCCGAGGAACCGGGCCGCTCGCTTGCCGGACCCCGGGCAGACGGGGATGATCCCTCCATGCCCCGCGAGCGCGTCGTCGCCCCCGAGTCGCTGCCGACCGATCCCGTCGAGGGTGGGGCCGTCGGAGCGCCGTCGTCCGCCGGGCCGGGGGCGGATTCCCCGGGCGTCGCGGGCGAGGCGCCGCCCCCGGCGCTGCGACCGGACCGGCTCGCCGGGTTCGTCGGACAGGCCGACCTCGTCGAGCGGCTCACGATCGCGATCGAGGCCGCCCGCGGCCGCGGCGAGCCGCTCGAGCACGTTCTGCTCCACGGCCCCCCCGGCCTCGGCAAGACCACCGCCGCCCACGTCATCGGCAACGAGATGGGCACCCGCACCTGGCTCACGAGCGGCCCCGCCCTGACCAAGGCCGGCGACCTCGTGGGCACGCTCACGCGGATGGACGAGGGCGACGTCCTCTTCATCGACGAGATCCACCGGCTCCCGATCGCGGTGGAGGAGTACGTCTACTCGGCGATGGAGGACTACCGCATCGACTTCACGCTCGACGGCGGGCTGCACGGCCGCGTGGTGACGTACCGGCTGCGCCCCTTCACCCTCGTCGGGGCGACCACGCGGGCGGGCCTGCTCTCGGGCCCGCTCCGCAGCCGCTTCGGCCTCGTGCACCACCTGGACTTCTATCCCCCCGCCGACCTGATCACCATCCTCCGGGCGGCCGCGGACCGCCTGGGGCTCGCTCCGCTGGGCGAGGCGGCGCTCGTCGCGATCGCCGAGCGGTCCCGCGGCACGCCGCGCATCACGCTGCGTCTGCTCCGCCGGGTGCGCGACTACGCCGCGGTGCGGGGCGATGGCCGCATCGACGCCGCCGTCGTCGCTGACGCGCTGGCCCTCGAGGGGGTGGACGAGCTCGGACTCGACGAGCTGGACCGGGCGTACCTCCGCACGATCGCCGAGGTGCACGGCGGCGGCCCGGTGGGGGTGGAGGCGATCGCGGCCGCCCTCGGCGAGGACGCCGGGACCTTCGAGGACATGGTCGAGCCCTACCTCCTGCGGCGCGGCTTCCTCGCCCGTACCCGGCAGGGCCGCCGGCTCACCGAGACCGGGGCCCGCCACGTCGGCGCGCGGCTGCCGGGACCCGACGGGCTGTTCCCGGGGGCACCGGCCGGGGCCTGAGCCCACGCCGCCCGGCCGCGGCCGCGGGCCCGCGCCGCATCCCGTCCGGGCTCCGCCGCGTCCGATCGCGTCCGCCGACCGAGCGGCCCGGCGGGCCGTCGCCGCCCGCCGTCGCCGCCGTCCCGCCCCGCAGACCGCCGAGTCGCCC
>CAYLNM010000044.1:0-26583 GCA_964385045.1 uncultured Isosphaeraceae bacterium
GCGGGGCCGGGGCCGGCGCGGGCGGCAGCCGGGGCGGGTCAGCCCGCCCCGGCGTCGCGGGCGTCGCGGGCGGCGGCCGCGATCGCGGGCAGCGTCCGGACGAGCATCGCCTCGAGGCGTTCGAGGCCCAGGGCCAGGTCCCAGCGCTGCTCGGCCCGGTCGCCGGTGGTGTTGCTGATCGTCCGCAGCTCGATCGCGGGCGGTCCGAGCAGGGCGGCCGCGTGCAGGACCGCCGCGCCCTCCATCGCCTCGGCCACCGCCCCGGTGCGCTCCCGGACCATCCGCGCGCGGGCGTCGGTGCCCGAGCACGTCGCGACCGTCGCCACCACCCCGAGGCGGGCGTCCGGCACCGCCCCGACCGCGGCCGAGGCGAGCGCGGGGTGGGCCGGCAGCCGGTTGCCGTCGGCCGCGTCCGCGAGCGGGAAGCCCATCGTGGCGACGTCCGAGAAGCCCCCCGGCGTCTCGAGCCCCTCCTCGACGTAGACCGAGCCGCTCGCGACGACGGCGTCGCCGAGCGCGAGCGGGTCGGGCGAGGGCAGCGCCCCGGCGACCCCGACGGAGAGGACCGCGTCCGGTGGCGGCTGCGCGAGGACCGCGCGGGCGACCGTCACCGCCGCGTTCACGCGCCCGACGCCCGAGACGAGCACGCGCACCGACGCGGCGAGGCCGGCCGCCGCCGCGGCGCTCCGGACCGCCTCCGCCTCGCGCTCCACCGCGGCGATCGCGAGCAGGCCTGCGTCCGTCCCCGTCGCCACCTCAGCCCGCCGGGCCGCCCGCGGGCGGGGCGGCCGGCCCGGGGGCGGCGGTGCCGGTCGGCTCGGCGCTCGCGAGCACCGCGGCGACCAGCTCGGCCTCCGGCACCTCACGCTGCTCGCCGGTGGCCAGGTCCTTCACCGCCACCACGTCGGGGCGGTCTCCGTCGACGATGACCGCGAGCCGGGCGCGGGCCTTGGCCGCCTCCTCGAGCCACTTGCGCACCTTCGTGGTCGCGCGGTAGCTGCGACGGGCGTGGACGCCGGCCTCCCGCAGGGCCGCGAGCAGCCGCTCCTTGCGGGAGCCGACCGCGGCGTCGTCGCCGAGGACGAAGCAATCGGGGGCGGGCACGAGCTCCTCGGCCGCGGGCAGCAGGCCGCGGTCGGCGAGCACGAGGCCGAGCACCACATCGCCCATGCCGAAGCCCACCGCGGGGCTCGGCGGGCCGCCGAAGAGCTCGACGAGTCCGTCGTAGCGGCCCCCGCCCGCGACCGCCCGTTCGCGGCCGCCGGTCTCGTGCACCTCGAAGACGATGCCGGTGTAGTACGCGAGCCCGCGCACGATCGACAGGTCGAGCCGGCACCAGTCGAGGACGCCGGCGTCCCCGAGCCGGCCGGCAAGCTCGCGCAGCTCGTCGAAGCCGGGCGCCGACTCGAGCAGGGCGGCCGAGTCGGCGTCGTCCGGCAGCAGGGCCGCCCCGCCGTCCCGGACGTCCGCGAGCGGGATGCGGGTGCCGGCGAACCGGTCGAGCAGGGCGAGGCCGGCCGGGTCCATGCCGACGTCCGCCGCCTGCTCGGCGAAGACCTCGGCCGGGACCTTCTCGCGGCGGTCGAGCAGCTGCAGGGCGGCGTCGAGCCGGTCCGCGTCCACGCCGCAGCGGGCCTCGAGGAGGGCGGCGGCGAGCCCGCGGTGGCTGACGCGGAAGGCGAGGGCGTCCGGCCCGAGTCCGAGGCGCCGGAGGGCGGTCACGGCGGTCGCGATGACCTCGGCCTCGGCCGCGGGCCCGGGCTCGCCGACCACGTCGACGTTCCACTGCACGTGCTCGCGGAGCCGGCCGCGCTGCGGACGCTCGGCCCGGAACAGGCACGGCACGCTGAACCACTTCACCGGCCGCGGGGCGGCGGTCCCGAGCGCCGCGACCATGCGGGCGAGCGTGGGCGTGAACTCCGCCCGCAGGGCATAGGTGGTGTCGCCGCCGGCCCGCGTGAACGTGAACAGCTCGCTCACGATGCCGGGGCCGCTCTTGGTGGTGTAGAGCTCGACGTGCTCGAACGTCGGGCCCTCGACCTCCTCGAAGCCGTGCACGACGGACGCGTGCCGCCACGCCGCCTCGACGTGCCGGCGCACGGCCATCTGCGGGGGCGGGAAGTCGCGGGTGCCGCGGGGAGCCTGGAATCGCTGGGCGTGGCTGGCCATGGTCGGGGACGGGCGAGAGGGGAGTCGAGGGTGGCGGGGCGGGAGGGCGGCGGGGCGGCGGGGCGATCCGGCGGACGTGGGGGCGGGACGGGCGGCGGTCCGGTGGGGCCCCCGCGGTGCGGTCAGGGCCGCTGGACGGGCACCGCGGGGATGCCCACCTCGACCAGGAGCGAGAGCAGCACCGCGAGCACCCCGAGGCCGAGCACGATGAGCGTGGCCATCACCGTCACGTGACGCCAGTACTCGCGCAGGTCCCGGACGCGGAGCGCCTTCCAGATCATCGAGATCAGGAACGCGAACGGGATCGCGAGCAGGTACCAGACCGGCTGCACCGCGTTCAGGGGCGAGAGGAACGGCACGTAGGCGAGTGCCCCGATCACGAGCCGTCACCCTCCCGCGCCGCTCGCTCGCGGGGCGACGGCAGGCGGTTCGGATTGAAGAAGTCCAGCACCACGACGAGATTCATCAGTCCCGCGAGGGCGATGTACAGCGTCCCGACCTCGTTGACGTGACCGATGGACGCCCGCCGGAGCATGCGTCGCATCTCTGGATCCTCGTCGGCGTACCGCTGACGGTCGTCGGTCCTCGCGCGGGGGGAGAAGTCGTACGACTGGCCGGGCGAGATCCGCTCGCGGAGGGCGTCGAGGGCGAAGACGACCGGCCCGCAGCCGGACTGGGCGATGAACCAGAGGCGATCGTTGCGTCGGTCGACGACGTCGGGGCCCCCGATCAGGACGCCGCCCGCGAGCAGCAGGGCGGTGGCGAGCAGGATCAGCACGCCGCGGCGGCGGTGGCCGACGTAGAGGTGCCCGAGCCCGGGTACGAGCCACGCGAGCACCGCGGCATCGGGGCGGGCCGGCATCCGCTCGGCGGGAGGCTCGGGAGCCCCTCCGACGGTGGTCCGGCCGTGGGTTCGGGGGGACGAGCCGGTCATGAGAGGGAGGGAGCCGACGCGGATGGAGAGGGAGCCGGATCCGCTGCAGCGACGGGGCGGGCCGGACGACGAAGGAAGGTCAGGGTAGCCTGTCACCCCCGCCCCTGCGACTCTGGGAGATCGCCGCCATGTCCGCCGACGACGCCGTCACCACCGGATCCGCGGATCCTGCGCCCTCGGGTGCCGACGAGCCCCGGTCGGGCACGGGCGACGGCACCGCCGCCGCGGAGGAGCAGCGGAGGGCGTCCGGCGATCGCGGGAGCGTGGTCGATCGCCGCACCGGCGTCGACCGCCGCCGGATCGGTCGCTCGACCAACCTCGAGCGCCGCCGCGGGCCCGGCCGCCGTCGCACCGACTTCATGCGGACGGCGGAGGAGGGGGAGATGAACCAGGAGCAGTTTCTGTTCCTGACGGCCATCGACGCCTTCAAGCAGGTCAACGGCAAGACCTTCCCGACCTGGACCGACGTGCTCGAGGTGATCCGCAAGCTCGGCTACCGCAAGACGATGCCGAGCGAGCTCAGCCTCGGTCGCCACGTCGAGGACTGGACCGAGCCGTCGGACGCCCCGTCGGGCGTGGACCGGCCGAGCGCCGAGGGGGACGACGAGGACTGATCGGGTCGCGGTGCGTCGCGCTGCGGCGCGGCGTCGCCGGGGCGATCGGCGCCGCGGTGCCCGCGCGACGGGTTCGGCGCCCGGCTGCGCTCCGTCGCCGGGCGTGCGAGCGACGGCGGTCGCGGTGGGCGTGTCACGTGGAGGCGAGTCGCCCGGAAGCCGGAAGTCGGTCGCCGCGCCGCCGGGATGACGGCGGTGCTCGCGCGGGGACGCGGCGGGATCCGTCAGTCGTTGCGGTAGTGCGCGGCGTTCAGCTCGACGAAGTGCTTCCACTCCTCCGGCAGATCGTCCTCGTGGAAGATCGCCTGGACCGGGCATTCGTCGACGCACAGGCCGCAGTCGATGCAGGTGTCCGGATCGATGAAGAGCTGCGTCGCCTCCTCGTGTCCGTCCTCGCCCTTCGCCGGATGGATGCAGTCCACGGGGCAGACGTCGACGCAGGACGTGTCCTTGGTGCCGATGCACGGCTCAGCGATGATGTGGGGCATGGCGGCGATCCTCGAACGCGACGGTCGTCGCGGGTGAGCGGGGTGCGATTGACCGGGGCCCATTCGGGCCGCGCGGCGGAGGCCGAGTGTAGGCGGCGGCCCCGGCGGGTCGCTACCTACGCGGGTCCGGGAACCCGCGGCTCCCCGGGGGGGTGGAGGGTCCGGGAACCTGCGAGCTCGAGCGGCCGGGACGCGCCGCCGGCGCGTCCCGGCGACGGAGTCTTGCGGGATCCCGGAATCGCGGGCCCGGGCGGGAGCCGTGGCCCCTTGCCCGCGGCCCGCGGCCCGCGGGGCGCCGCCCGAGGCGGAGGCCGCCGGATCCGGACCGCCGCGCACGAGAACGGGGCGGGCGACACCGGGTCGCCCGCCCCGCGGGTCTCCTCGTGGGGCCGCGTCGCGTGACGCGGCGGAGGGGGGTCAGCGGGTGGTGCGCCGCCGACGGGTGACCTTCTTGCGGGCGGTCTTGCGCGCCGCGGTCTTCTTGCGGGCGGTCTTCTTCCGCGCCGTCTTCTTCCGGGCGGTCTTCTTCCGCGCGGTCTTCTTGCGGGCGGTCTTCTTCCGCGCCGTCTTCTTGCGGGCGGTCTTCTTCCGGGCGACCTTCTTGCGGGCCGTCTTCTTCCGGGCGGTCTTCTTGCGAGCCGTCTTCTTGCGGGCGGTCTTCTTGCGGGCGACCTTCTTCCGGGTCGTCTTGCGAGCCGCCGTCTTCTTGCGGGTGGTCTTTCGGGCGACCTTCTTGCGGGCCACCTTCTTGCGTGTGGTCTTCCTGGCCATGGAAGTTCTCCTGTTTGCGTGTCGGAGCGAGGAGACTGCGCGCACGCCGATGCGTACGCCATCGGCGTATCTTGTACCCCTATCGGACGGGGTCCGAAAGCGGCTTGAGGGTTTTTGTTCGGCCGCGCAGCGCGGTGCGGCGCGCCGCGGGACGTGCGTCGGGACGCGTCGGACATCCCGCCCCGAGGCCGCATGGGAGCATCCTCGATGCACGAGCAGTCCTGCACCCGCATCGCGATCGTCGGCGCGAGCGGTCGTCTCGGGGGCCGCATCGCGGCGCTCGCGTCCGCACGCGACGATGTGCGCGTCACGGCCTCGCTCGGGCGTCACGACCCCGATCCGGCGGACGACGTGGACGTGGTCGTGGACGTCTCGGGAGCGCCCGGCGCGGCCCGCGCCGTCGCGCTCGCGGGCCGTCTCGGCGCACCGTTGCTCCAGGCGGGCACGGGACTTGCGGACGAGGACCGCCGGGCGACCGAGCGCCTCGCGGAGCGGGTGGCGGTGCTGGTCGCACCCAATCTCTCCCGCGGCGTGGCGATGCTTCAGCAGCTCCTCGCGGCGGCGCTGGCCGCGGCGCCCGCGGACTGGACGATCGACGTGGTGGAGACGCACCACGTCGGCAAGCGCGATGCGCCGTCGGGCACGGCCCTCGCTCTCGTCGAGACGGCGCGCGCGGCGGGGCGACCGGTGCCGGAGGATCGCGTGCACGCCCTGCGATCGGGCGGCGTGGTCGGCGAGCACGAGATCGTGCTCGGCGGTCCGCGGGAGACGGTGCGGCTGCGGCACGAGGCGATCGACCGCGACGTCTTCGCCGGCGGCGCGCTCGAGGCCGCGCGATGGCTGCACGGCCGGCCGCCGGGTCGCTACGCGATGCGGGACGTGCTCGGGAACTGAGCGTCGCGGCGGGAACGGCGGCCCGCGGGCCCGCCCGTGGAGCCAGGGAGCTCGGCGCACGAACGGCGCCGAACGCGCGGGATCACTTCACGTTCAGGGCAGGATCGAGCCGACTTCGGTGCCGTTGGCTGCGTTGTAGAGGGCGATCGCCTGATCGTCCATGAGTCCCGCCGGGACTCGGGCGCGGACCACGCCGGAGTGCGGGTCGTACCAGAACGTCCCATCGTTGGACTCGACCGCGACGATGCACCGCGGGTGCCGCCGCCCGCGATCGCTCGCGGACGCGATCTCGATCCACGGGCGGGTGCCGTCGAACCACGGATTGGTCGGCAGCGGCTGCTCGAACCACTCGGGCTCGATCCACTCCGGGTATCCGCGGGTCCGCTGGTTCTCTCGCTCGATCGTCGCCTGCAGGTCGATGCGCCGCTGGATCAGCTCGAGGCTTCGCCGCACGTCCGCGACGCGGCTCCAGCGGTCGTCGGCCGTGGCGGGCTGGGGCCGCACCGCGAGGATGGCCGCGAGCAGTCCCAGCATCACCAGGATCAGGACGGTGATCGAGCGCACGCCGCCTCCCCGCCCGGCAAGGATGCCGGGACCGTCCATACCTTCGACCGTCGCGGGCCGGCGGAGGCGGCGGAAGTCGGCGGCCGCGGCCGCATCGCGCCGACCCTGCGGGTCGTGCGGGCGACGCGGGTCGCCCGGCTCGCGGCGGCGCGCCCCGTATCATCCGGCCCACGCGACCGACGACCCCCCACGGAGCCCGCGCATGAACGAGATCCGGACCCGAACCCTCTCCAACGGTGCCGTCATGGTGCACGAGCACGTCCCGGCGGCCCGCTCGGTGGCGGTGCGGATCATGGTGCCGGTGGGCACCGCCGGGGATGCTCCCGACCGCGACGGCGAGTCCGCGATGCTCGCCGAGTACGTCTTCCGGGGGGCCGGAGGGCGGGACAGCCGGCAGCTGAGCGACGACCTGGATCGTCAGGGCGTGGACCGGTCGGTGCGTCCCGGGCCGCTGCGCACGACGTTCGGGGCGACGATGCTCGCCGACCGGTTCGACGACGGGATGCCGCTGGTGATCTCGATGCTCCGCGAGCCCGCGCTGCCGATCGACGCGCTCGAGCCGGTGCGAAGCCTGTGCCTGCAGGCGATCGACTCGCTCGAGGACGACCCGCAGCACCTGGTGATGATCCGGCTCGGCGAGCGGGCCCAGCCGGCCCCCTTCAACCGGCACGGCTACGGCGACGTGGACGCGATCCGGGCCATGGACGCCGCGAGCCTCCGCGAGGCGTGGCGGCGGCGCTGCGTGCCCGGCGGCTCGATCATCTCGGTGGCCGGGGGCGTGACGCCGGACGCCGCGTTCGACCGGATGGAGCAGTGGCTCGAGGGCTGGACCGGCGCGGTCGCCGAGCCGGAGGAGACGGCCCCGGCGCAGCGCGGTGTGCATCCCATGGAGCAGGAGACGGCGCAGGTGCACATCGGCCTCGCGTGGGACGCCGTGCCCGAGTCGCACCCCGACGCGATGCGGGAGCGACTGGCGATCGCGATCCTCAGCGGCGGGACCAGCGGGCGGCTGTTCAGCGAGGTCCGGCAGAAGCGATCGCTGTGCTACAGCGTCGGGGCGAGCTACGCGGCGGGCCGCGACCGCGGTCTCGTGACGCTGTACGCCGGCACCACGCCGGAGCGGGCGCAGGAGACGCTCGACGTCTCGATGGCCGAGGTCCGGCGGCTGGCCGAGGGCTTCAGCGACGAGGAGTTCCGGCGGGCCGTCATCGGGCTCAAGAGCCGGCTGGTCATGCAGGGCGAGTCCACTCCCGCTCGGGCCGCCGCCCTCGCGTCCGACCAGCACCGAATCGGCCGCCCGCGGAGCCTCGACGAGCGGCTGGCGGAGGTCGAGGCGGTCACCGCGGACGACCTGCGGCGGTACGTGGCCGACCGGAGCCCGGGCCCCTTCACCCTCGCGACGATCGGGCCGCGGCCGCTGGCGATCCCGGAGGGCTGATCGGAGCCCCGCGAGACGACCCCACGGAAGCGCGGTCGCGCCGGCATCGCCGCCCGCCGCCCGCCGCCCGCCGCTCGCCGCCCGCCGCCCGCCGATGACCGGAGCCTCCGCGGGTCTCTCGAGGCTCCGGGCGACCCCCCGGCGGCCGGATGACGGGGAGCCTCGCCGGGAGCATGTGGGGCGAGGCGCCGGCAGGCGGCTGCGATTCCGCCGGGATGCCCACGCAGTCCCCGGGTCGCCTTTGACTTGGCCGGTCCGATGCGGTTTGATTCACTCGCCATGCCGACTCTCACCGCCATCCATCAGCCGGGCACGCGGGTGCTCGTCACCCAGCAGATGCCGCAGATCGACACGGTCTGGACCCGCACCAGCGAAGGCGTCATCGTGAAGGCCCATCGGGCCCGCACCGGCTCGTGGTTCGCCCACGGCAAGGACGACAAGCTCTGGCTCGACCGGCTCGAGATCCGGCTCGACGACGGCGAGATCGTCGTCCTGAACCTCGATCAGTACTCGGTGATCGAGCGGATCGACGAGCCGGCGGGCGACGAGGCTGCCTGAGCTCCCCGGGCCCTCCCGCGTCGCACCACGCTCGCAACGAGACGGCCGCACGCTCGGCCACCGGCGCTCGCCGCCGGGAGCGGCATCCGCACCACTCACGGCGCGATCCGCAGCTCCATCCGATCCACGAACGACCGGCCGTCGGCGGCGTCGTAGCGCACGTAGAGGACCGGCTCGAGCTCGAAGACCTCGACCCCCAGCGGGACGAGGAGGCGGTAGAGATAGGTGCGGGTCACGGGGTCGAAGCCGGCCGCGTTCTCGTCCAGGTCGCCGAGATCGCGCCGCCAGGTGTCGATCGATCGACGCGTGCCCGTCGCACCGCGCTCGTCGAAGAGTCCGAGCTCGATGAGCCCGATGCCCTTGGTGCCGTCCCCGCGGAAGTCCAGCAGCTCGATGCGGGCCTCCACGTACGTGGGGCCGTCCGCCGGCTCCACCAGCCGGGTGAGCGGATGGATCCGGACCTCCTCGGGCACGAACGGCCAGTCGCCCGCGGCCACGCCCGTGGTGCCCGTCGCCGGGCCGGGGCCAGGGGCGGGCGTGCAGCCGGCGATCGCGAGCGCGAGCGCCGGGGCGAGCAGGCCGGCGGCGGCAGGGCCCGCCGAGAGGCGGCCGGCTCCGCGCCGCCGCCGAGCGGCCCGCCGCGGCGCGGTCGGAGCGGACGACGGAACGCGGATCGACGGCTCGGCGAGCATCGGCGGGGAGGGTAGCACGGCCGCCGCGCGGGGTAGACTGCCCGGCTCGCCGCCGTGCGGCCGGCGGCGGCGTCCGGCGGGTCGCGAGCCCGCCCCCCCGCCGCGCCCGCTCCCCTCGTCGCCCACGGAGCCCCGCGGCCCGGAGCGTCGGCTCCCGCGGCTCGCCGGCCCCGCACGGTCCTCCTCCCCACCCCGCCGTCTTCCGTCGGCTCTCCGCCAACCGCCCTTCGCTGCCCGCCATGTCGCTGCTCACCGCCGCCAACCTGCGCTTTCGCCACGGCACCCGGACGATCCTCGACGGGGCCACGCTCTCCGTGGAGCCGGGGGAGAAGATCGGCCTCGTGGGGCGCAACGGCAGCGGCAAGACGACGCTGATGAGCGTCCTGCTCGGGCGCCTCGAGCCGGACGACGGACAGGTCTCGGTCCAGCGGACCGCCCGAGTCGGATACCTGAGCCAGGACCCCGACCTCGATCCATCGGAGACGCTCCGCGGCGAGGCGGAGTCGGCGTTCGCCGAGCTGCACCGGCTCCACCGCGCGATGAACGACGTCTACGACGCGATGGCGACGGCCGAGGGTGACGCCCTCGAGAAGCTGATGGCGAAGCAGGCCCGGCTCGAGGCCGAGATCGAGGCGGCGGGGGGCTACGCCGTCGACCACCGCATCGACGCCACGCTCCACGGGCTCGGCTTCGCCGACGAGCAGTTCGGCCTCCCCGTCTCGGGGCTCTCGGGCGGGCAGAAGGGCCGGCTCGCCCTCGCCAAGCTGCTGCTCGAGGCCCCCGACCTGCTGCTGCTCGACGAGCCGACCAATCACCTCGACATCGATGGCCGACGGTGGCTCGAGACCTTCCTCAGCGAGGAGTACGCGGGGGCGGTCCTGGTGGTGAGCCACGACCGCTGGCTGCTCGACCGCGTCGTCTCGCGGATCGTCGAGGTCGAGCGGGGGCGGATCCGCGAGTACCCCGGCAACTACGAGAAGTACCGCGAGCTGCGGCGGGAGCGGCAGCTCACCGAGTCGCGGGTGCACGAGAAGCAGCAGGACCGGATCCGGGCCGAGGAGGCCTTCATCCGGAAGTACAAGGCCGGGCAGCGGGCCAAGCAGGCCCGCGGCCGCGAGTCACGGCTCGAGCGCTTCAAGCGGGACGAGCTGGTGGAGAAGCCGATCGAGCTGCAGGCGATGAAGCTCGAGCTGCCCAAGGCCCCGCGGTCGGGCGACATCGTCTTCGACGCCACCGGCCTGGCCAAGCGCTACGACGAGCTGACGCTCTTCGAGGACTTCGACTTCCGCATGGAGCGGGGCGAGCGGGTCGGCATCATCGGCCCCAACGGCACCGGCAAGTCGACGCTCGTGAAGTGCCTGCTCGGCGAGCTCGCCCCCGACGAGGGCGAGGTGCGTCTCGGCTCGCGGATCTCGGTCGGCTACTACCGGCAGCTGCACGAGGGCCTCGATCTCTCGCTCACCGTCTGGCAGTACCTGCAGTCGGTCATCGTCGGGCTCGATGGCGCGGCGAAGGCGAGCGAGCAGCAGGCCCGCAATCTTGCCGGAGCGTTTCTCTTCAGCGGCATGGAGCAGGACAAGATCCTCGGCGACCTCTCGGGCGGCGAACGCGGCCGGGCGATGCTCGCCGGTCTCGTCGCCGGGGCGCACAACCTCCTCGTGCTCGACGAGCCGACGAACCACCTCGACATCCCGTCGGCCGAGCGCCTCGAGGAGGCGCTCTCGACGGACGGCGGCTACGACGGCTCCCTGCTGCTGATCAGCCATGACCGGGCGCTGCTCGAACGCACGTGCGAGCGGCTGGTCGTCTTCGACGGATCGCCGACGCCGACGGACTTCCTCGGCACCTACAGCGAGTGGCGGCGGAAGGCCGACGCGGCCGAGGCCGAGGCCGAGCAGCAGCGGCGCGAGGCGAGCGAGGCCGCGGCGCGGGCGGCGAAGAAGCAGGCCGCCGCCGCGGCCGCGGGCTCCGACGGCGGCCGATCCGGCGGTCGTCGGGGCAGGCGATCGGGCGGCGGCTCGGCCCTCGAGAAGCTCTCGCTCGCCGAGCTCGAGAAGCGGATCGAGCGGTGCGAGTCCCGCATGCGCGAGATCGACGCCCTGATGGCCGACTCCGAGGTCTGGTCGGACCACCGGCGCTGCACCGAGCTCGGGGACGAGCGGGCACGGCTCATGGCCGACCTCGAGCCGCTCGAGTTCGAGTGGGCACGGCGGGCCGAGGAGGGGTGAGCGGCGCGAGGGCCGGCCGTACGGCGACGATCGCCCCGGTCGGCGGCCGCGCGGCGCGGCATGCGGCCGACCGTCGCGATCGCCGGCCCGGCCGAGATTCCCGTGAACGTGGAGCGGTCAGGCCGACACGAGCCAGGTCGTGCCGTCGCCGACGATCTCGATGCGGATCCCGTCGGCGCGGTCGGGGTCGATCGCGAACTCGGCGACCGCGACCGCAGGGCCGGCCATGACCTGCGTCGACGTCAGCACCTCGCCGCCCGCATCGCGGACCACGAGCCGCAGCCCGTCCGCGATGTCCGTCGGCACGCCCATCAGGACCAGCGAGCCCTGCCCGGAGCGCGGGGCGACGTAGACCATGCCCGTGGCGGCGAGGTCGTCGTGGATCGACCTCAGGGCGATGCGGATGGTGCGAGGCTTGCGGGCCTGCAGCAGCCACGCCTCCCCGGCGCCGCCGGCGATCGCCTCGACCTCCGAGGCGAGGGCCTGCTCGGCCTGCATCTGCCGGATGACCGAGAAGAGCTCGCGGTTGCGGTCGAGGATCTGGGTGCCGAAGTACACCGCCACCACGAGGGACGCCGCGAGGGCGAAGGCGGCGGCTCGCCAGCCCTGACTCGCGAGGCTGTCGACGAAGCGGCGACGAGGACGGATCGGACCGATGCCCGCCGCCGCGGGTCGGTCGAGCGTCGCCGCGGCCCGGGGGCGGGCCCGTCCGATGGTTGCCAGTGGCGCCAGGTCGACCGCCTCCTCGGCTTCGCGCCGGATCGCCTCGACCACCCGCGATCGCATGCCCGCGGGGGGCATCACGTCGGGCAGGAGGATCTCGTCCGCCGCAACCGCCGCCTGCAGCGCTCGGACTTCCGTGCGCACCCGTTCGGGGGCGGCATGGAAGCCTCGCGAGAACAGGAGCGCGTCGTACTCGTCCAGAAGCCCGAGGGCGTCCAGGGGAGCAAGCTCGAGCAGCTCGTCGCGGGTCATGGGAGGGACATGGGACATGGGGTCGGAATCCGACCTCCTCTTCGATCCCCGGCCGGTCTGGTTCCGCCGATTCACGCCGAATCCCCCCGCTCGTAGGCCCATTCGGCGGGCGCCTTCTCGCGAAGCCGGGCAAGGCCGCGACTCAGGGCGGACTTGATCGTTCCGAGGGGCGCCTCGAGCTGGTCCGCCACCTCGCGAAGGGTGTATCCCTGGATGTAGGACCGCTCGATGACCTCCCGCTGGAGCCGGGGGAGCTCGCCGATCCGCTCGAGCAGCCGCTCACCGACCTCGACCAACGCGGGGTCGCGGCCCGGCGTGCCGGCGTCGCCGGCGGTGACGTCGCCCTCGAGGCTGCCCGGCCGCGGCCGGACCGAGCTCCGGCGAAGCCGGTCGATGAGGTGCCGTCGGGCGATCAGCATGACCCACGTGACCAGCTTCGCCCGTCTCGGGTCGAATCGGTCCGCGGTCTGCCACAGCCGCACGAAGATCTCCTGGACCGCATCCTCGGCCTCCGCGTGGGAGGGGTGGAACTGCCAGGCGACCTTGAAGACGAGGGGCGCGAAGCGGTCGTACAGCTCCTCGATCGCGCCTTCCTCCCCGGTGGAGACCCGGTGCATGAGCAGGAGGTCTGGATCGCGGTCCATGAAGCGGGCCTCGGTGCGTGCTCGGACGCGGAAGACCGGCGCGAGATCGTCTCCGGAGGGATCGAGCCCGCCCCATGCATCGGGCGAATCCCTATCTTCCACCGAACGAGACGCCGGTCGGCGGATCCCATCCGCCACCCACAAGACTACCCCGGTTGCTCACGATCCCGAAAGTTTTTGGCACAAATTCGCCCTCGCCCCAGTAGACTCGACCTGCATCGAAGTGGCGGGTTCGACCACCACTTCGTTTCTGCGCAGCCGTCGCGGGCGAGGAGGACGCCAGTGGTGGCTCGGGGGCGACCAGGGAGGGTCGAGGCGTGCGGCGGGGAGCCGGACGACCTGCTCGACGAGGATTCCGGGGCGGGTGCGTGTCCCGCCGCTCGAGGCCCGGACACGAAGCGTGGGGACGCCTCGTGCAAGAACGACGTGTCGAGAGTCGACCGGACCGTTCACGCCGGCCATCGCGCCGGCGGCGACCCGGTCCTGCCGCCGTCGGTGGAATGGGTGGGATGCCGGCCGTGGGCCGGGTGTCTCGGCCACGGCCACGGCCGGGATTCAGCCTGCCCGAGCTGGTCATGGTGCTGGCGATCACGGTCGTGCTCGCCGGGCTGCTCTTCCCGGTGCTGTCGGAGGTCCGTCAGCGGGCGGATCGGGCGATGTCGGCCAACAACCTGCGGACGATCGGACTCGCGGTCACGATGTACGACGGCGACTGGTCCTCGATGCCCGCCTCCTCGCTGCTCGACGAGGGGCGCTCGCCCTCCGAGCTCACGATGGTGTTCCGGCCGGAGTACCACGACGTGCTCGGCGACTACGACACGCTCATCCGGGGCTGGGACGGCCTCGGCCGGCTGTGGGGATGGGGGTACACGGACACCCCGAGGATCTTCTTCGCCCCGCACGTGATGGACGGCTTCGAGCGGGACCGTCGCGAATGGGAGTTCCGCCGGCCCTCCGGCGTCGAGCTCCACGGCGACTACCACTACGGTGGCCACGTCGCGTGGGACACCGGCGGCCGTCGTTTCCTGCACGACCAGAACCTCGTCATCGCCAGCGACACGCTGCGGCAGGTCGACCAGCTGAACCACGAGGACGGCCTGAACCTCGTCCGCAGCGACGGCTCGGTCGAGTGGGAGGCGTTCACGCCCGAGTTCCTCGAGCTGCTCGCCCGTCCGTGGGAGAGCCCGGAGCAGGTCAAGGACCGCTACCTCCCGCTGTGGCGGGCTCTCGAGGGCGGCTCTCCGCCCGGCAGCCCCCCGGGCGAGGGCGAGGGCGGGGGCTGACGGGAGGGGCCGCGGGCATCCTCGCGGCTGCTCGCACCCGGCACCCCACGACCCCCACTCGGCACGCCGGCATCGGGTCCGCCGACCGCACCGTGTCGCCGAAGGCGCCCGGATGATCGGTGCGACGAGCGCACGCCGCGTCGGCGGCTCGCCGATCGCGATCGGCGAGGGCCGGGCCCCGGCCGGTCGCACGCCCTCGTCCCGCCGGCCCGCTACCGTGCTCGCCTCATGACCTCCGTCGCCGATCCCACCGTCATCGCCGCCGATGCCGCCGACGTCGAGGGCCCGGTCCTGATCACCGGGGCCGCCGGCTTCATCGGCTCGCATCTCGCTCGCGCCCTGCTCGCGGCTGGCCGCCCGGTCGCGGGCGTCGACGACTTCGACGCCTTCTACGACCGCGGCCGCAAGGAGGCGAACGTCGCCGAGACCGCGGAGGTGGCGGCGGCCCATCGCGGGGCCGGGGCCGCCTTCACGCTTCGTGAGGCCGACATCCGGGACGCGGACGCGATGACGGCGGTCATGTCCGAGCACCGCCCGCGGCTGGTGGTGCACATCGCGGCCCTCGCCGGGGTCCGCCCGAGCATCGCGGAGCCGGCCCGCTACGCCTCGGTCAACGTGGACGGCCTCGTGACCGTGCTCGAGGCGGCGCGGGCGGTCGACTGCCGCTCGGTGCTCTTCGCCTCGAGCTCGAGCGTCTACGGGAACAACCGGACCGTCCCCTTCGCCGAGCACCACGACGTCTCGGAGCCGATCAGCCCGTACGCGGCCACGAAGCGGTCGGGCGAGCTGATCTGCCACACGTACAGCCATCTCTTCGACATGGCGATCGGGTCGCTGCGCTTCTTCACCGTCTTCGGCCCGGCCCAGCGTCCCGACCTCGCGATCGCGAAGTTCATGCGGTTGATCGCAGCGGAGGAGCCGGTGCCGATGTTCGGCGACGGCACGACGTCCCGGGACTACACCTTCGTCGCCGACATCGTGCGGGGCATCCTCGCGGCGGGACGGACGCTGCAGGCCGAGACGGCCGCAGGGCGGCGGTTCTGCCGCATCTGGAACCTCGGCGGCTCGGAGCCGGTGTCGCTCGCGGAGATGATCGACGCGATCGCCGAGACGGTGGGCACCCCGGCCCGCATCGAGCGCCACCCGATGCAGCCGGGCGACGTCGACCGCACGTGGGCGGACCTGACCCGCAGCCGGGCAGAGCTCGGCTTCGATCCCCGCACGCCGTTCCGCGAGGGGCTCGCCGCGCAGTGGGCGTGGACGCGGGCGGCGATGGGGTGAGCGGGGCGAGTCGCCGGGCCGCCCGCCGGCGGCCGCTCAGCCGCCCGGAGCCGGCGATCGCGGGGCGAGCCACATCACCTGGGGGTAGTGACGCCACCCCGCGGCGATCGGGGTCTCGTACCGCACGCACGAGACGTCCGGCCCGAGCCACGCGTGGTCGATGTGCCACAGCGGCACGTCCGCCGACCACGTCGCCTGGTAGCCGCGGCCGCCCTCGGACGCGGCGTGGCGCAGGGGCTCCGGCAGCAGGGCGCCCACGACCCGCTCCATCGAGTCGCTTCCCCGGTGCATGTTGAAGTCGCCGACGACGAGGTCGGGCGGGGGACCGCTCCACGCCTCGCGGAAGAGCGCCGCCGCCTCGTCGGCGATGATTCGCCGCGGGCGCAGCGGATCGGACTCGAGGTCGATCAGTGCGAGCGTCAGCGTGCCCCCGGGCATCGAGGGTGCCACGAGCACCACTCGAGCGAGCGCCGGGCCGTTCCGGCCGCGGCCGGGATAGACGAGCTGCCGCGCGAACGCGACCTCGAGCCGCGTCACCACCGAGAACGGCCGCAGCAGGATCGTCCGGCCCCCGTGGTCCCGAACCCACGTCTCGACGGCCGGCTCCCGCGTGACGCGTCCCGCGTCGGTGAGGACGGCCACCGCGGGGTTCCGGCCCACCACCTGGTCGGCCACGTCGGGGTAGATGTGCGGGTTCCCCTCGCCGATCGTCCAGTGCATGAGCTTCAGACCCGCGGGATCCGCCGGGACGCGGGCGAGGAGTCGGTGCTCCTGCACCGCGAATCGTGCGATGGTGCCGACGAGCATCGCCCACCCCAGCAGCCGCAGTCCGGCGCGGATCCCGCCGCGGGGACCGGCCGATCGTCGGGCGGGACCCTGCGCGCCACCCGCCGCGCCACCCGTCGCGCCACGCGCCGCGCCACCCCGCCGTGGCCGCGGCCACGCCAGCCGAACCCCGATCATCACGAGCACCGCGAGCGGGATCGCGAGCAGCGTCGGGATCCAGTGCAGCCACTGGCTCCAGAGGAAGCGGTCGGTCAGCACCTGTCCCACGAGCCAGCCGGTCCAGCCCGCCGCGGCGGCCAGCGCGACGAGGCCGGCGATCGTCCGCAGGAGCAGGGCGAGGGGACGCGGCATGCGGGCTCAGGCGGGGACGCCCACTCCGAGCCGCTCGATCGCGGCCACGATGTCGGCGTGGACGTCGGCCCGTGCGCACACCACGCCGCGGTTGGCCTCGAGCCGCGTGCCGCGGGAGAAGTCGAGCCGGTTGCCCGAGACGTCGCTCACCGTCGCTCCCGCCTCGGTCGCCACGAGCATGCCCGCGGCGTGGTCCCAGATCTTCTCGACGTAGCCGGGCCGCGTGGGCAGCCGCAGGTAGACGTCCGCCTGCCCGCGGGCGACGACGGCGTACTTGCACTGGCTGTCGAGCCGTACCGGCTCCGGGTTCGCCCCGAGCGCCTCGATGACCCGGGCCGAGTCCGACTGGTTCGAGTGGGCCGACTCGACCGACTCGCAGACCCGCAGGGGCTTGGTCGGCGGCTGCGTGTCGCCGACCCCGATCGAGCCGCCGCCGCCCCCGCCGCCGCCGCCGCCGCCGGGATCGACGGCCCCGAGCTGCGGGGGCACGCGGGGCGGCCGCACCGTGCGCGGCGCCGCGTCGGCATCGCAGCCGGCGAGCTCGACGGTGCCCTCGCCGCGGACCGCCGCGTACATCGAGCCGCGGGCATCGGGGGCGTCGAGCGGCGCGTCGTGGTCCACGGGCAGGTTCGGGCATCCGAGCACACCGACGACGGGCTCGCCGCCGGTGATCAGGCCGAGGGCGATCGCGTACTGCTGGTTGCGAAGGAAGCCCTTGGTGCCGTCCACCGGGTCGAGCGTCCAGTAGCGGCCGGCGCTCGCGTCGTGGTCGCCGCGGTCGATCGCCTCGAGTACCTGGTCGATGCGGGTCCCGGGCCGCACCCGCTGGACCGCCTCCATCACCTGCTCGAGCAGGGCGAGGTGCTCCGAGCCGCGGAGTCCGCCCGCGTCCTCCTCGCCCACCACCGGCGTGTCCGGATCGTGCTCGGCGAGGGCGAGGCAGACCACCGCCTGCACCGCGTAGTCGGCGACGGTGACCGGGCTGCGGTCGTCCTTCAGGACCTCCTGCACGTTGGCGAGGTCCTGCTGGACGGCGCGGGCGACGCGGCAGGCGTCGGCGACGCAGCGGACGGCGAGGTCGCGATCGACGGTCGACATGGGGAGGCCTCCGTGAGGGGGCGGGCATCGTAGCAGGGGGCGGGGAAGGCCCGGGAAGGCCCGGGACGGGCCGGACGGTCGCGCGTCGGCGATCGACGCGTGCGTTCTGGAGCGGGCCGTGCGACGATCCGTCCGTCCATTCGGCGGCGCCGGCGCCCGCGCCGCCCCGCCCGGGAGTCTCCGTCATGCGAATCACCGCCCCCTCGCGTCGCGGCACCGGCCGCGCGGACCTGCTCGCCGCGCTCGCGGCGGGCGCCGTCATCGCGGCCACGATCCCGGTCGCCACCGGCGCCCCCCGGTCCGAGGCGATGCGGACCGCCAGCCTCGTCAACCTCCGCGAGCTCGGCACCGCCCACCGCACCTACGCGGCGGAGTGGAACGACCGCCAGTGGACGCGGGCGAACGACACCCTCGCGACGTACGGCGACTCGCCGGAGGTGGGCTGGAGGAACTTCGGCCGCACCGCGGAGGGCGAGACCGAGGTCCCCGGACCGATGCTCGGCCTCGACCATCATGCGGACGAGGGGGTCCGCATGGTGCACGCGGACCTGCGGCTGCGGGAGCCGATCCTGTTCGACGTCGCGCGGGGGGACCGGCACCATGCGATGGGCTCGTTCCGGCTGATCAACGCCCTGACCTTCAACCACTCCGTGAATGGCCGCGTCTCCGACGAGGCGTTCTTCGCCCCGGACGACCACCTCGCCCACGCCCGCCTCCGCGGGGCCACGGGCGGGCCGAACGTGCTGGCGGCCCAGGATCCGTTCATGGTGCGGCGGGACGCCGAGGGGCGGCAGCTGCCGCCGGTGTGGTCGAGCTACGTCATGAGCCCCGCCGCGATGATGAACCCGCAGGTGATGGCGGCCCGCCGGACGCGGCCGGGGGGCGAGGCCGTGGGCGGATGGCGGAGTCCGTGGTCGTTCGCCGGCGGCTTCCGGTCGCCCGCGATGGGCCAGGCCCGCTCCCCGGAGCTGAAGACGCTGATGATCGAGCGCGACTGGCTCGGGGCGAGGCCGAGCGGCGTCCACCCCGAGGCGGGGCCCGCGGCCTGCGGGAGGGCGAGACCGGGATGCCGTACCGCTTCAACGCCTCGCCGTTCGCGGCTCCCGCGGCCGTCCGGTACGACGGGCACGTCTCGATGGTCTCCGTCGAGCGAGCCTTCGAGTCCGATCTCCGCGTCCGCTCGCAGACCGCTCGGGCCTTCGGTCTGTGGAGCCGGGACACGCCCTACGGCGAGGACGGCGACTCCAACGATCTGCGGATCACGGACGGCGGGCCGCGCGATCGCCGGGCCCCGGTGGACCGGCCGACGAGCTTCCACGTCCTGACGACGGACGGGATCCTCGGGCGGGACGTCGCCGCGGAGTGAGGCCGCGGGGGGCCCGCGCGGGCCCGGCCGCGACTTTCTTCGCCGGCGGTTGCGCCCCGGTGGTCCGAGATCCGTGATCCCCGGTGGAGGGGTCGTCCGCCGACGGGCGGCGGGGGCCCCGGGGATCGCCACCACGGATCAGCTCACATGACTACCTCACGCCTCGTCCGCGTCCTCGCGGCGACGGTCGCCTGCGCGAGCCTCGCCGCGCCGCTCGCGGCCGCTCCCGTCGGCACCGACATCACCTATCAGGGCGTCCTCGCCCAGGGCGGCACGGCCTACGAGGGCCTCGCCGACTTCCGCTTCCGCCTCTACGACGCCCCGGCCGGCGGCACGCAGATCGGCCCCGAGCTCACCGCCAGCGGCGTGAGCGTGGTGGACGGCCGCCTGCTCGTCGACCTCGACTTCGGGGCCGCCGCGTTCTCCGGCGACGCCCGCTGGCTGGAGATCGACGTGGCCGCGCCGTCGGGCGAGCCGGTCTACACCACGCTCACGCCGCGCCAGCCACTGCGGGCGGCCCCGTTCGCCCTGTACGCCCTCGACGGCAATCAGGGCCCCGCCGGCCCGCAGGGGCCCGTGGGCCCCCCCGGACCCGAGGGTGCCGCCGGCCCGCAGGGACCGCAGGGACCGCAGGGACCGCAGGGCATCCAGGGCCTCCCCGGTCCCGTCGGCCCCCAGGGCCCGGCCGGTCCGGTCGGCCCCGCCGGTCCGCAGGGCCCCGCCGGTCCGCAGGGCCCCGCCGGTCCGCAGGGGCCCGAGGGTCCGGAGGGGCCCGCCGGCGACAGTTTCTGGACGCTCAGCGGCACCTTCCTCTCGTACGAGGGCCGCGTCGGGATCAACGCGGACGGGCCGGTGACCTCCTCCTCGTACTTCGACCTCCGCACGCCGACCGGCGGCAACCTGTACGGCGGCATGTACATCGACACGCAGTCGTCCACGGGGCAGCCGTTCTACGGGTACGCCACCGACGGAACCGCCCGGGCGTGGACGTACCTGCAGGGCTCGAGCGACACCTGGATCGTCTTCAACGGCGGCAACCGGCTCTCGGTCACGGACTCCGGCGACGTCGGCATCGGGACCATCTTCCCGGACGGCCGCCTCCAGGTGCGGGGCGGCACCGACGTCGCGCTCTCCGGTGGCGGCGAGATCATCGCCGGCGCCCTCAACGGCCTGAACATCGGCATCGACGGCAACGAGATCATGGCCCGCAGCAACGGCAACCCCGCCGTGCTGAACCTCAACGCCGAGGGCGGCGACGTCGTGGTCGGGCTCAACGGCACCGGCACCCAGCGCCTGGTGACCCCGGTCCTCGAGATCACCGGCGGCAGCGACCTCGCCGAGAGCTTCGACGTGTCGCCCGTCGCGGACGTCGAGCCGGTTCCCGGCATGGTCGTCTGCATCGACCCGGCACGGCCGGGCGAGCTCCGCGTGAGCGACCGGGCCCACGACATGACCGTGGTGGGCGTCATCAGCGGGGCCGGCGGCGTCCGCCCCGGCATGCTGATGGGGCAGCGGGGCTCGATCGCCGACGGCGAGCACCCCGTCGCCCTGACCGGCCGGGTGCAGGTCCTCGTCGACGCCGGGCCGGATGGCGTGCGGCCGGGCGACCTGCTCACCACCTCGGGCGTCCCCGGCCACGCGATGCCGGTCCGCGACCGGGCGGCGGCGGCGGGCGCGATCCTCGGCAAGGCCATGACCGGACTCGAGCCGGGCGAGCGCGGGCTCGTCCTCCTGCTCGTGTCCCTGCAGTGAGGAGGCCCGCGATGCATGCGATGACTGCGATGCGGTGCACCCGCGCCCGCGCCCGAGCCCTGGGCCTCGCGCTCGGCCTCGCCCTCCTCGCTCCGGCGGGGACGGCGGCGGCGGACGAGTTCGCGGCCGGGGCGCGAGCCGCCCTGGCGACGGTGCCGCCGGAGGTCTTCCCGGAGTCGCCGGTGACCGAGCGGCTGCTGGAGTCGGCCCGGGCGGCCCGGGGCTCCGTGCAGCGGCTGACCGCGACCATCGACGACGGCGGGGCGGCCCACGTCCCGGTGCTCCTCGGCGACGAGGAGGTCGTGCTGCGGCTGTGGCCGCACACCGACCGGCATCCCGAGGTCGAGCTGTACGTCACGGGCGAGGACGGGGAGCTGATCGCCGCCGAGCTGCCCGCGCCGCGCACCTGGCGGGGCTGGGTGGAGGGCGACGCGGACCGTCCGGTGGCGGCCACGATCGCCGAGGAGCACTTCAGCGCCCTCGTCCTGGAGCCCGACGGGTCCAAGTGGACGATCCAGCCGGCTCCGAGCGACGAGGCCGACCTCGGCGCCGTCTTCGAGGGCTGGTCGATCGTCAAGCGCAACGAGGACGTGATCCCGACCGGCGGCGTGTGCGGCGTGCCGCCGGGCACGCCGGCGGATCCGCGGGGGCTGCTCGCCGCCGCGCCCGACGAGCTGCTCGCCGCCATGGGGGCCGGGAACGCGCCGGCCACCGGGGCCACGGACGACGAGGGAGCCTCGGAGGACCCCCCCGTCCTCGCATCCGGGGGGCCCGAGGGCGGCATCGTCCGCACCGAGGTCGCCTTCGACGCCGACTGGGAGTTCTACCTCGAGAGCGGCGCGACGATCGACGGCGCCGTGCTCGAGATCGAGCGGGTCATGAACGAGGTCGGCCTGATCTACCAGGAGCAGACGCTCATCAGCTACTGGTACCGCATCTTCCTCGTGCGGACGAGCTCGAACGATCCCTACACGTCCAGCGACTCGTTCACGCGCCTGTGCCAGCTGCGCACGCACTGGAACACCGTCCTGTCCTTCTTCCCGCGCGACACCGTCCACATGTTCACGGGCGTCGATCTCGACGGGAACATCGTCGGCCGGGCGTTCCTCGGGGCGATCTGCGAGGATGGCAATGCGTGCGGCGGCGTCACCGACGACATCGGCTACGGCCTCTCGTGGACCTACTTCAGCACCTCGATGGCCGAGCGCACCACGCTCGTGGCCCACGAGCTCGGGCACAACTGGAACGCCTGCCACTGCAACGACAGCGACTGCACCGGCGGCGGAGGCGACGTCGACTGCGGCATCATGAACTCGTTCGTCCTGCCGGGCGAGCAGGACTTCGGCAATCGCAGCATCACCGCGATCGCGATCTGGCGGGCCCTGAGCCTCGGCTGCCTCGACACCGCGTGGAACCCCGTGTGGGTGGACGTCGACTGGGGCGGCTCGGAGAACGGCAGCGCCGTGTTCCCGTTCGACACCCTGAGCGAAGGGGTCTACGCGGCGATCGTGGATGGGCTGGTCGCGATCCGCAACGGCACCTACACGCCACCGGCCGGGAACATCATCGCCAAGCCGCTCGTCCTGCAACGCGCCGATACGGGCGGCGGCTCCGTGGTGATCACGCCATGACCGCTCCCGGGCGCGCCGACATCCACCTGAATCCTCACGGGAGCATCCCGATGCATGCACATGATCACGGCTCGCGGCGCGACGCCGGCCGCGGCGGGACCCGCCGCGTTCTCCGGGCGGCCGGTCTCCTGACGGCCGCCCTCGCCGGCACCGCGCTTGCCGCCGCCTCCGGCAGCGCGGGCGGGGGCGAGGGCGGAGGCCTCGCCATCGACTGGTACTCGATCGACGGGGGCGGCGGCGCCGCCGATG
This sequence comes from uncultured Isosphaeraceae bacterium, assembly GCA_964385045.1. Lineage (GTDB taxonomy): Bacteria > Planctomycetota > Phycisphaerae > Phycisphaerales > SM1A02 > CAYLNM01. Next base: position 22,767 of record CAYLNM010000044.1, read on the forward strand.
GCGGCGGCTTCACGATGGCCGGGGTGATCGGCCAGCCGGACGCCGGCGTCGCGAGCGGCGGCGACTTCACGCTCGCCGGCGGCTTCCTCGCGGGTGCCGGCGCCCCCGCGCCGGTCTGCCCCGAGGACATCGACGGCAACGGCGAGATCGGCTTCGACGACCTCGTGTCGGTGCTCTCGAGCTTCGGCACCTGCCCGCCGCCGTGTCCCGAGGACATCGACGGCAACGGGCAGGTCGACTTCTCCGACCTCGTGTCGGTCCTCTCGGCGTTCGGGCCCTGCACCGGCTGAGACGCCACGCGGCCCCGGCTCGCCCGGGCCGCTCCATCTCCCTGCCCGTGACGGACGCCGTCGGCTCGGCCGGCGGCGTCCGTGCGTGCGCGGGCGAGGAGGTCGGCCACGCCCGGCTCGCCCGCCCGGCGTGCGAGGGACGCCCCGGCGGGGCGGCTCGCCCGGTCCGCCGCGTCGCGGGGGAGCGGACGTGCCGAGGGATGCCCGAACCGGCCGCCTCGGCGGCGCGCGATCGCCGCCGTCGCCCGGCGACCCCGCCGCTTGGTACCGTTCGGAGGGTCGCTCGACCGCGGCCGGGCCGCCGCCCGGCGGCGGTCGCGGCCCGATCACCCGTCCCCCCGGAGCCCCGCATGCCTCGTCCGACCTCCCTCGCCGGGTGGACCGCCGCGCTCGCCCTGACGCTCGTCGCCGTCGTCGTCCCCCGGGCGGCCGCCACGCCGCTCGCGGACGGGCCGCGGTCCTCGCCCGCCGCCGCGGCCATCGCCGCCTTCGGCGCGACGTGGGACGCCTGCTGCCCCGACCATGCCGGGGCCGCCCACGCGACCGGCATGATCGCCGCCGGCGGCGACATCGGCGGCTGCCCGAAGGCCTTCTTCGCCACGATCCCCGGCTTCGGCACCGGCGTCTTCCACGGCGGCGCGACCGGGGCCCAGATCCTCGCGGTGGCCGACGCGCTCGCGTTCGCCCGCGTCGCCGCCGGCCTGCCCGCCACCCCGCTGCCCGCGCCGCCGGTCACCGTGATCCACTGCGGGTCGCTGCTCGACGTGCCCGGGACGCCGGCCCGCGGGCCGTCCACGCTCGTGGTCGCGGACGGCCGCATCGAGCGGGTGGTGGACGGGCTCGTGGATCCGGCGGAGCTCGCGGGCGACCGGCCGCACGAGCTCGTCGACCTCTCCGACCACGTCGTCCTGCCGGGCCTCATCGACTGCCACACGCACATCACCGGTCAGTACGAGGGCAACCGGCAGAACGCCCGGGTCACCCGCACCGACGCCGACGCCGCGATCATGGCCACCGTCTACGCCCGCCGGACGCTGATGGCGGGCTTCACCACCATCCGCAACGTGGGCTCCTCCGGCGACGCGGCCTTCGCGATGCGGGACGCGATCCGGGCGGGCCGGCTGCCCGGGCCGCGGATCCTCGTGGCGGGCGAGTCGATCTCGCCGATGGGCGGCCACTCCGACGGCACGCTCGGCTACCGGGACGACGTCTTCGCGATGCCGGGGGCGATGGAGGGCATCGCCGACGGGGCGGCCGAGTGCCGCAAGGCGGTGCGGGCCCAGGTGAAGCGGGGGGCGGACCTCATCAAGCTCACCGCCACCGGCGGCGTCCTCTCCAACACCGCCGCGGGCGTCGAGCAGCAGTTCTTCGACGACGAGCTCGAGGCGATCGTCGCGACCGGACACCTGCTCGGCCGCCGCGTCGCCGCCCACGCCCACGGGGCCACCGGCATCAAGGCGGCCCTGCGGGCGGGCGTCGACTCGATCGAGCACGGCACCTACCTCGACGACGAGTGCATCGCGCTGTTCCGGCAGACGGAGGCGTTCCTCGTGCCGACGATCCACGCGGGCAAGTTCGTGGAGGCCAAGGCCGCGATCGACGGCTTCTTCCCCGAGGCGGTCCGGGACAAGGCGGCCGCGGTCGGACCGCTGATCCAGGACGCCTTCGGCCGGGCGTACCGCGGCGGGGTGCGGATCGCCTTCGGCACCGACGTGGGCGTCGGGGCGCACGGCACCAACGCGGAGGAGTTCGTCTACATGGTCGAGGCCGGGATGCCGGCGGCCGAGGCGATCCACAGCGCGACCGTGAACGCGGCCGAGCTCTGCGACCTCGCGGACGAGATCGGCACCCTCGAGCCGGGCAAGGTGGCCGACGTGATCGCGGTGGTGGGGGACCCGACGCAGGACGTGACCCTCCTGCAGGACGTGCGCTTCGTGATGAAGGGCGGCCGCGTCCACAAGCGGGACGGCCGCGAGGTGGCGGGCGTGATGCCCTGACGGCGACCGACGACTCCGGCCACGCCGGCGACTCCGGCGACCGACGTCGCCTTCGACCGTCCGACGACGCCCCGACGACCGGCGCCGGTCCGTCGCCCGAGGGTCCCACCGCCGGGGACGCCTCCACCACGAAGCAGGCGTCCCCGTCCGCGGCCGCCTTCGGTGCCCGAACGTCGCCGACACCCGACGGCTCACGCCGACCGGCTGGCCGAGCGGCTGGCCGAGCGGCGCCGCCGAGGGGCTGGCCGGGGGGGCGCGGGGGCGCCGGCCGGTGTGGATGAGGGACCATTCCTCCGTCACTCGGCTGCGTGCGCGACCGCGTATCATGCTGGCGTAAACTTGCAGTCCACCGTTCGGCCAGCGGTGTGGCGGGGCGACGGTGCGGTGGACCGGAGGACGCCGCGGCGGCCCGGGATCGGCCGGCCCCGCGGGAGGGACGGAGAAGGACCCGATGATTCGTGGATCGATGCGCGGAGCGGCCGGCGGCCCGGCTGCGGGTGCGGTCGTGGTGATGGCGGGGATCGCGGGGATGGCGGCGGGGCCCGCGGCGGCCGGCGACGGCTGCCTGACCTTCCCCGACTTCGCCGACGTCTCGCTGCTCACGTTGAACGCGGCAGCGGAGGTGGTGACCACCGGCGACGGACCGGTGCTGCGGGTGTGCCCCGATCTCGGCGGCTCGGGCGGGAGCTTCTTCCTCACCACGCCGGTGTCGGCGGCGACCTTCAGCACGTCGTTCACCTTCCGCATCGCGAACCGGGGCGGGGCGACCTTCGACTGCAACACCACGAACGGCGCCGACGGGATCGTCTTCGTGGTGCAGACGGTGGCGAACGACGTGGGCGGGATCGGCGGCGGGATCGGCTACTCCGGGATCGCCCCGTCGATCGGCGTCGAGTTCGACACGTGGTGCAACGCCGCCCTGAACGATCCGTCGCCCAACCACGTCGGACTGCTCGTCAACGGCGACGTGAACCACGGTCCGGGGTCGTCGTTCACCGCGACCGTCGAGCCCGAGTTCGAGGACGGCGACCTGTGGACCGCCTGGGTCGACTACGACGGGACGACGCTCGAGGCGCGGGTCGCGCTCGACGGGGTGCGGCCGGACGAGGCGCTCGTCGCGCGCGAGCTCGACCTCGCCGAAATCCTCGGCCAGGACACCGCGTTCATCGGGTTCACCTCGGGCACCGGCTCGGCCTGGGCGAACCACGACATCGTGAGCTGGACCTACGACCGTTTCGTGCCGGCCGGCTGCCCGGACCTGGACCTCGACGGGGCGGTCGACTTCGACGACGTGCTCGAGGTGCTGTCGCTCTGGGGCGACTTCACGACCGGCTGCGTACCGGACTTCGACGCCAGCGGCGACGTGGGCTTCGGCGACCTGCTCGAGGTCCTCGGAGCGTTCGGCCCCTGCCCGTGATCGCGGGCTGATCGTCGCCGTGCGCGACGGTCGGTGACGCATCGCGTTCGGCGCGTTCGGCGGGTGTCGGCGGGTCGGCGCGTTCGGCGGGTGTCGGCGGGTCGGCGCGTTCG
>CAYLNM010000045.1:0-26495 GCA_964385045.1 uncultured Isosphaeraceae bacterium
GGCCTGCGGCAGCAGCGAAAGACCGATGTCGACGCGGGCGCCGTCGCCCGGCCGCGGGACGCCGCACCGAGCGGAGGGCCGCGGCATGAGGATCGAGCTGCTCCCCGGGCACGTGCGGGCGGCGCGACGGCGCCGGGAGCTCGTCCGCCGCTGGGCCGCGGCGGTGACGCTCGCGGCGGTCGTCGGCGGCGCCGCGGTGGCGGCGACCGCCACGACCGTGGTCGGCCCGGCGTCGGCGTCGGCGGCGGCCGCCACGCCGCGGGCGGTGGTGGAGGCCGAGCTCGAGCGGCTCGCGGCCCGCGAGGAGGCGACCCGCGCGTCGCTGCGGGCCGTGATGGCCCGACTGGAGGCGAACCGGGCGCTCTCGGACTCGGTGGACTGGTCGGCGCTGCTGCGGGGGATCGCGCGGGCGACGGGCGACGGCGTGGTGCTGTCGCGGGTCGCCCTGGTGCGGGGCGGCGGCGGGGCTCACGGTGGCGGGCGGGGGGCCGGCACGGAGGCGATCCGGGTCGAGCTCTCGGGCGAGGGGCGGACCCCGCGGGACGTCTCGGGCTTCGTGCTCGCGCTCGAGGCGCTCGGCATCTTCGACCGCGTCGCGCTGCGGGAGACGCGGGGCCGCGCGGCGGCGGGCGGACCGGTGACCGGCTTCGAGGTGCGGGCGGCGGTGCGGGGCGACGCGGACGCCGCGGCGGAGGGCGGACGATGAGCGCGACGAGCACGCCGGAAGGCGTGACGTCGCCGCGGGGCGGCGTCGCGGCGGTGCACGCGGCCGGCGTGGCCGGGCTCGTCCTCGTGGCCGCGGCCACCGTGGGCCTCGGCATCGCGCCGCTGCGGGCGCGGGCGGAGGCGGCCCGCGCGGCCGGGATCGAGGCGCGGATCCTCGCCGAGGACCTCGAGCGGCAGCGCGTGCGCGCCGAGGCGGTCGACCGACGGCTCGCCGCCGCCGAGGCCGCGCTGCAGGACGTCCGGCTGGAGGTGCGGCCGGTGTCGGCCCTCAACCGCCGCTTCGCCGACGTGATCGACCTCGCGACCGCGTGCGGGATCCGCGTGACCGAGTCGCGGACCGACGAGGCGCAGGCCGACGAGTGGTTCGTGCGGGTGCCGATCCGCATCGTCGGCACCGGGCCGGCGGCCGGGGTGGACGAGCTGCTCGCGCGGCTGCGGCGGGAGCTGCCCGACGTGGAGGTCCTCGCCTTCGAGATCGTCCGGATCCCGGGCGGCGAGGGCTCGGCGACGTCGCTGGTCGTCGACCTTGCGTGGTATGCGGCCTCGGACGAGGCGGCGACGCCGTCCCCCGGCTGAGCCGACTTGCGGCGACGCCGTCCGATCGGACGCTCGTGCCATGAGCGCGCGGATGGACCCGAAGGTGCGACGGCTCGTGGCGACGATCGTCGTCTGCGGGGCGGCGCTGGCGGTGGACAAGCTGGTGATCGGACCGCCGGCGTCGGCCGACGCGGCGACGGAGGCGGCGGCCCCGGCCGCCGCGACCGCCGCGACGGCGACGGCGAGCCGGAGCGCGGCGACCCGGACGGCCGCGAACGCATCTTCGGCTCCGGCCGATCCCGGGGGGGCGCCGCGTGATCCGCGGGTGGTCCTCGCGCGGCGGCTGTCGGCCCTCCACGGGGACGACGCCGGGACGCCCCCGGACGTGGTCGCCGCCTTCGGCGACCCGGGCCGATGGTGGGAGCCGGCGTCCCCCGAGCAGGCGGCGGACCCCGACGCCGCCCGCGTCGCGTTTCGCGAGCGCTTCGCCCGCGCGGCGCGGCTCACCGCGGTCCTGCACTCGGAGGACGGGCTCGGCGGGGCGCGGATCAACGGCCGCTTCGTGCCGCTCGGCGGCGTGATCGACGGCTTCCGGCTCGTCGCGATCGGGGCCCGCTCGGCGGTGCTGGCCGGCTCCGCGGGCCGCGTGGTGCTGGAGATGAGCCCCCCCGTGGTCGGCGGCTCGCCCGGGTCCGCGCCGGCACGTCCGGGAAGTGGCTGAGGGGCACCTCCGGTCCCGGAGGCCCGAGGGGCTGCGCGGCCTGTGACATCCTCCCGGCGCGTGGCTCCACCGGTGAGGTCAAGACGCGCCCGCCGCCGGTCGATCCCGCCGAAAGGTCACGCAGCACTCACGTCGGTCGCGCGGAGGATCGGATCATGCACGGACGGAACCGCAGGGGCTTCAGCCTCATCGAGCTCGTCATCGTCGTCGTCATCATCGGCGTGCTCGCCGCCATCGCGGTCCCGCGGATGAGCCGAGGCGCGAAGGGTGCCCAGGAGAGCGCGCTCGACGGCAACCTCGCGGTCCTGCGCAACGCGATCGAGCTCTACTCGGCCGAGCACGGCGGAGCGTTCCCCAGCCTCGCGACGTTCGAGGCCCAGCTCACGCAGTTCAGCGACTTCAACGGCGCGACGCAGGCGACCCAGGACGCGACGCACATCTACGGCCCGTACGTCCGGGAGATCCCGCCGCTGCCGCTGGGCACCCAGCAGGGGGGCACCGACCTCGCGGCGCCGGGCGCGATCCCGCCGTCGGCCGAGGAGGCGACCGCCGGCGTCGGCTGGCTCTACGACGAGAACACCGGCCAGATCTGGGCCAACGCCAGCGGCTACTTCGACCGCTGATCCGCCGATCCGCCCGCCGTCCATGACGGGGACCAGGATCCATGATCGGACGCCGCCCGCCTCCGCCATCCGGCGGGGTGTGGGCGGCGTTCGCGTGCGGGGCGGCGGGTGCGTGCGGGGCGGCGTTCGAGTGCGGAGCGGCGGGTGCGGCGGGGCCGCGCCCGGCCGCGGGAGTCGGCGCGGCTTCAGCCTCCTCGAGCTGACGGTCGTGCTCGCGATCATGGCCACGCTCGCCGCGATCGCGACCCCGCGCTACCGCACCGCGATCGCCCGCCACCGGGTGGAGCTCGCCGCCACCCGCGTGGTCGCCGACCTCGAGCTCGCCCGCCGCCACGCGGTGGCCCGCGGGATCGAGGTCGTGGTCGCCTTCGATCCCGCCGCCGACGCGTGGACGCTCCTCGGCGTGCCCGACCCCGACCGCGGCGGATCCGATCGGCGGGTGCGGCTGGCGGCCGACCCGTGGCGGGTGGACCTCGTCTCGGCGAGCTTCGGCGGCGGCGAGGAGCTGGCGATCGACGCCCTCGGCCAGCCCGCCCACGGGGGCACGGTCGTGGTGCGCCTCGGGGCGGTCGAGCGGACGGTGCGGCTGGACGCCTCGAGCCGGCGGGCGGTGGTCGAGTGAGGCGGCGTGCGTCCCGGACGAGCCTGCACCGCCGCGGCGTCACGCTGCTCGAGCTGATCGTGGCCTCGGGCGTGGCCGCGATCCTGCTCGCGTCGCTGGGCTCGGTGGTGATGCTGGCGAGCCGGGCGGTCCCGCGAGACGCCGCGGCGGCCGGCGCCGGGGCGGCGACGTTCGCGGCCGACCTGCGGGCGGAGCTCGAGGCGGCCGAGGGCATCGTCGCGTGGTCGGACCGGGCCCTGGTCCTCACGGTGCCCGACGGCGACGCGGACGGACGCCCCGAGCGGATCCAGTACGCCTGGTCGGGCACCCCCGGGGCCCCGCTGCGGCGGAGCTTCGACGGGACGCCGGCCGCCGACCTTCTTCCCGGCGTCGAGTCGCTCGTCCTGTCGATGCGGCGCTCCGTCCGCACCGAGCGCTTCCCCGGTCCCGCGGTCGAGGACGTCTCCGCGCGGCAGCTCGCGGCCTTCCTCGCCGGCGATGCCGGAGGCGTGCAGGTCGACGCGGAGCTCGCCCTCGACGCGGCCTCGCTCGAGGTGCGGGTGCTCGAAGTCGATCTCGGTCTCGGGGGCGAGGATCCCGACCCGGCGATCCCCGAGCGGACCCTGACCACGACCGCCCGGGCGGGGCAGGCGATCGCGCCGCGACTGCCGCCGGACGCGATCGCGTGGCGTCCCACCCGGATCGACGTGGCGCTCGTCCGCGAGGCGCTCGCGGTCGACCGGATCGTGGGCGAGCTCCGGCCGTCGGTCGGCGGGCGGCCGGGGACCGAGGTGCTCGCGTCGGCCACCATCGATCCCGGCGTCGTGGTCGACCGCACGGGGTGGTGGTCGCTGGTCTTCGCCGCGGCCCCGGCGATTCCCGCGGGCGAGGAGGTGATCCTCGTCCTGCGCGGCGACCGAGCCGACGAGTCCGGGGCGTCGAAGGTGCGGTGGGACGCCGATCCGGCGACGTCCGGCCGCCTGAAGAGCGAGGACGGCGGCTCGACGTGGACACGTCACGGCGGCCAGGCGCTCGAGCATCGCGTGTTCGGCCGGGTCCTCCGGGAGACCGGCGTCCGGACGATCCACCACGTCGCGGCCGACGCCCTGGACCTGCGGCTGGAGACCGACTCGGGGTCCCTCGTCGAGACGACGATCGACCTGCCCGCCCGGCCGGCGCTCGCCTCGGGCCGGTGGGCGCTCGCGCTGCCCGACGATCCGACCGCACGCGACGACGACGCCGACGGGGCCCCGGACTGGACCATTCGCGGCGGCGGCTCCTGGACGGACGCCCTCAACCGCGTCGTGGACGCTGCGCCGGCCCACCCGCTCGACGATCCCTTCGTGCTCGAGGTGTCGGCCCGGGCGACCGGCAGCGGAGCGTCGCTCATGGTCGCCGCCGAGGCCGCGTCGGACGCCGGCGGCTCGTCGCCGGTCCGCCTCCTCGTGGTGCGGGTGGGCGACGAGCACCGGGCGACGGTCCAGGCGTCGCGCGGCGGCGTCCTCCGCGACCTCCTCGTCGTCCGGGGCCTCCCCGCGGCGCGGCCGGTCACCGCGCGGCTGGCCGTGCATCCCGGCGCGGGCGGCGTGCACGTCGTCCTCGACGGCCGCGACTACGGCACCTGGCCGCTCGAGCGGCGCGACACGCCTCCCGCCCACCGCGGGGTGAGCGTGATCGTGTCCAACCGCCTCGCGATGGAGGCCGACGTCGTCGCCGTGGTGCCGGAGGCCCTGCCGTGACGGGCGGGCGGACCGGTGGACGGCCGACGGGACGGCCGACGGGGCGGCCGACGGGGCGGCGGCATCGGCGCGGGACGAGCCTCGTCGAGGTGGCCGTCTCGTCGCTCGTCATCTCGATCATGCTCGTCGCGGTGCTGCGGACGGTCGGGGCGACGGCCTCGGCGGGCGCGGCGGCCGACGAGCGCACGCGGGCGATCGAGCTGGCGGAGCAGCTGCTCGCCGAGATCCGCACCCGGGCGTACGCCGAGCCCGACGCGGCCACGACCGCGCTGGGCGTCGACGCCGGCGAGTCGCCGACCCGGCGGGCGGGCTGGGACGACGTGGACGACTACCACGACTGGTCGGCGACGCCGCCCGTCGACGCCGACGGCGCGCCGGTGCCCGATGCCGCCGGCTGGACGCGCCGGGTGCGGGTAACCCGTGTCGACCGGGCCGATCCGCTGGTGACCGCGGCCGGGGAGACGGGGCTGAAGCGGATCACGGTGGACGTCGAGCGGAACGGCCGCGTCGTGGTCCGGCGGCACGCGATCGTGTCCGCGGCCGGCGCCGCGGGCGGATCGCCGGTGCCGGGCGAGGTCGACGGCCCGGGGCCGCGGGCGGTGGTGGTGGCACCCGGACGACGCGGTCCGGCTCCGATCGAGGTCACCTTCGACGCCCACGGGTCCGCCGATCCCCGCGGCGGGGGTCTGAGCGGGACGTGGGACTTCGGGGACGGCGCCGCGGGGTCGGGCCTGAAGGTCGCGCACGTCTACGAGAAGCCGGGGCGCTACGTGGCGAGCCTGCGGGTGACCGACGAGCTCGGCCGCGTGGACGTGGCGAGCGTGCTCGTCGTGGTGGAGGCGCCGTGATGGGACGACGGGCCGACGCCGTGGTCCGCCGGCGCACGCGGGGCTCCGTGTACGTGCCCGTCCTCGGCACGTGCCTGCTGGTGACCGTGATCGGGCTCGCGGGCCTGTCGATCGCCCGTGCCCGCACCGCGAGCAGCCTCGCGGCGTCGGCCGCGGGCGAGGCGCGGGAGGTCGCCCGGGCGGGGCTCGCCCTCGCCCTCGAGCGGATCGAGCGGGACGACGCGTGGCGCTCGCTGGCGGCGGGCGTCTGGTTCAAGCAGGACGTGCCCGGCCGGACCGGCGGCACGGTGTCGGTCCGCCTCGACGACCCGGTGGACGGCGACCTCGGGGACGATCCGGCGGACCCGGTGCGGATCGAGGCGACGGGCACCGGCGGCGGCGGGGTCGCCCGCGTCGCGGCCGTGGTCCGCGTGCACGAGCGGGCCTCGGCGCTCGAGCGGCGCGTCGTCGCCCTCGGCGGTCTCGGCGTCGGCAGCTCCTGGATCGACGGCCGCGGGGCGATCCACGTCGGCGGGGCCGCCTCGACGTCCGGATCGGAGGTCGGGCTCGAGCTGCTGACCGCGGACGTCGCGTCGGGGACCGACTGGCGCGGCGTGGTGACCGAGGGGACGACGGCCCCGGTCCTGCCCGCGATCGAGGACGTCATCGCGACGTGGAGCGCCGGGGCCGTGACGATCGACGCGCGGACGCTGCCGCGCGGGGGGGCCGACCTCCTGGGCACCGGCTCGTTCGAGGACGGGCTCGGGGCCTGGACCGCCTCCGACGCGAAGGTCGAGCTGACGGTCGATGCGCAGGCGGCGGTGGACGGCGGCCGCTCGCTGCGGGTGACCAGCCGCGGCGACGAGACCGCGGGCCCGCGGCTGGACCTGACCGAGCTCGTCGCCGCCGGCACCGTGCCGCGGGTGCGGGCCCGGGTGCGGGTGGAGCCGCCCGCCACCCGGGCGGACCTCGAGCTGTGGCTCGCGTGGGCCGGCGAGGACCGGACCACCGTGGACGCCGGGCCCCGGGTGACCGCGAGCGGTCCCGACTGGGTGGAGCTGGAGGTGACCGGGACCATGCGCGACCTCGAGGACGTCGGTGACGTCACGCTCCTCGTGGCCACGCCGGGGTCGACCGACCCGATCCGGATCGACGACGTCCGGGTGCACGACGCGAACGCCACGAACGCGCCGCGGCTGCTGGAGCGGGTGGCGCTGGGGCCCGACGTCAATCCGTTCGGGGCCGCGGCGTCCGACGGACGCTACGTGCTCGACCTCGCGGGCCGCGACGTCATCGTGCGCGACTGCCGCATCGTGGGCACCCTCGTGCTCCTGCGGCCGGGCCCGGGCTCGCGGATCGAGGGCTCGGTCGCGTGGCGGCCGGTGACGCCGGGCGATCCCGTGCTCCTCACGGACGCGACGACGCTGCGGCTCGCGACCACCGACGCCCCCCTGTGCGAGTCGACCGTCGGCCGCACGCTCGACCCGCCGGCCCTGCCGTTCCCGTGGAAGGACGGATCGTCGGGGACCGCCCTCGACGCGATCATCCCCTCGCGGATCGACGGGGTCCTCTGGGTGAAGGGCACGCTGCTGGTGCAGGGGCAGCCGCGCGTGCGTGGCACCCTCGTCGCCGGGGCGTCGGTCGCCTTCTCCGGCGCCCGGGCGGTGCTCGAGCCCGGCGACGGGGCGCCCGGCCGGATCCCGGCCGGCTTCACCGCCGACGTGCGCGAGGTCCGGATGGAGCCGGGGCACCCGGTGCGACGGGTGCGCTGACGCGCTCGACGGGTCCGCGGGAGGCGGCGCTCGCGGCGGGCGGCCGGACCCGCTCGTGCGCGAGCGGTGGCTCAGGCCGCCGCCCGCGGCGCGCTCGCTCCGTCCTCGTCGCGGTGGGCGGCCATCATCGCCTCGTAGGCCGAGAGGTCGAGCCGCAGGAAGTGGTCCACGACCTCCGCGTCCCACTGCGTGCCGCGGCCGTCGCGGAGGATCGCGAGCACCCGCTCGCGGGGCATGCTCTCGCGGTACGCGCGGTTCGAGCTCATGGCGTCGAAGCCGTCGGCGACGGCGATGATGCGGGCGACGAGGGGGATCTCGGCCCCGCGGAGTCCGTCCGGGTAGCCGCGGCCGTCCATGCGCTCGTGGTGGTGCAGCACGCCCGGGAGCATCGGGCCCAGCGGCTCGATGTCGCGGAGGATCCGGTGTCCGATCACCGGGTGCAGCTTGACCTGGTCGAACTCCTGGTCGCTCAGGCGACCCGGCTTGCGGAGCACCGCCTCGGGCACGCCGATCTTGCCCACGTCGTGCAGGAGGCCGGCGAGGTGGGCCTGCGAGAGCCGCGTGCGGTCGAAGCCGAGGGCCTCGGCGATCTGCCGCGTGAGCAGGCCGACGCGCTCGGAGTGGCCGCGGGTGTACGGGTCCTTGGCGTCGATCGCGGCGGTCAGGGCCCGCACCGTGCCGGTGGTGAGGCTCTGCTGCGTCCGCAGCCGCTCGAGGTTCTGGTGGAAGACGCCGAGGAAGTCGCTCACCGCCTCCACCAGCTGGCTCTCGATGCTGCTGGGGTCGGCGTCGGGGCCCTGCTTGTGACCGGCGATCATGCAGCCGATCACCTGCCCGTCGCGGCGGACCGGGGCGACGACGAGATCGCCCCCGAGGGCGCGGGCGAGCGGGTCGCGCTCCGGCACCAGCACGCCGGCCGCCGGGACCTGCCGCGGGCTCGCGAAGCACTCGGCGAGATGGCGTGCGAGCTCCGAGGCCGGCACCGGCGGCTCGCCGTGCACGATCGTGCCGAGTCGGCCGGGACCGGAGGGCACGTGCGACGGCAGGTACTGCACCGCGTACCAGCGGTAGTCGAAGATCTCGTCGAGGCTGACCAGCGCCCGCTCCACGAACTCCCGTGGATCGGTCACGGTGCTGACCATGCGGCCGACTCCGTAGAGCGTCATCAGCTGCTCGAAGGAGAAGCAGAGCTGCCGTCGCAGGTCGTCGGTCACCGTCTCGCCCATCCGGTGCCGCTCGAGGTCCGCGTGCAGGCCGAGCAGCGCCTCGTGGAGATCGACGAGGTCGCCGGCGGACCGGCGCGAGACGCGGCGGTACGACTCGGCGGCGTCGTCGAGGGCGGCCCGCACCACGCGGTCGGCGGACGCGGCGTCGAAGGCCAGCCCGGCGACGAGGGCGTTGCGGGCCTGGTCCGGGCCCAGCGGCAGCAGGTGCAGGCCGTCGCGGAGGGTGAGCGGCTCGGCCAGCCGCGCCGGGTCGGCGGGCAGGGCGGCGGCCACCGCGTCGGCGAGCGACGGGTGGTCCGGGGCCGGAAGGTGCGTGTCGCGCACCAGCCGCACCGCCGGCGAGCCGCCCACGATGGCGATGGCGGCGCCGAGCGGGCGCGCCCGCCGGGCGAGCGTGGCCAGGAACCGGTCCGCCGGCTGGGGGCCGCTCACGCGGCCTCCGCCAGGGCGTCCGGCCGCAGCAGCCGGGCGGCCTCGGCCGCCACGTCGCGGGGGCTGAACGGCTTGGGCAGGACGCGGACGATCGCGGTCGCGGCGAGCTCGCCCGGGTCGATCCGGTGGCTGCGCGAGGTGAGCATGATCACCGGCACCCGCATGGTCTCGGGACGGCTGCGAAGGTGACGGGCGAGCTCGATCCCGTTCATCCGCGGCATCTGGAAGTCCGTGATCACCAGGTCCGGCGGCTCGGCGAGCGCGAGCTCGAGGGCCTTGCGACCGTCGGCGGCCTCGCGGACGCGGAAGCCGGCGTCGCCGAGCGTCAGGCCCATGAGCTGGGTCACGTGCGGCTCGTCGTCGCAGATGAGGATCGTCCGGTCCGTCGGGTCCACGTGGGCCTCCCCTCGCGCGGGTACGCAGTGGGTGGGATCGGCCGCAGCGGGGGGCCGCCTGAGCGGCTCGTCGCCTGGCCGGTGGCCGGCTGGGGGGACCTCGCGGGTCGGAGCGGGCCGGGGACGCGCGAGATCGGACGGTCCGGGAATCACGGCTCGCCGCGGCGCCCGGCCGCGTGGTTCCCGGGCGTGCGCGGGGCCCGCGCGATCGTTCGTCGTCGTCGTCGGCGGCGCGCCAACGATCGGTCATGACGTCGACGTCCGCCGAGACCGGTCCGGTGCTGCTCTTCGACGCGAGCTGCGTGCTCTGCGACCGGAGCGTGTCCCTCGTCGCGGCGCGGGAGGAGGGCGACGCGCTGCGGTTCGCCGCCCTCCGCTCGCCGGCGGGCGAGCGGCTGCTGGCCGAGCACGGTCTGGGCGACGACCCGCCGGACAGCCTGGTCCTGGTCGAGGACGGCCGGGCATGGATCCGCAGCGACGCGGCCCTGCGGGTAGCGGCGCGGATGCGGCCGCCGTGGCGGTGGCTGGCGGTCCTGCGGGTGGTGCCGCGGCCGATCCGCGACCTGGGCTACCGCCTCGTCGCCCGCCTGCGGTACCGGCTCTTCGGCCGCAAGACCGGCGAGGCGTGCGGGCTTCCTCCGCAGGGACTGGCGGGGCGGGTGCTGGCGGAGGGGATGATGGCGGAGGACGGGCCCGCCGAGTCGACGCCCGTCTGATGGATCGCGCGGCCGTCGTTCGATCCTCGCATGCGCGGGCCGGCTGCGCTGCGGGCGGGCGACGTCGCCCCGAAGAAGAGCCGCCCCCCGGGGCCACGTGGCGATCCGGGGGGCGGCAGCGGAGCTCGGGGGCGGCGGGGAACGGCCGTTCCCGCCGCGATGCTCCGTCACGGACGCCGGGCCGCGTGCGGCCCGGCCTCGCGAGCAGGCGCTGACTCGCCCCGGGGGAGCGGGGCGATGCCCGGTCAGGGACAGGGACCGAAGGCCGACAGCAGCGAGAGCAGGTCGTCGAACGCCACCGCGCCGGAGCCGTCGAGGTCCTCGGGGCAGCCGGCGCACTCGCCCCAGGCCGAGAGCAGGGCGAGCAGGTCGTCGAAGTCGACCGCGCCCGAGCCGTCGAGGTCGGCGGGGCACGGCTCGTCGCCGGGGATCTCGAGCACCCAGCTCGTCAGCGAGTTGTTGGAGGTGCGGCCCCAGCCCACCATCCAGCGGCCGTCGTCGGACATGTCGGCGACGAAGGCGAAGGTGTAGGACGGGTCGTACGCGATGCCGAGCTCGTCGAGGTACTCCGGCACGGTCACGGTGCCGACGCCCTCGCGCCACACGAAGCCGGTGCCGAAGGTGGCGGGGCCGAGCGGCCAGGTGCCGCCGACGATCATCGAGCCGTCGGACGAGACGGCGGTGCCGGCCATGCGGCTCTGCCCGCCGACGGTGAGGTTCGGGATGATCTCGACGGTGTCGTCCACCGCGTCGTAGCGATAGGTGGAGGCCACGCCGAAGGGGCTCGAGAACGAGATGCCGGTCACCCAGCGGCCGTCGGCCGACACCGCCTGGGCCTCGCCCGCGGGCGAGCCGTCGGGCCGCTCGATGAGCTCCTGCACGCCGTTCACCCAGACCGCGCCCTGCCGGCCGTTGCCGTCCTGCCAGCCGACGACCACGTCGCCGTCGAGGTCGGTGGCGTTGGCCCGCGAGCTGTTGCCGGGCGAGGTGCTGCCGAGGTCGACGGTGTCGCCCGTCGCGGCCGACCACTGCACCGCGTGGGCGGTGCCCGCGTCCACCCATCCGAGGCCGACGACGGACAGGCCGTCGCCGGTGATGCCCCATCCGGAGCCGATCGAGCCGCCGGACTCGCCGCCGATGCCGTCGATCGGCGTCCAGGCGCCGGCCGCGACGTCGTAGCGGCCCATCCCCACGAGGCCGGTCGACGGATCGAGCACGGTGCCGGCGACGAACAGGCCGTCGTCGGAGATCGACGCCTGCCCGGCGCTGTTGTCGCCGCCGATGAGGGTGACGCCCTCCCCGGGTCGCCAGATGAAGTACTCCGGGGCGTTGAACGACCCGGCGGCGGTGCCCTCGGCGGAGATCGACTCCAGCAGCGGACCGGGGGCGAGGATGGTGACGTCGGCCGAGGCGGTGCCGGCGGCGACGAGGACGGTGGTCGCGGCGACGAGGCCGCGGGGGGCGAGGCGTGTCATGGGCTCTTCCTCCGAGCGTGACCGTCCTCGCCACGCTCGCGGGGAGGCCGGGGACGGCGATGCTATCGGGAACGACCGTCACTGCAAGTTTCACCAGTGAAAATCGTGAAGACGATCGTGGCTCCCCGAGGGGCCGTCCCGTAGACTCCGGTCGCGGCCGGATCGGAGTCCGTCCGGGGGGCCGTCCGGTGGCGTCGGTCGCGCCGGGGTTGCATCGCGACGCCCGCCGCCTCGCGTCTCGTCTCCGCGTTCCGAGTGCCCCATGACCCACGTCGCGTCCACGACGCCCGACTCGCCCGGCCCGTCCGACTCGCCGGGCTCGCCCCCGGCCGATCCGCTGGAGTCGCGCCTCCGAGGCGGCGTGCAGCGGATCCGCGCCGCCCTCGCGGAGCTCTATGCGAGTGCCGGGGCGGATCCGGCCACCTCGCAGGAGGTCTCGCGGACGGTCGGCATCAACCGCAACCTCGCGTGGAAGATCTCGCGGATCCTCGGGGCCGACGAGCCGCTCGAGACGCTGGAGCACCTGCCGGGGGCCGCGGGCCTCGCGATCATGCTCGAGGCGTTCGGCGAGGCCGGCGCGTCGGCGACCGCGACGGAGGAGGTCCGGCGGGCGGTCGAGGCGTTCGACGAGCTGGTGCGGGACGAGGTGGGCGACCGGGCGACCCTCGACCTCGTGGTCGGCGGGATGCTGCCGCGGGAGCTCCAGGCGGAGCGGGACCGCGCGGCCCGGCGGCTGGCCTTCCAGGGCAACAGCGCGACGTGGGGCATCCAGGCCGAGGTGCAGCTGTCCGGGACGTTCTACGCCCCCTCGCCGGACGATCCGACGATGCTCGACGCGGTGTCGATCGGGGGGCTGGTCGGCTTCCGCCGACTGCGGCGTGGGATCCACTGGCCGCTGCTGCGGGTGAACGGCTTCCGGCAGGAGGGCGGCGTCATGCGGCCGTTCGAGCGCCGGTTCGAGCCGCTCGATCCCGACGTGCCGGCGGGTGCCCCGCCGCTGATGCCGCGATTCTGCACCGGGGAGCAGCCGCCGATCGAGGAGCGGGCGATCCCGGGCGGCCGGCAGTACGAGATCGTGGACGGCCCGCTCGGCAACCGCGGCGCGGTGACGACCATCACCGGCTTCGTCGATCGCCGGGCGGCCACGTGCGTCCGGGACGCCGACAACGACCACGGCGAGCTGCTCGTGAACTGGTTCACGCCGGTGACCGAGGCCGTCATCGACCTCGTCGTCCACCGCGACCTGCCGCTGCGCATGCCGCCGGAGGTCCGGCTGGCGGGCCGCCTGGGGCCCGCCTCGGTCGACCCGATCCTCACCCGGCACCTCGAGCCGATCCCCTTCGCCGAGCCCATCCGGTCGCTCGGCGGCGGCCCGCCCCGGCTCTCGACCCCGCTCGTGCCCCGGTACGGCGAGATGGTCGACCTCGTCTTCGCACGGATGGAGTGGGACCCCGAGGCCTTCGTCGCCTACCGCCTGCAGGTGCCCTTCCCGCCGATTCCGACGATGTGCATGCTGCGGTTCGCCCTCGGCGACCCGGCGGGGCCCGAGGACGGCGGGGGCTGAGCGGCGGCCCCGACGCCGGCGGCGGCGGGACGGCCGGAGCCGAGCCGCGGCCGGTCCGGCGCGGATCCCCACGGGCAACGTTCGCGGCGACGGCTGGACTTCCTCGCCTCGGCCGGGAACAATCCGAGTCGCTGGGCGGTTCGTCCGGCGACCGCCGACTCCCCGAGGCCTGCGGGCCGGAGGGGGAAGGCTTGATCCTTGACAACGGGGCCGACTGGTTTCGACCGGACAGGGAAGGCTTGTCCGTGGCGTGTCGTGGAGCATCCGTGCCACGTAAAAAGGATGCACACCCATAACTGCCAACACGCAGTACGCTCTCGCGGCTTGACCGCGACGGTCCGCGCCCGACGCCCGATGAGGCGCGGACCGAAGACATCGGGCTGGTCGCGTCGTGCTGATCGCCGGCGACGCGGCGAGACTTCAGGTGATCATGACCCTCGGGAATGCTGCCGTCCGCAGCCCCGGCGGGTCGAGATCAAAGGGGCGGCTACACACGTAGAAGCGGCTTGCTGACTGTCTCGGCACGGGGGTTCGAATCCCCCCGGCTCCACGTCCATCCCGGCTCGCGCCGGGCCGAGGCCCCGTCCCACGGACGGGGCCTTGTCGTGCGCCGACGATCGAGCCGATGGCCCGCACGACGCGCGTTCCCGGCCGACCTCGCCTCCGCTCCCGGCGGTGTCGTCGTGGGCGAGCCGGTACGCATTCCGCCTCGCGGGAGTCCGGCCCGGCCCCGGCGGCTCGCCCACCCGAGGCCGACTCGTCTTCTTCCCGCACGGCTCCCGGAGCGGCGATGAGACCCGGGTAGACTCGGCGGGCGGCGGCCCGGAACGGACGAGCGGACTCCGACGCGGACGCGGAAGGCAGGCCGGCGGCGAAGGGCGCAGGCGACCGAGGTGGCGGACCGTGCGTTCCAGGAGAGGACTGGCGTCGGCGAGTCGCGGGCGATGTCCGGGCATGCTGCTCGCAGCGTTCCTGCTGCTGCCGCCTGTGCTCTCCTGCGCCCCGTCCGCGGGCGGGCGGGGGACCGGCTTCGTCGATGACGCCTTCGTGACCGTCGGGAGCGGGTCGGTCACGGACGTCGAAGGGCGGTGGGCGCGGACCTCGCTGAGCGAAGGCGCCCGGGTCCGCGTCCTGGGCGAGATCGAACGACGCGGGGCCCGGCACCTGCACGTCGAGGTCCTCGAGACCCCCGAGCCGCGGCCCGCGCGGATCGCGTCCCTGGGCACCGGGCAGCGTGGGTACGTGAGATTCCGGGATGTCGCCGAGCACCCCGCGACGCGGCCTGGCGTGTCCTCGATCGAGGTGGACGTGCGTTGGCACGAGCGCGCCGACGGCACCGCACGCGTGGAGTGCACCCACGAACCGGTGGTTCGGCCGGCCCGTGGCTTGGGTGGAGACCTCCACCGCGGCAAGCACTCGATGGCGGCGGTGGCCGTGCTGGACGGCGACGGTGGACTGATCGAGTCGATCGTCTCGTCCGAGCGGCTCTGGACCGGCGGGTCGTCCCGGAAGCGCGTCGTGCGATCGTTGGTGCTCGACCCGCGACAGCGCGCCGCGGCGAGGTACGTGGCCGTGGTCGGGCGCTGGGAGGAGAGCCGTCCGCTCTCGCCTGCGTTGCTGGGTCTGGACTACGCCAACAGCGTGGGGACCGACGTCACGTTCGACACGATCGGAACGGAGCTGAACCGCTTCGTACGCGAGGATGCGCCCACGCTGCCGGGACTCGTGCTACGGTCCGATCGGCCGTCCCGCCTCGGTGAATGGACGGTCTGGGCGTTGCCGGTCGAGAGAGAGCGCTGAGGGCGAGGCGATGCAGGGACGATCTCGAGGTGTCAAGGCGGCCACGATCTGCACGTTCACGGCCCTGTGGGCGTGGGCATGCCTGGCGGGCTGCACCGGCTTCGGGGCCGGTCGCGATGGAACCGGCGTCCTGGCCGAGCTGGGCGACGGCTCCGTGATTCGGCTGACCAGGGTTCCGGAGACGAGCCGGGAACACTCGAGGCTCGGATACGAGACGGTCAGGGGGGGCACGAGCGCACCGCGCCTGCGGCACCGCGGCCGGAGCTTCAGCCTGCTGAATCGAGCGTCGATCCCGGAGTGGCCGGGCGAGTCGTCGGAGAACGACATCCGGCTCGCCGACGGTCGCCTGGTGCGGGTGCTGCTCGCGCCCAGGCAGCGGGCTGCGGCGGACCGCGACGAGTCGATCGTGGCGCTGCTGCGCCTGATCGAGACGGCCCCCGGCGTGCCCACGACCGGCCGCGATCGCGACATGGTGCACGTGGACTCGTATCGCCGGGTCATCGAGAATCGGCCGCCGGTGGTGCTCGCGAGGCACCACGGGGCGACGCTGAGCATGTACGTCCGGCACGACGGCTCGGCCAGGTTCGCCGTCCGGCCCGGGGTGACGATGCACAACGTGCTGGAGGGTCAGATCATCCCGGTGCTGCCGCCCTACCTGCCGGCGGTCAACCAGACCCCCGTGCCGTTCGCCTACGGGCTGGGCGCGGCGCTGGATGCCTCGGGGAACGTCATCGCGCACGAGCAGGCCGACCGGGACGAGATCGACTTCACCTGCCGGACCGTCGGCGGCCGGCTGCACTACACGCTGAGGGTGGAGCCGTCCTCGTTCGTGCTCTCGGCGTCCGAGATGTCGCGCGTGACGCACGTCGCCCTGTCGGGCGGACTGGTGCTGGACGAGCCGAGGAATCCGCGTCGCTACTGGGTCGACACGGGTGGGCGACTGAGGCTCCTCGATGATCGTGAGCACGACGTGACGCGCGTGTACTGGGAGGTGGTGCCACTGGCCGGGACGTCGTGAGCGTGCGGCGGTCGCGAGCCGTGGGCGGCCGGATGCGAGTCCGGCCGGTCGGGAGCGGCCGACGACATGCGGCCCGGGCACGCGTCGAACCCTGACTGCCTCGCCCGTGCCGTCTGCCGCGGCACGCGATGCCCCCGGCCGGGCCGAGCGACCAGGGACGGAGGGCGGCCACCGGCTGAGGCGTCGATCGGGAGCGTCCGGACGTCCGCGGACGGGTCCGGTGCAAGGTCTCGGGCCCTTCGGCCCGAGTCGGGATCGATCGCCGTCGCCGTCGCCGTCGCCGCTCGCGGCGAGGACGGTTCCACGGTCGGCGCGCGCCGCGAGCCGATGCCGCACGATCGCCTTGGCGGCGTCGAGCACCGGGAGCGTTCCGTCCGCGCCGAGTGCCAGCCAGCGCCCGCTCCGCGGTGGGCATCGCCACCGACGCGACCTCGGCCGCACCCGTGGCGGGCACCGTCACGGCCGTCGCCACGCTGCCGCTCGCCGCGTCGGGACCGACGGTCGGTCCCCGGATTCCGCGGGCAGGTCCTCCTCCCGCCGGGTTCGCTGCCCGCTCATGCAGCCCACTGCCTGACGACCCTCGTGACCCTCATGTCCGGCCCGCGCCCACCGAGCGCCTCGCGATCGGTCCGCGGCGGGGACGGCAGCGGGGGGCGAGGCATCGCGGCGGCGTCACGGGGGGAGCGGCTGGCCCTTGCCGCAAGCTCAGCCGGTGCCGCAGGCCGTCGGAGCCTCCGGCGTTCGCCGCAGCGACCGATTCCACGGCATCACCGCCAGCAGCTTCGCCATGCCGCACCAGCCGGTGATCCCGGCGAACATCAGTCCGAGCCCGACGAATCCCGGCACCGCGAGGAACCAGGGCGACGCCGTCACGCCCAGTCCGGTGCCGAGGGCGACCAACGCACCGGCCGCGACCTGCACCTGCCGCATGAGGGGCAGCCGCGGGCCGGTCTCGGGCCGGACGACCGGCTGGCCGGCCGCCTTCCAGGTCTCGATGCCGCCGGCGAGGTGGAAGGTCGCCTCGCCGTTCTCGCGGTACTGCGCGGCGGCGTCGAGCGACCGCTTGCCCGACCGGCAGTGGAAGACGACCCGCTTCCCGCCCGCGTCCTCGCGGACGGCGTCCGGGTCGAAGGCCGAGAGCGGCCGCAGCAGGGCGCCCTCGATCCGCTCCTCGGCGTGCTCGTAGTCCTCGCGGACGTCCACCAGCACGGTGTCGCCGGCGTCCATCCAGGATGCGAGGAGATCGGGGGTCACGTCGGTCGTGGTGCTCATGCCGGGGTTCCTCCCACCAATGAGAGACACGATGGACCGGCGCCGCTCCCGTGACCACGAGAAATTCTCGATCGGGGCTCGGTGCCCGCCCGGGCGTCCCGGCCGGCCCCCCCGGACGCCGGGCCACCCGGCGGGGGTCAGTCCGAGCCCGGCAGCCGCTCCCGCACCGCGGCGTCCGCGGCCGCGGCCCGCTCCACCAGGGGCCGGACCCGCTCCCGCAGCGCCGCCGCCGCGTCCGCCCGCCCCGCGTCCGTCAGGGCGGAGACGACCTCCAGGCACGTCTCCAGCATCGCCTCGGGCACCGGCACCGCCGCGGCGGCGAACGTCTCCGGCACCGCCTCCACCGCCGCCCGGGCGGCGTCGAGGGCTCCCGCCTCGAGCCGGTACCCGACCATGCCGGTCCAGGCGTCGACCGTGCGGTGGTGGTCCGGCCCGTGGACGGCGGCGAGGATGGTCGCCGCCTCCTCGGCCGCGGCCGCCGCCTCGGCCGGCCGGCCCCGGTCGCCGAGCACGCCGGCGAGCGTGGTGAGGGTGAAGCCGATGCGCCAGTGGCTCCCGGGCAGCGTCTCCCGCTGCATCGCGAGCGACTCCCGGACCGCGGTCTCGGCCCCGTCGAGATCGCCGAGGGCCATCCGGGCGCGGGCGAGGTTGCCGAGGGCGGACATCGTCTGGGGGTGGCCCGGCGGGTGGATCTCGCGGGCCGCGGCCACCTCCGCCTCGAGGACCTCCAGCGCCTCGGCGAAGTCCTCGGTCGCCAGCAGCGACGCGGCCAGGATGTTCATCGCGTAGAGCTCGGCCGGCCGCATCTCGCGGTCGCGCGCGAGCTCGATCGCCTCCCGCAGCAGCGGCCGGGCCTCGTCGTGCCGTCCGAGCACCTGCAGCGTGTCGGCCCAGACCACGCGGGCGAAGATCTCGAACTGCGGCGGGGCGGCGGTCTCGGGATCGGCGGCCCGCTCGGTGATGACGCGGTGGGCCTCGCGGGCGACGCGCTCGGCCTCGTCCCACCGGTCCGCGTCGCCGAGTCCCTGGGCGTGCTGCAGTAGGGCGATCCCGCTGAAGCCGTGGTCCCGCCCCCAGCGGGCGCCGGTGAGCTCCGCCCCGCGCTCGCGGGCGGCGAGGCTCTTCTCGATGACGCCGAGGTCGGCGTAGAGCAGGGCGAAGGTGCGGTACAGGACGCCCGCCGCCTCGGGGTC
The DNA here is from genome assembly GCA_964385045.1 of uncultured Isosphaeraceae bacterium. Classification (GTDB taxonomy): domain Bacteria; phylum Planctomycetota; class Phycisphaerae; order Phycisphaerales; family SM1A02; genus CAYLNM01. The sequence goes on from CAYLNM010000045.1 coordinate 18,638, forward strand.
GTCCGTGAACCGCGTCTCGATCCGGGGCTCGGCGGACTCGAGCGCGGCGACGAGGGTGAGCTCGGCGTCCAGCGGCCGGTCGTCGCCCGACTGGAGCAGGTCGCGGGCGAAGAACTGCAGCATCGCCGCCTGCCGCTCCGACTGGCGATCGGCCTCCTCCTTGGCCGCCACCGCGTCCCGCTCCGACGCCACCGCGGCCGCCCGCGCCCGCTCGGTCTCGGCCAGCGCGAGGGCCAGTCCCACGGTGCTCGCCGCGAGCACGGTGACGACGGCGGCGGTCGCGGCGGTGAGCGTCCGGTGCCGCCGCACGAACTTCCGAGCCCGGTAGGCGGCCGAGGGCGGCCGGGCCCGGATCGGCTCGTGCCCGAGGTGCCGCTCGAGGTCCTCGCGGAGGCCGCGGGCGCTTGGGTAGCGGCGGGCGGGATCGGCGGCCATCGCGGTCGAGACGATCACGTCGAGGTCGCCGCGGAAGCGGCCGTCGACGCTCGTGAGCCGGGTCGCCGACTCGTCGCGGGCGAGCCGGGCGACCTCGGCCAGCGGCAGGCCGTCGAGCTCGCGGGGGCGGCGTCCGGCGAGCAGCTCGAAGGCCATCACGCCGAGGGCGTACACGTCGGTCGCGGGGCCGGGCGGGCCGGCGCCGGGCTCGAACCGCTCGGGGGCGAGGTACGCGGGGGTGCCCACCAGGCCGCCGGGGGCGGTGAGGGTGCCCGCGTGCGTCGCGCCCGCGAGGCGGGCGACGCCGAAGTCGAGGATCCGCGGCACGCCCGCCTCGTCCACCAGCACGTTGCCCGGCTTGAGGTCGCGGTGGACGATGCCGACGGCGTGCGAGGCCTCGACGCCGGCGCACACCGCCGCGAGCAGCCGCACGATCGCCTCGTCGCCGAGCGCGTGCTCGCGCACGTAGCGGTCGATGGGGATGCCGCGCACCAGCTCCATCGCGATGAACGGCTCGGTGCCGCCGCGGGTGCGGGCCCGGCCCGCCTCGTGGATGCGGGCGACGTGCGGATGATCGAGCCGTCCCAGCGCCTCGGCCTCCCGCTCGAACCGCCGCACCTGCGACGGCGTGGCGTCCGGGGCCCGCAGCAGCTTGATCGCGACCGCCCGGCGGGGCGAGAGCTGCTCCGCCTCGTACACCACGCCCATGCCGCCGGCCCCGATCAGCCGGCGGATGCGGTAGCCGGGGATGCGGACGCCTCCGGGCCCCTCGTCGTCCTCCCCGTGCTCGTCGTTCGTCCCGCGCTCGTCGTCCGCCGCGTCGTCGCCGTCCCGGTGCCCGCCCGCGCCGCCGCCGCCGGTCCCCGAGTCCTCCAGCGCCGCCATCGCCTCGGCCGCGGCGGGACCGAGGTCGACGTCGGTGGCGTCCTCGGCGTGATCGAGCAGCGCGCGGAGCTCGGCCACCAGCGCCGGGTCGTCCGCCTCGGCGCGGGCGAAGGCCTCCAGTCCGGCGGCCCGCTCGTCCGCGGAGCCGTCGGCGAGCCGGTGGAAGGCCTCCCGCAGCCGCGCGTAGCGGTCAGGATCCATCGCGGGTCTCCGGGGCGAGGTGACGCTGGATCCGGGTCCGGGCCATCTGCCAGTCCAGCTGCACCGTCCGGGGGGCCAGCTCCAGCACCCGCGCGATCGCCTCGGTCTCGAGGCCGGCGTAGAGCCGCAGCTCGGCCACGCGCGCCTGGCGCGGATCGAGCCGTTCGAGCTCGTCGAGCGCCTCCTCCACCAGCAGGACGTCGAGCCGGGGCGTGTCGTCCGTGCCGACGAGGGCGGCGTCGAGCGTCAGCGGTCGACCGCCGCCGCCCCGCTTGAGCGTGCGCCGCCGCTCGGCGTGGTCGGCGAGCACCTGCCGCATCGCGCGGGCGGCGGTGGCCATGAAGTGCTCGCGGTCGCGGAAGCGGCCCGCGGCGCGGCTCGGCTCGAGCTTCATCCACGCCTCGTGGACGACCGCGGTGGGCTCGAGCGTGTGCCCGGCGGTCCCACGCATCATCGATCCCGCGATCGCGCGCAGGGCGGCGTGGATCTCCTCGTCGAACGGGGCGGAAGACGACATGGCACCGCAAGTATCCCCCCCGCGCGGGAGGCGGGGCGGCCGGGCGGGGGTCGATTCCCGCGATCGGCGGCCGGCTCGGGCGTCCGGCGCGGGTTCTCGGTCCTCATCGGCCGGCCGGGACACCTCGGCCCCCGTCCCGCCGCGGGAGGTCCGAGCCCCCCGGGGCCGCCCCGACCGGCTCGTCGCCCACGGGCCACGGAGATCTCGCATTCCTCGTGCGCCGCCTCGCGCCGTTTCGGTGGACGAGAACGGGGCCCGCCGGCCGTGGTCGGCGTGGCGGGCCGCGGCCTCCCGGGTTCCACGCTCTTCACCGAACTCCATCCCCGCCCCGATCCACCGATCGCTTCCTTCATTCAGTCACGGAGGACCGCCATGCGGCCCCACGCCTCGTCTCGCCCTCGTCCCGCGTCCCTCGTCCGGCCCGCCGCGATCGCGGCCACCACCGGTCTCGGCCTGTCCCTCGCCGTCGCGCCCGCCGCCCTCGGCCAGGCGACCGAGCAGAGCCTCGGCCTCGTGCAGCAGTGGGCGGCCCCCCAGTGGAGCGTCACGCCGATGCCCGACGGCACGGCGGAGGTCGCGTCGCTTCCCGCGGACGCGGCCGTCTGGTCGTACCGGGCGGAGGATCCGGACGAGACCGGCCTCCCGCTTCGCGCGGCCACGCTCCGCATCCCGGTCGAGCAGGACGGCGTCGTCCGCTTCCGGTACCGCTGGACCGGCGATCACGGCGAGGACCTCGACGTCCTCCGCTGGCGCGTCGAGTCGCTCGGGCCGGGTCTCGAGACGCGGGACATCTTCTTCGCCGACCAGCCGAGTCCGTCCTCGCCCTTCGAGCTGGAGGGGGTCGCCGAGGTCGAGGTGGTGGCGGGCGGCTTCATCTCGCTCCAGCCGCAGATCGAGTCCATCGAGCCCGGGGCGGGTGTTCGCGGCGAGGTCGCCCTGAGCGAGTTCGAGCACGTCACCACCGGCTTCCGCGGCGACGCCGAGGTCGACACGTGGGAGCTCATTCCCGTCGCCGGCGGCGCGTCCGGCCTCACCCCCGACTCCGGGGAGGCCGACGCCGTCGAGCTCACCTACCTGGTGTCGTCGTCGGGGGCCCCGGTGGGACCGACGACCGCCGGCCTGCAGCGCACCGCGACCCGCGACGCCCGAGTCTCGCTGGACTACTCGTGGTCGGGCATCCACGGGCTCGGCGGGGCCGTGGCGGGAGCGGAGCTCTTCGCGCGGCGGGCCGACGGCGCCGAGGTCACCACCACGCTCGTGCCGGAGCAGTCGGCGAACGGGGCCTTCCAGTTCAGCGGATCCGGGACGATCGACGTGCAGGAGGGCCGGGTCTGGGGCATCCGGGTCTTCGGGGAGAACGCGGACACCTTCGGCTTCTTCAACGGGTCGCTCGCCGTCAGCGGTCTCGAGCGGGCCGCGACCGACCTCGGCGGCCTCGCGCCGGTCGGCGCGTGGGAGAACCTCGGCTACGAGTTCGGCCCGACCGAGCTGGCCGCGGTGCCCACCCGGGGACGCTTCTCGTACGCGGTCGACCTCGGGAACTCCGGCGACGGCGTCACCGAGCGGTCCGCCATCTTCGACGCGGGCGTCTCCCCCGTGGACGGGAATCTGCGCTTCGACTGGGAGCTCGTGGGGTACCACGCCTTCTTCGGTGCCGACGTGCGGCTCGAGGTCGTGTACGTCGATGGTGGCGAGCAGGTCTTCACCGACACGCTCGTCGACGCCGCCGTCTCCGGCCCCTTCGCCTCGGGAGGCTCGTACTCGCAGCTGATCTACGACGGCGAGACGGCGCGGATCCGCGTGACCGGCCGCAACGGCGACTCCGACTCCGAGCTCCGAGGCGACCTGACGCTCCGCACCTTCTCCGCCCCCGTCCTCGCCTGCCCGGCCGACCAGACCGGTGACGGCGTGGTGGACTTCGACGACCTGCTCGCGGTGCTCTCGGGCTTCGGGGCGTGCGACGACCCGCCGTGCCCGGGCGACGTGACCTCCGACGGCAGCGTCGACTTCGACGACCTGCTCACCGTGCTCGGCAGCTTCGGTCCCTGCGACTGAGCCCGGGCGGCGTCGCACCGATCGCCGCTCCCGTGGGGAGGTGGCTCGGGCGGGGCCTCGTGCCGACGACCACCGCGGTCCCGGAGGCTGACTCCGGGGCCGCGGTCGCGCGGCGGGCACGGTGGTCCCGCGAGCCGCCCGGGACCTGCCCCCCGCGAGCCCCACGACGCGCCGCGTGTCCACCGGCCCGAGCGGCTCGTCGACGAAGCGGTGCCGGATCCCGATCGAGGGATCGGCCATGCCGGTCGGGCCCGAGGGGCCGCCTCGGGCCGGCCGGCCGTCGACGTCGCGGTGGACGATCGGCAGCGTGGCCGGCAGCGACGCGTCGCCCGGGGCCCGGGGGCCGGCGACGGGTCGAGGGCCTCGGAGGTCGCCCGAGCACGGGGGCGGTCACGGCTCCCGAGTGGCGTCGCCGGTCGGGAGCCCGGGTGGCGGCCCGTCCGGTTCTCCCTCCGTCTCCCGGTGGAGCGGGCCGAGCGTCTGCGAGCGCATCACCCCGTCGACGACCACGCAGCGGACTCGCCGGTCGTCGACGATCCGGATCGGCGAGTGCTCCGCGAGGAACCGCTCGACCGCGTCGTGGGTGGTGATTCCGAGTCGGCGGGTGTCCGTGCAGCCGGCGATCCGATGAACCCGGTCGGCGGGCGCTCCGGCGCGGTGGCCGGCGGCGACGCGGTAGACGGCCTCGGCCTCGAGCGGCTCGCCCGCGAGGGTCAGCTCGCGAAGCCGGCGACCGGACGGCGCGGTCGTGTCGCAGGTGAGTCGCATGCCCGAGACCCGCGTCAGCCACCCGCCGAAGAGTCGTTCCGGATCGGGCGAGAACACGTGCTCGAGCTCCCGCTCCCAGTAGTCCCACAGCTCGGCGCCGGTGGTCAGGCCGGTCTTCAGCTCGAGCCGCAGCGGAAGCCAGGTCCAGAGGTCGCCGACCGTGATGGGCCCCGGCTCGGTGGGGGGTGCGAACCGGAAGCCGTTGGACACCGCCACGTCCGCGCCGGTCTCGGCGCGGATCGCGTCGGCGATCAGGGTGTCCAGCGACGTGTTCAGCACCCGGTAGCGGGCGAGCCAGGTGTCGGTGTGGCCGATCACCCGATCCATCCGCTCGCGGTGCGGCGCGAGAGCCGCGTCGACGACGCCGCGGACGGCGGGATCCTCGGGGAATCGATCCGGAAGCAGCTCGACGAGGCGCCAGTCGCGATCGACGACCTCGCCCCGCTCGACGGTGATGTCCAGCACGCCCACGAACGAGGCGAAGGCCCCCGGCTCGACGATCCACGTGTCGCCGCGAACGATCGGCTCGTAGGTGCGCTCGTGCGTGTCGGCGGAGAGCACGACGTCGAGGCCGTCGAGCCGCTCGGCGAGGCCGATCGCCTTCGGGAGCCCGATGTGCGTGGCCAGGATCACCACGTCGACGTCCCGCTCGGTCCGAAGCTCGTCGACGAGTGGCTGGAGCACCTCGGGGCCGACGAAGGCCAGGCCCCCGCTGAGGTGCGGCGGCTGCCGGCGGGGGATGTCGGGGTCCGTGAAGCCGATCACGCCGACCCGCACGCCGCCGAGCTCGTGGATGACGTACCGCTCGAACACCGGCTCCTCGCTGTCCGCGTGGAGCATGTTGGCCGCCACGAGCGGATGGTCGAGCTCCGCGGCCCGTTCGAGGAGCGCGTCCTTGCCGTAGGCGACGGACCAGTTCCCCGGGACGCCGAGGTCGTAGCCCAGGGCGTTGGTCGGCTCGATCACGACCGTCCCCTCGGTCCATGCCGCGGGTCCGGAGCCCTGGATCGTGTCGCCGCCGTCGACGAACAGCACGCGATCGGGGCGCTCCTCCCGCAGTCGCCGCAGCACGGTGGCGATGCGGGCGAGGCCTCCCGCGTCACGGACTCGCCGCTCGCCGCGTTCGTCCCAGAACAGCTCGGCGTGGGGCTCGATCTGGGCGTGGACGTCACTGACGTACGCGATCGAGATCGTGGTCCGCCGGTCGGTCTCCCCGGGGCCGCCCGGACCGCGTGGGGACGCGGTCGCGGGCGCCGGGCCGGCGGCACCGGCATGACCGGCGAGCAGCAGGAACGGCAGAAGCAGGAGAGCGGCGAGGGTGCGCATGACGGGTGGCTCCGTCGGGAACGGGAACGGGAACGGCGAGGCAGGATGGCGAGGAATGGGGCCGGCGATGCGAGCGAGCGTCCGGCGATCCGGGTCAGCCGCGGCGCGTCAGGGAGGCTCGATGGCGTCGGCCCGGCGTCACGACCGGATAGCCGGCCGCGAGCCAGCCGTCCATCGATCCCGGGACGCTTCGGACGTCGAACCCGGCGCGCTTGAAGAGGCTCGCGCCGATGCTCGCGCGGTACCCGGTGCCGCAGTAGCAGACCAGCGGCTTCGACCGGTCGAACTCGTCGATGCGTTCGGGGATCTCGGGCAGGAAGGCGTAGCGGGCCCCGGGGACGTGGCCGTCGTCCCACTCGGCGGGCTGGCGGACGTCGACGACCTGCAGGTCCGGATCCCCGATGCGCCGGTGGAGCTCGTGCACCGACATCTGCGGGAGGGTGTCGAACCGGCGGCCGGAGAGCGTCCAGTCGTCCATGCCGCCCTCGAGGACCGTCGAAACGTCGGTCAGGCCCACGCGGGCGAGCCAGGCACTCGCCTCGGCCGCCCGCACGTCGGGCGGGACCACGAGGGCGATCGGTCGATCGGGATCGAAGAGCCAGCCGCCCCACATCGAGATCGACGGCGTGTGTCCGATGTTGATCGCCCCGGTCAGGTGACCGCCGCCGAAGCCGAGCATGTGCCGGGTGTCGAGCAGCTGGACCTCCGGCCGCGAGATCCGCCGCTCGAACTCGGCCGGCGGGAGCGGCTCGGGCTCCCGGGTCGCGCCGAGGATCCCTGGCCCGCGGGCGTTCTCCCGTTTCATCCGCGGCCAGTAGGTGGGCACCGGCGGCTGGCTGAAGAGCAGCTCCTCGACGAAGGCCGCGGCGTCGGTGAACTGCAGCGCCGGATTCGTGTCGCGCTCCACGCCCAGCGTCGCGTCGCCCTCCCGCTCGGTGATGTCCGCTCCGCAGGGCGAGCCGGGGCCGTGGGCGGGATGGATGGGCAGGGCGTCGGGGAGCTCCTCGAACGAGCTTCGAAGCGACCTCCAGAGCGTCCGGGCGAGCGGTCCGGTGTTCTCGACGCCCATGAGGTCGGGCCGGCCCACCGAGCCCGCGAAGAGGAAGTCCCCGGTGAACAGGCCCCACGCGGCTCGAGGAACGCCGACCGGCGACGCGAGGAACGACATGTGCTCGGGGGTATGGCCCGGCGTGTGCAGCGCCCGCAGCGCGACGCCACCGACGCGGATCTCGTCTCCGTCGCGGATCGGCGAGATCGGGAAGCCGTACTCGGCTCCCCCCTCGACGCTTGCGTGGATGCGGGCCCCGGTGCGGCTCGCGAGCTCGCGGGAGCCGGAGACGAAGTCGGCGTGCACGTGCGTCTCGATCGCGTGCCGGATCGTCAGGCGATGCTCGGCGGCGAGGTCGAGGTACGCATCGACGTCCCGGCGCGGGTCGATCACCGCCGCATCGCCGGAGAGCACGTCGCCGACGAAGTAGGAGTAGTGCGACAGGCCCCCGGCCTCGACACGCTCGAAGACGACCCCGATGGGGCGGGGGATCCGATCGACGGCGGCGCTCGAGGCGAGGACGCCGTCCCGAGGCAGCAGGACGGCACCGAGGCCGATGGCCCCGGCGTGCTGGAGGAACTCTCGACGCGTGCTCATGGGCGGCTTCCTTCGGTGGGCCGGGC
>CAYLNM010000046.1:0-26015 GCA_964385045.1 uncultured Isosphaeraceae bacterium
ACGAGGAGGGCGGCCGGCCGCTCGCGGCGCACGAAAAAAGGGCCCGGCCGAAGCAAGCTCCGAACCGGACCCCTTCCGGGGGCAAGTGATGGACGAATGGTAGAGGGGTCTCTGGACCGCTGCAAGCCGGCGGGATGGTTGCCGACAGGTTTTCTTCGCGTGCTCGATCGATATGCGCGATGGCGGCGGCCCGACCTGCGCGATTCGGCAATGGAGCCGGCGCTCAGTGACGGAAGTGCCGTACCCCGCTGTGGATGCAGGTCACGCCGCGGGACTCGCACAGGGCGTTGGTCTCCTCGTCCCGCTTCGAGCCTCCGGGGTGGATCAGGCACCGGACGCCGGCGTCGATCAGGACCTCGGGGCCGTCGGGGAACGGGAAGAACGCGTCGGACGCCGCGACCGCCACCGGCCCGTCCGCGGCCAGCCGCTCGGCCGCCTTGCCGGCCGCGAGGCGGCACGCCGAGACGCGGTCGACCTGGCCGGTGCCGATGCCGAGCAGCATGCCGTCCCGGGTGATCGCGATGCCGTTGGAGGTCGCGTGCTTCACCACCGACCACGCGACCACGGCCTCCTCGATCGTCGCCGCGTCGGGCGGGGGGCCCGCGACGTGCGACCACTCGGCCGGGTTGGCGGGCTTGTCGTCCCGCTCCTGCACGAGCACGCCGCCGAGGACGGATCGCATCTCGAGCACGCGGCCGGCGCTCTGCGCGAGGCCGGGCATCCGCAGCAGGCGGACGTTGGCCCAGCGGGCCTGCAGCGCGGTCCGCGCCGCCTCGTCGATGTCCGGGGCCACGATCACCTCGAAGAACGAGCCCTCGCCGGTGATGGCCGCCGCCGCGTCCGCGTCGATCGGGACGCTCGTGGCCAGGATGCCCCCGTAGGCGGCGAGCGGATCGCCGTCGTGCGCGGCCCGGAAGGCGTCGGCCGCGGTGTCGCGGACCGCGGCCCCGCACGGATTCGTGTGCTTGACGACCACCGCCGCCGCCCGGCCCGCGGCCGCGGCCGCGAGGTCGCGCACCGCCCGGACCGCGGCGGAGGCGTCGCCGACGTTGTTGTAGCTCAGGGGCTTGCCCCCGAGGACCTCGGCGGTGACCAGGCTCGGCCCCGCGGCGGCCGGGTCGGCGTAGACCGCCGCCGCCTGGTGCGGGTTCTCGCCGTAGCGAAGCTCCCGCTCGTACGAGAGCGTGAGCTGCAGCAGGGCGGGGAAGCCGTCGGTGCGGGCCCCGAGTCCGCCCATCCACGCGCTGATCGCGGTGTCGTAGGCGGCGGTGCGCATGAAGGCGGCCGCGGCGAGCGTGCGCCGCGTGCTCGCGGTCAGCGCCCCGTCGTTGGAGCGCAGCTCCTCGACGATGCCGTCGTACTGCCGGATGCCGGTGACGACCGCGACCGCGTCGTGGTTCTTGGCCGAGGAGCGGATCACCGCGGGACCGCCGATGTCGATCTGCTCGATCGCCTCCGCGGCCGAGACGTCGCCGCGGGCGATCGTCCGCTCGAAGGGGTAGAGGTTCACGACCACCATGTCGATCGGCTCGATCCCGTGCTGCTCCATCGCGGCCACGTGGCCGGGATCGTCGCGCCGGGCGAGCAGGGCGCCGTGCACCGCCGGGTGCAGCGTCTTCACCCGGCCGTCCATCATCTCCGGGTAGCCGGTGAGCGACTCGACCGACACGACGTCGATCCCCGCCGCCTCGAGGGCGGCGGCGGTGCCGCCGGTGGACACGATCGTCTCGACCCCGACCGCCAGGAGGCCGCGCACGAACGGCACGAGGTCCGTCTTGTCGCTGACGGAGACGAGGACGCGGCGGACGGGGACGAGGTCGGCCATCGCGGGATCAGCCCGTGCTCGGCACGAGCCGCAGGACGCGCCCGCCGGTGCCGCCGAGGTACAGGTCGCCGCCCTCCACGTCGGAGACGTGCAGCGAGCTCACGCGGGGCAGCTCGACCGACTCGATCAGGTCCCCGGTCCGCTCGTCGACGACCTGCATCAGGCTGCGCTCGGCGTCCCACGTCAGCAGGCGGTCGCCGAGGCGGGCGGCGACGCTGCCGGTGACGTCGGCCGCCACCCACTCGAGCAGGCCCTGCGGCCGGTTCATCGGGGCGGCCGCGAAGCGGTGAAGGCCGTGGCCCGGCACCTGCTGGTACACCGACTCGCCGACGACGGTCGGGCCGTCCTCGAGCGGGGCCCGGGTGAGGTACTCCCACGCCGGAGTCGGGGTGTCGAAGGCCAGCGGCCAGGCCCGCAGGTGGCGATCGAGGCTGGCGACGAACGCGTGGCCGGCGCCGGCCGCCGGCGGGGCGACGACGTCGGCGAGCGTCCGCTTGGTCCACACGCGCGAGGCATCGCGGAGCCGCAGGCACGAGACGGTGCCGCCCTGGCCCGGGGCGACGAGGTAGCCCTCGCTGATCGCGGGCGTGACCTCGATGGTGTTGGCGATGCGGTACGAGCGCCACGGGGCGCCGACCTGGAACGCGTGCCAGACGACCTGGCCGTCGCGGCTGCCGTAGACGAGGAAGCGGCCGGCGGGCAGCGGCCGGGTGCTCGTGGCCGTCTGGAGTCGCTGGCGGTCGAGCAGCACGCCGGTGCCGCCGTCGTAGACGTGGAACTCGGTGCCGACGGCGACGTAGAGCTGGTCGTCCGAGGGCAGGTACGTCATGCCCTGCGTGCGGCTGACCGACTCGAGCATCGGCACCCGCCACAGCCGCGTGCCGTCGCTGCCGTCGTACCGCGAGATCCGCAGCGTCTCGTCGAGGGCGAAGACCGCGTCGCCGTTGGACCGGACCTCGCGCATCGTGGTCGTCGGGTCGCCGCGGTGCTGCCAGTCGATGCGGTAGCCGAGGCGGCGGGCGTCGACGGGCGTGGTGAGGTAGTTGCGGGCGACCCACTCGCGGTCGGAGATCGCGGCCGCGGCCGCGGGCTCGGCCGGGCCGGACGCGGCGGTCGCGGGCTCGGCGGCGTCCGGGGACGTCGTGCAGCCGGCGAGGAGGGTGCCGCCGGCGATCAGGCCCGCGAGCGAGCGGCCGAGGCGGCCGACGAACGGGGCGAACTGCGGGCGAGCCGGGCGGATGGACATCGACGGATCTCCGAGGAGCGGCGGCGGCGGGGGGGCGTGGGGTGGGGGCGGCCGGCCGAGAACCGGCGAGTATCCGGAACCCCTCGGGAAGCGTCAAGGTGCCGTAGACTCCGGGGCTGCGCGCAACGGCCGCGGTCGAACGGACCTCGGGCGGCCGCGCCCCCCGCCGCCCGACCGGGGTCTCGGGCTCGGTTCGTCGGCCCGCGTCGAGCTCTCGCCGGCGGGGCGACGTCTCGATCGAGGCCGCTCGGGGCGCGTCGTCCCCCCTCACGGCACCCGCTCCGCCTCCCGCTCCGCCCCCCGTCCCTCGCTCCGCTCGTCCCGCGCCGTCCTGGTCCCCCGTGCCCCCGGAGCCGTCCGCCATGTTCACCGGTCTCGTCCGTCACGTCGGAACCGTCGTCGCCGTCGAGCCCGCGGGGGAAGGGGCCACGCTGCGGATCGACGCCACGGGATGGGACCTGCGGCCGGAGCCCGGGGACTCGATCGCGGTGGACGGCTGCTGCCTGACCCTGGCCGAGCCGCCGGCCGAGGGCCGCCCGTGGCGATTCGACGTCGTCCGCCAGACGCTGGCCCTCACCAGTCTCGGCGACCTCGTCGCGGGCGACCGGGTGAACCTCGAGCCCTCGTGCACCGCCGAGACGCTCCTCGGCGGCCACCTCGTGCAGGGCCACGTCGAGGCCACGGGCGAGGTCCTCGCGGTGGAGCGGGGCGACGGGAGCTGGCGCATGCGTCTGTCGCTGCCCGAGCGCCTCGCCGACCGCGTGGTCGACCAGGGCTCGATCGCGGTCGCGGGCACGTCCCTCACCGTCGCCGGCACCGGTCCCGGCTGGTTCGAGGTCGCGCTGATCCCGACCACGCTCGAGGAGACCACGCTGGGCGACCTGGAGCCCGGGGACCGCGCGAACCTCGAGACCGACGTGGTCGCGCGGATGGTGATCGCGTGGCTCGAGCGGCACGGCCCGGCCCTTCTCGAGCGGATGCTCGCGGGCGCCGGCGGCCGGGCGGGGGCCGGCGACGAGGCGGCGAGAAGCACCGCGACGGGCGACTGAGCCGCGCCGCCGGCGGAGCGCCCGAGGCCGCGACGAGTCAGCCGCTCGTGCGGGCGGCGGGCACGCGGCCGGCCGCCGGCGCGGCGTGCGCGTTCGTCCGCTCGGCCGGCGGGGGCGAGACGGGGGCGGCGAGCGGGGCGGCGTGCACCGCCACGAGCGTCACGTCGTCGGCCTGGTGCAGCGATCCCGAGGCCGCGTCGAGCCGCTCGGCGATCTGCTCCACCAGGCGGGCGGGATCGCCGACCCGGGCGAGCTCGGTGAACACGCGCCGGTAGCCCTCGGTGTCGCCGCGGCGCACGCCCGCCTCGGCGTCGACGAACGCCTGCTCGAAGCCGTCGGAGTAGAGCACCAGCGTCGCGCCCGCCGGGAGCTCGACGCTCCGGGAGGAGAACGCCGCGTCCGGGAACACGCCGAGCAGCGGACCGTCGCCCTCGATCTCCGTCTCGCGGCCGTCGACCTCGTAGAGCAGCGACGGCGGGTGTCCGGCGGACGCGATCTCCATCTCGCGGCGGCGGCAGTCGATCACCGCGTACACCGCGGTGGCGAATCGCGTGGACGAGCTGCGCCGCAGCGTCATGTCGCGGTTGAGCCGGAAGAGCACCTCGTGCGGGGCCCGCGGCTCACGGCTCGCGAGGGCGTGGATCGCGAAGGACCGGCTGAGGCTCATCGTCATGAGGGCCGCCGGCACGCCGTGGCCGACGCAGTCGGCGAGCAGCACCCCGATGCGGTCCTCGTCGAGGGCGTGCACCGCGTAGATGTCGCCCGAGACGTACGCGGCCGGGCGCCAGAGCGCCTGCGTGCGGACGCCGAGACGGTCGGGCATCGCGGTGGGCAGCAGGTCGCGCTGCATCGCGGCGGCGAGCTGCAGCTCCTCGTTGATGCGGTCGATCTCGCCCGAGAGGCCGCCGTTGTAGCGGCGGGCCACCGCGAGCTCGGAGGCGAGCCGGCGGACGTGCGGCTGACGCTGCAGCATGCCCTCGAGCGACGCGAGCAGCGTCTCGATCGGCGCGTCGGCGGGGACGACGGCGAGGTCCGGCAGGCGGGCGGCGAGCTCGCCCGCGGCGTCGCCCGCGAGCATGATCAGCACCGCGACCGACTGCTCCTCGAGCTCGGCCGCGAACTGGTGCACCGGCGTGGCGATGTCGGAGCGGTCCACCACGAGCACCACGGCGTCCAGCGCGGCGGCGCGGTCCTCGTCGATGTCGCCGGCGTCGCCCCGCAGCACGGTGCCGCCGGCCGGGGCGTGCCGCTCCTCGAGCAGGGCGGCGATCCGGGCCGCGGCGATCCCGGCCGGGCCGTCGCCCGCCTGCCCGAGGTCCGCCACCTGGATGGTCCAGCTCTGCATGAGCGTCCCGCACCCGGCGCCGGAGCCCTGGTCGCGTGCCCCGAGGGCACGGGACGTCCGCGCGGCGGCGCGGGGCCCGACGTCACGGACCGGATCGGCTCAGCGGGCCCGACGCTTGAGGGACTCGAGGTCCAGCGGGACCACGTCCCCGGCGCGGATCCCGAGCCGATCGAGGCTGCCGGGGGCGAGCTCGATCGCGAACTGGGCGGGCAGGCGGCTCGGATAGGACCGCAGGCGCAGCTCGTACGCGAGCTGGCTCTCGTCGGGGCGCCGCGGCGGCTCGACCGTCATCTCGTGGGTCGCGGTCACGCGGCCCGACGCGTCGAGGAAGAGGATGTCCATGTCCGTGAGGCAGTCCTTCATCCAGAAGCTGCGGAGCCCCACGTCCGGGAACACGAACAGCATGCCGCCGTCGCGGGCGATCTCGGGGCGGCCCATCAGGCCCTGGATGCGGGTGCCGGGGTCGGCGGCGAGCTCGAGCCGGAAGGTCTCGCCCGCGATCTCGACCGTCACCCGCTCGACGCCGTCGTCGGAGGCCGCGGCGGCGGACCGGTCGTCCTGCTGGTCGGCGGTGCCGGCGTCGTCCGCGTCGCCCGGCTCGCCCGGGCGGGGACCGCCCGCCGCGGCGGCATCGCTCGGGCGCTCGTCCGCGGCGCCGGTGCCGGCCTCGGCGTCCGCCGGGGCGACCGGGGGAGCCTCCGCGTCCGCCCCCGGCTCCGCCCGGGGCTCGGCCACGGCGGCGGCGTCGCCGCGCTCGGCCGATCCGCCCGGCGTCGGGGCCGGCGGCTCGGCCGGGCTCGTGCACTGCAGGTTGCCCGTCAGGAGCAGGACGAGCGCCGCGCCGAGCACGGCGGCGAGGATCATCCGTCCAGCAGCCATCGGTGGTCCTCCTCGGAGAAGACGACGGGATCGCGGGGCAGGGCGGCGGGGTCGAGGGCCGCCACGAGGTCGGCGGCGTCGCGCTCCCGCCGGGGGCCCGGGACTCCGCAGGTGTGGGCGACCCATCCGACGATCCGCGTCGCCGGGACGCCGGCAGCACGATAGCTCGCGAGGCGGCTGTCGCCATGGCGCTTGGCCAGCCGGCGCCCGTCCGGCCCCACCACCAGCGGCACGTGCCACCAGGTCGGCTCGGGCGTCCCCAGCAGCTCGTGCAGGATCGACTGACGGGCGGCCGACGGCAGCAGGTCCGCGCCGCGGACGACGTCGGTGACGCCGTGGCGGGCGTCGTCGACCACCACCGCCAGCTGATACGCCGGCACGCCCTGCTTCGTCCATACCGGGAAGTCGCCCACCGTCGCCGAGACGTCGAAGGCGTGCTCGCCCGCGAGCCGGTCCCGCACCGTCCGCGGACCGGGCTCCACGAGCAGGCGGTGCCCGGCGGCGCCGCCCGCGAAGCGCCACGCCCGCTCGTCGCCGCGGTCCGGCCGCATCGACTCGGGGAACCGAAGCTCGTGCTCGCCCGCGTGCGGAGCGGACGCCGCCGCCTCGATCTCGCGCCGCGTGGCGTCGCAGCGGAAGATGCGGCCGAGCCCGGCCAGCCGCGTCATGGCCCGCTCGTACGGCCCGAGGTCGGCCGACTGGCGACCGACGTCCTCGTCCCAGTCGAGGCCGACCCACCGCAGGGCCTCGAGCATCGCCTCGGCCGCGCCCGGCTTGACGCGCGGGCCGTCGAGGTCCTCGGTGCGCATCGTGACGATCCAGCCCGCGCGCCGCGCGAGCCCCCAGGTCACCAGGAACGTCCGGATGTTCCCGAGGTGCAGCGCCCCGGTGGGCGACGGCGCGAGGCGGGTGCGGCGGGGCCGGTCCGCACTCACGTGGGGGTCCCCCCGGGGCGGCGTGCGGCGACCGCGGCGCGTCCGTCGCCGCGGGTATAGTCCGCACCGACCGAAGCCCCGGCGACGGTCACCCCGCGACCGGGGCGCCCCGGTCGGGGCCGCTTGCCGGCGTTCCTCCCGGAGCCCCCCGCGTGGACAAGCTCGACTCCGACCGCATCGACGCCCTGCTCGCCGACCACTCCGAGTGGTCCCTCGCCGGCGACGCCATCCAGCGCACGCTCGTCTTCGACGACTTCGTGCAGGCGATGGCGTTCGTCAACCGGGTCGCCGACCTGGCCGAGGACCAGCAGCATCATCCCGACATCATGATCCGCTACAACAAGGTGACCCTCACCGTGTCGACGCACGACGCGGGCGGGCTCACCGAGAAGGACTTCACGCTCGCCGCCGCGGTCGAGGAGACCGTCGGGGCCGCGTGACCGAGCCGCCTCCGCCGGCGGCGGGCCCGCGGGCTCGCCGCCGCGGCCGACGGCGGCGTGGGCGCCGCCCGCCCGCGCGGCCGCGGCCGCCGGAGCGAGGCGACTCATGACGGCGTCAGCGCCGCCCGCAGCAGGTCGGCCCGGCGGGCCTTGATCCGCTCGCCGTCCGGCTCGTCCACCGAGGCGGGGGCCTCCTCGCCCATGCCGAAGCGCACGTGGGCGGGCTGGACCTGCAGGAACAGCTGGTTGAGGGTGGTCCGGTCGACCTCGTCGTCGAGCAGGTCCATCCACGCGCCGAGCCGCACCCGGCTGAGCAGCTTCATCGCCTCGCGGGCGTCCATGAGCCGGGCCGACCGCAGGGTGCCGAGGGCGCGGTGCACGCGGTCCTCGAGCTCGGCGCGATTGCGGCGGCGGAGCAGGGCCCGCGCCTCGCGCTCGTACGCGACGAGCCGCGGCACGATCTGCTGGCCGAGCTCGTGCAGCAGGTCGTCCTCGCTCACCCCGAGCGTGACCTGGTTGCTGATCTGGTAGAAGTCGCCGGCCGCGTCCGAGCCCTCGCCGTGGAAGCCACGGACCGCGAGGTGCATGTCGCCCGCGGCCCGCCGCACGCGGTCGATGTCGCCGGTGATCTTGAGCCCCGGCAGGTGCATCATCACCGAGAGCCGCATGCCGGTGCCGAGGTTCGTCGGGCACGCGGTGAGGTAGCCGTAGCGACGATCGAAGGCGTAGTCGACGCGGCGCTCCACCGCATCGTCGAGCTCGAGCGCCCGGCGGAGGCACAGCGGCAGCTGCATGCCCGAGGCGAGCAGCTGCATCCGCAGGTGGTCCTCCTCGTTGACCATGACGCTCAGCGACTCGTCCTTGGCGATCGCGACCGCCCGCTGGCCCGAGGCCTTGGCGAGCTGGCTCGAGACGAGGTTGCGCTCGACGAGCAGGCGGCGATCGAGGTCGCCGATCGACTCGAGGTCGATCCACATCAGGCTGCCGGTGGACTCGACCCGCTGCAGCGTCTCGCGCACGAGGTGACCGACCTCGCGCCGCTGGGTCGACGTCATCCGGTTGACGAAGGGGAAGCCGACCACGTTGCGGGCGATGCGGGCCCGCGAGCTGAGGACGACGTCGGCGTCGGGACCGGTCCCGGCGATCCACGGCCCCTCGAGGGGGATCGGCATCAGCCGCCTCCGTTCTCGCCCGGCGTCTCGGCGGTGGAGTCGCCGGTCTCGCGGGGCTCGGACTCGAGCCGGCGGAGCCGGTCGCGGAGCTCCGCCGCCCGCTCGAACTCCTCGGCCGCGACCGCGTCCTCGAGGTCCTTCACGAGCCGCCCGATCATCAGCTGCCGATCGACCGAGGCGCCCTGCCGGCGGGGAGCCCGGCCCACGTGGTGGGTGCCGCCGTTCTGGGCCCGCTGGATGATCCCGCCGAGGGCCCGGGCGAAGGCCTCGTAGCAGGCCGGGCAGCCCAGGACGCCGCTTCGCCGGAAGTCGGTCAGCGTCAGCCCGCACTCGTCGCACGAGAGGGCCGGGGAGGACGAGGACGAGCCGCCGCCGGAGCCCTTGGGCTCGGACGCCATCACGAACTGCTGCAGGATCTTCTCGAGGGGCGGCTGGCCGGGCAGGGCGTAGCCCTGGGCCTCGGCGTGGTCCTCGCAGAGGTGGAGCTCCTGCTTGACGCCATTGCGGAGGATCACCTCGTGCACCACCGCCGGCTTGTCACACAGGTCGCATGTCATCCCGGGCGGATCCTATTCGCATCGGACGGGGCGGGACAGGTGCGGGGCGCGACCGGCGTGGGCGGGACAGCCGTGGGGCCGGGAGGGCCCGGCGCGGGTCGGGCCGGCGGGGCTCCGACGGGGAGGTGCGGGGCGGCGGCGGGCGGCCCGCATGCAGGCGGCGGGTCGGGCGCGGACGGCGGTGCGGCGGGAGGGCGGCGCGGCCGCGGTCCCGGACGAGGACGAGAGGACGGGGCCGGCGACGCCCGCGCGGCGGCCCGGAACCCGCTCAGGACCCGGACGGCGGGGCGGGGCCCGTCTCCTCGCCGGCGGGCGGGGGGCTCGCCGGGGCCTCGAGCTCGGGCACCGCCTCGCCGAGCGCCGTGGCCAGCCGGCGGACCACCGCCTCGAGCCCCGCGACCCGGGCCTCGAGGGCCGCCACGTCGGCGGCGGTCGCGAGGGATCCGGCGGCGGTGCCCATGGCCGCGGCGTGGACCGCGAGGCCACCGGCGTCCTCGCCGGCGTCGCCGGCCGGAGGGTGTCCGCCGGCGTCGGACTCGATCGGGTGCAGGGCCGGCTGCAGCAGCTGCATCCAGCGGTCGGCGCGGCCCCCCGGGGCGCGGCCGATCCGCTTCGCCAGCGGCTCCTCGCGGCCGGCGAGGGACTCGAGCACCGCGTCCACGACCTCGGTGGACTCGAGCGGGTGCATGCGGCTCGCGCGGCTGCGGAGCTCGCCCACCGTCTGCGGCCCGCGGAGCAGCAGCTCGGCGAGCACCACGAGCTCGGCCGTCCCGACTCCGAGCACCTCCCGGGCGTCGTGCTTGAACTTCGGCACGCGGCTGCCGCTGAGCATCACCTCGCGCACGAGGCCGCGGCCCCGCAGGCGGTCGAGGGCCGCGAGCACGTCGTCCTCGTCCGCCGACAGCACCGGGCGGCGATTGTTGCGCTGGTTGCAGCCCGAGAGCACGCCGTTGAGCGTCATCGGGTACTGCTGCGGCACCGTCTGGGCCTTCTCGACGAGCACGCCGAGGACGCGGCACTCCAGGGGGTCGAGGGGCTCGAGGGCCATGCGGGAGCTTCCGGGGCGGGGGTGAGGAGCGAAGGGACGCGGGGGACGAGCGGCGACGACGCGGGCCGGAGCCCGCCCCGGGCGGACCGCCGCCGTCCGGCGGGGAGCCTATCGCCGTCGGCGGCCGCGGGTCCCGACGGGTTATCCGGGAGGCCCGGCGCCGGCGGAGCCGATCCGCGAGGCGTGAATCGCCGAGATGCCATCCTCGCGTCGGCCGAGTGCCGGGACCGCATCGCCGCCGAGCAGGCCGCGGGGCGGACCGTGGTCCTCTGCCACGGATGCTTCGACCTCGTCCACCCCGGTCACGTGCGGCACCTGCAGGAGGCCCGCGCCACGGGCGACCGGCTGGTGGTCTCGGTCTCCGGCGACGCCGTCGTCGGCGGCAAGGGCACGGGCCGCCCCCTGATCCCGGAGGAGCTGCGGGCGGAGAACCTCGCCGCCCTCGACTGCGTGGACTGGGTCGTGATCAGTCCGGAGCCGACCGCGGCGGAGGTGCTCGAGCGGCTCCGCCCGGACGTCTACGTGAAGGGCCGGGAGTACGCCGGCAACCGGGACCCCCGGTTCGCGGCCGAGCAGCGACTCGTGGAGGGATACGGCGGCCGCGTGGTGTTCACCAGCGGTGACGTCGTCTTCTCGTCCACCGCCCTCATCGACGCGGTGACCGCGTCGGTCGATCCGGTCACGGACGCGGTCCGCGGGCTGCTCGAGCAGTCACGGACCGGGCCCGAGGACCTCGAGGCGGCGGTCGTGGGCATGCGCGGCCGCCGCGTGGTGGTGATCGGCGAGACGATCGTCGACACGTACGTCGCGTGCGACCGGCCCGACGTCGCGGGCGAGGCGCCGGTGCTGAGCCTGCGGCCGATCGAGCGCCGCCGGTTCGACGGCGGGGCGGCGGTCGTCGCCCGCCACGCCGCCGCCCTCGGCGCCCGGCCGGTGCTCGTCACCCCGATGCCCGGCGGCCACGACGCCGAGGCCCTGCGGCTGCGGCTGGAGATCGAGGGGATCGACGTGCGGCCGGTGCCGGTCAGCGGCCGCCTGCCCGAGAAGCAGCGGTTCCTCGTGGGCGGCCAGAAGGTCATGAAGCTCGATCCCGAGCGGGGCCTGGTCGTGGACGAGGGCGCGCGGCGCCGCGCGGTCGAGATCGCCCTGGAGGCGGCCGACGGCGCCGACGCCGCGATCACCTGCGACTTCGGGGCCGGGCTCTTCACCGCCCCCATGATCGAGACGCTGACCCGGGGCCTCGCCGAGCGGGCCGTCGTGACCGCGGGCGACGTCTCGGGGCGACGCTCCCACCTCACCGCGATGCGGCGGCTGGACCTGCTCGCCCCCTCCGAGGTGGAGGTCCGCGACGCGCTGCACGACTGGCAGGACGGGCTCTCGGCGGTGGCCGACCGGCTCCTCGAGCAGACCCGCTCCCGCACCGCGATCGTCACCCTCGGCGGCGACGGCTGCCTGCTGTTCGAGACCCCGGCGACCGCGGCCGCGGTCCCGGCGGTGGAGGACGGCCACTTCGCCCCCCGGCTTCGCGCCACGCACGTGCCCGCCCTCGCCGCCCGTCCCGTGGATCCCCTCGGCTGCGGCGACGCGCTGCTCGCGGCCGCGACCCTCGCCCGCGCCGCCGGAGCGGTGCCGGCCGCCGCCGCCATCCTCGGCGCGGTCGCCGCCGGGACCCACGCCGGCCGCCTCGGCAACCCCGCGATCGACGCCGCCGACCTGCGGCGCGGCATCGCGCGGCTCGCCGGCGCCCGCGTGCGGCTCGCGGACCCGGGCGACCCGGCGACCGATCCCGCGGCGGCCGCGTCCGCGGCGTCCCCCGCCTCGGCCTCCGGCCTCCGCGCCGGCTGACTGGAGTCCCGCATGGCTGCGCACGAGAGCTCCGCCTCCGACGCCCGCTCGACGCCGAGGAGCGGCACGGGTCCCGAGGTCACGATCGTCGTTCCGACCCGCAACCGTCCGGACCGGCTCGCCGCCACGCTCGCCGCGATCGACACCACGCTCTCGGTGCACGGCGTGGCGCACCGGTGCGAGGTGGTGGTGATCGACGACGCGTCGGTCCGCGGCGGGATGTCGCGGCTGCCGGCGCGGCTCCCCGGCGGCACGCCGCTGCGGTACGGGCGCCGCGAGACCTCGATCGGCGCCGCCTGCCGCAACGACGCGGCGGGCATGGCCGAGGCTCCCTGGCTGCTCATGCTCGACGACGACTCGTGGCCGATGGACGCGGGCTTCGTCGCCCTCGCCGCCGGCGCGGCGTCCGACGTGGCGGTCATCGGCCTCGACATCCGGCTCGCCCGCGGTGGGCGCGAGGCGGGCGGGCTGCCGCAGGTGCACGTGGGCTGCGGGGCGCTGATCCGCACCGACGCGTTCCGCGCCGTCGGCGGCTACGACGCGAGCTTCCACTACTACGTCGAGGAGTACGACCTCGCCGCGCGGCTGATCGCCCGCGGCTGGCGGATCCTCCACGACGTCCGCAGCACCGTGGTGCACGAGAAGATCGCCGCGGGCCGGTCGATGGACGTGATCCTCGAGCGGCTGGTCCGCAACAACGGGTGGGTGATCCGGCGCTACGCCCCCGAGGACGTCCTCGAGGCGGAGATGGCCGCGATGCTCGGCCGCTACGAGGCGATCGCCCGCCGCGAGCACGCCACCGCCGGCTTCCGGCGGGGGCGGGCCGCCCTCGAGGCGACGCTCGCGGGCCAGCCGCGGCGGCCGCTCGGACCGGCCGACTGGGATCGCTTCACGGGCGAGGCCGCGGTGCGGGCCGGCGTGCTCGCGGTGGTGGCCTCGCGCCCCGCCGGCACCTGGGCGATGCGCGAGCCCGGCAAGGGCGCCGACCGCATCCGGGCCGCGATCGCCGCGGCCGGATGGCGCGAGACCGACCCGGTGGCCGCGGACGTGCACGTGCCGGGGTCGCTGTCGCCCGGACCCATGCTCGACGCCGCCGACCGGCTGGCGCGGGAGAGCCGCGACGTGGTGCTGCCGTGGACGCCTCGGGGGATGGCGGTCGGGACGGCGGTCGGGACGGCCGCCGGGGCCCGGCTGCGGGCCGCGGGCTGAGCCGCGGGCCGGGCGGCCCGCCGCGCCGCGAACCGAGCCGCGGGGCGAGTCATGGGGGGGCGGGCGGGCGCATCTCGGCCGGGCCGGGGGCGGGGCGACCTCCCCGTGCCGGACCCGGGCGCCCGGCCGTAGCATCCGGCGATGGCCCTCGACCCCCACGGACCGGCGTCCCCCGAGGCCGACGACCCCGCCGACCGCGTGGCCCGCGAGGCCGCCCGCCGCCTGCTCGAGGGCCGCGCGCCCGACGAGGAGGCGGCGATCGACGACGCCCAGCGGTCGCTCGGGCTGCGCGACGCGTGGCCGTCGCGGCTGCGGGTGCACCGGCACATGGAGGGGATGGAGCAGCAGGCGATCGGCCTCGACGCGTGGCGGGCGGCCCGCGACGCGCGGCTCGCGGCGCTCGAGGAGCTGCTCACGCTCCTCGAGGAGCACGCGATCGGCGATCCGGTGCTCGTGGTGGGCCGCGCCGCCCGGGGTCACCTCACGGGCACCGCCGCGATCCGCCTGCGGATCTACACCGAGCGGCCCATCGGCGAGATCGCGGCCGCGCTCGAGGACGCGGGGATCGAGGACGTCGGCTTCGAGACCGACGACACCGGCCACGGCCGCTTCGACGCCCTGCGGTTCGTCGACGAGGCGGGGGAGGTGCTGCTGGTGCGGCTGCCGCCGACGACGTGGGGGCGCCGCCACCGGAACCTCTACCACGACGAGCCGGTGCCGGTCCTCGACCTCGCGGGGCTGCGCCGGCGGCTCGCGGAGACGAGCGGAGCCGGCGATCCCGGCCCCGCGGGCGATCCCCGCGATCAGTCGGCCTGGGAGAACGCGGCCGACTCGAGCTCGGCGAACGAGGGGTAGGTGAACGACTCCACCTCGGCGCTGCCCTCGCGGTAGATCCCGATGGTGCTCATGGGCGGGGTGTACACGTGCAGGGTGACGAGGTCGCCATGCTCGGCGATCACCGCGTGCTTGTCGGCGTCCCACGACGCGCAGACGCCGCCGGCCGGCAGCTCGTTGCGGACGTCGGGCACGATCACCCCGCGGTCGTCGAACTCGTAGCACTGCTCCACGAGCGTGCCGTCCACGACGTAGATGCCGCAGCCGGAGCCGGTGTGGTCGTGGATCGGGCTGCGCTGCCCGTCCTTCCAGCACATCAGGAACGCCTGGTAGCCCGCGCCCTCGCGCACCGGATTGCGCTGGTAGCTCGAGTCGCAGAAGTGCAGTCGGTCGGCCACGTCGGCCCGGGTGAAGGTGGCCCGGCCGAGCAGGTCCTTCAGGTCGTCCACCGGCACGGGGCCGTGGTACGCGTCGAGGGCGGCGAGCAGCTCGTCGAGGGTCATCGGCGGTCCTCCGAAGGGGGTCGCGTCACGGAAGTGTACGGGACGCCGGGGGCGGCTCGCGGGATCGGGCGAGGCCGCGGCGGGCGCCCGGGACGGACGACCGGGAATCGCTCGACGCATGCCGCCGGGAGGGACCTTCGGAGGGCCGGGGCACTCCCCCGCGGGACCGTCGCGGCCACGCGCCCGGGCGGCGCCGCGGACGCGGTCTCAGCCCCACATCCCCTCGAACATCGGCGTCGAGAGATACCGCTCGCCGGAGCTGCACGCGATCGTCACGATCGTCCGGCCCCGCCACTCGGGCCGGGCCGCGAGACGCGCCGCGACGCAGACGTTCGCCCCCGAGCTGATGCCGCCGAAGATGCCCTCCTCGCGGGCGAGCCGGCGGGCCCAGTCGAAGGCCTCCTCGTTCTCCACCGTCTCCACGCCGTCGAGGAGCGCCTCGTCGAGGTTGCGGGGCACGAAGCCGGCCCCGATCCCCTGGATGCGGTGCGGGCCGGGGCGCCCGCCCGAGAGCACCGGCGAGGCGGCCGGCTCGACCGCGATCGCCTTCACGTCGACGCCGGCTCCCCGCAGGTGACGCGTCACGCCGGTGATCGTGCCGCCGGTGCCGACGCCGGAGACGATCGCGTGCACCTCGCCGCCGGTGTCGCGCAGGATCTCGGGGCCGGTCGTGGCCTCGTGCACGTCGGGGTTCGCGGGATTGTCGAACTGCTGCGGCATCCACGCGCCGTCGTGACGGGCCACGAGTCGCTGCGCCTCGGCGACGGCGCCGGACATGCCGTCGGCGGCGGGGGTGAGGACGAGCTCCGCCCCGAGCGACCGCAGCAGCACCCGCCGCTCCATGCTCATCGACTCGGGCATCGTGAGCGTCAGCGGGTAGCCGCGGCCCGCGCACACGAACGCGAGCGCGATTCCGGTGTTGCCGCTCGTCGGCTCGACGATGCGGCCGCCGGCGCGCAGGTCGCCGGAACGTTCGGCCGCGTCGATCATCGCCCGCGCGATGCGGTCCTTCACGCTCGCCATGGGGTTGAAGAACTCGCACTTCACGAGGACGCGGGCGTGGTCGGCGGGCACCAGGCGGTGCAGCCGGACCAGCGGCGTGTCGAAGCAGGTGTCGACGATGCTGTCGTAGGTGCGGGCGCGGTGCATCGCGGATTCCGAGGGCGGGGCGGGCGAGCGGGCCGAACGGGGACGCGGGGGGCCGGGGCCCATCGGCCGGGGCCGCCCCGCGGCAGTGGCCGGCGGGGCGGGCGGACGCGTGCGGGATCGGACGGTCCGCGACGCCCCGGGAGCACCCTACGCGACGACGCGCGGGGGGGACGGGCAGGCCCGAAGGCTACCATGGCGTCATGGCCCCGACGCCCCCGCGACGATCGCCGATCCCGTCCGCTCCCGCCGCCCCCGCCCCGCCCGGGCACGGGGCGCACGAGCGCTTCGAGACCGCGGTCGACCGGCTGGCGGCCACCATCCGCCGCGACGACCGTCTGCGCCGCTTCGCCGGCACGTTCCTGCCCGACCGGTCGATCGCGGCCCGCATCATCGAGCGGACGAGCTGGGTGATGTTCCCCGGCTTCTTCGGGCCGCGGGACTGGGCGCCGGACCTCGTGCCCGGCCGCGTCCGCCGGATCCTCGCGGACCTGCGGGCGGACCTGCGCTCGCAGATCGGGGCGGCCCTCCGCTACGAGCGGATCCCCGAGGGCGTCGCCGACACGGCGATCTTCCAGCGCTCGTGCCACGAGTGCGACGCCGAGGCGGCCCGGGTGGCGGACAACGTGCTGAACGAGCTCGCCCACGTGCGCGACCTGCTGCGACTGGACGTGCAGGCGGCGGTCGACGGCGATCCCGCCCTGCGGCACGCGGACGAGGCGATCTTCTGCTACCCCGGGGTGCGGGCGATCATGGTGCACCGGCTCGCGCACGAGCTCGTGCTCGCCGGCGTGCCGCTGCTGCCCCGGATCCTCTCGGAGCTCGCCCACTCCGAGACCGGCATCGACATCCACCCCGGGGCCCGGATCGGCCGCTCGTTCTTCATCGATCACGGCACCGGCGTCGTGATCGGCGAGACGACCGTGATCGGCGACCACTGCGCGATCTACCAGGGCGTCACGCTCGGAGCCAAGCGGTTCCCCCGCGACGAGACCGGGCGCTACGACCGTGGGGCCAAGCGGCACCCGACCCTCGAGGACCACGTGACGGTCTACGCCGGGGCCACGATCCTCGGCGGCGACACCGTGATCGGGGCCGGGAGCATCGTCAACGGCGGCGTGTTCGTCACCGACAGCGTGCCGCCGGGACACGTGGTGCGGGCCCCCCGCACCGAGATCGTGCTGAAGAGCAATCCCGCGCCGCCGCCGGCCAACTACAGCATCTGAGCGGCGCCGGGCCGGGGCCCCGGCTCCGCCGGCGCGCCGTCGCGGGGCACGACCTCGATCTCGACCGACGCGCGGGCGGACGGCGCGGGCCCGCCGCCGGCGAGGACGTCGTCCACGAGGCGGCGGAGGTTCGTGGACGAGCGGAGGATGACCTCGAGGGGCGACCGCTGCTCGTCGCTCGCCGGCCCCGCCATGGCGGTGGTGAACATCTCGGCGTCGCAGCCGATCGAGGCGAGCGGGCCCCGGAATGCGTGGGCCACGTCATCGACGAATCGCTGCGTCTCGGCCGCGACCTCGCCGAGGCGGGCGTCGCGGGGCCGCAGCTCGGCGTTGGCCTGCTCGAGTGAGGCCGCGAGCTCCCGGGCCCGTCGCTCGAGGCCCCAGGTCCGGCGGGCGTCGGTGATCACGCGGCGCGCGCCGCCGCGGTCGGGCGAGAGCAGCTCGGCCTTGGCCAGGTAGCCGCTGGCACCGAGCCGGTAGACCTCCCGCACCAGCTGCTCGTCGCCCTCGGCGGTGATCACGATGACGGGGCCGGCGTCGGCCGCCACCAGCCGCGGCAGCCACGCGGTGGAGCGGGTGGTCCCGAGGCGATGGTCGACGAAGACGATCCACTCCCCGCCGTCGCGGAGGTGATCGAGCCCCGCCCCGGGCTCCGCCACCGCGACGACGTCGGGGTCGACGCCCTCGAGCCGCAGCGCGGCGAGGGAGGCGCCGAGGAGGCGACGTTGGTCCTCGTCGTCGTCGATCAGCAGGATCCGCACGTCGCCCGGTTCGGGTGGAGCCATCGCACCGCCTCCAAGCCCCTCGCGGGAAGCCTACCGCGGCGATCGAGGCGGGAGCCGCCGTCGCGGTGAGGGTTCCCCCGACGGCCGGGCCCGCCCCGGCCCGGCCCGCGGTGTCGCCCGCGGCGTGCGGCACGGCACCGCGGGCACCGGCTCGCCGCGGCAGGCGGATCGGTAGCATGCTCGCCGTGTCGGCGACGCCCTTCCGCGAGCCCGTGCGCCTCGAGCATCCGGACGACCCGCGGCTGGATCCCTTCCGCGACGTGCGGGATCGGGATCTGCGGGCGCGGCACGGTCTCTTCATGGCCGAGTCCGAGCGCGTGCTGCGGCGACTCGTGCGGACCCCGGAGCGGCTGCACGCGATCCTGCTCTCGCCGGGGCGCTGGGACGCGCTGCGGGACCTGCTCGCGCCGCTGCCCGAGGCGGTGCCCATCTACGTGGCCGACCTCGAGATCATGTGCGCGATCGCGGGCTTCCACGTGCACCGCGGCGTGCTGGCCACCGGGATCCGGCCCACGATCGAGGAGCTGGCCCCCGAGGTCGCGCTCGCCCCGCTCATGCGTCCCGGGCCGCTGACGCTCCTGGTGTGCGAGGGCATCACCAACGTCGACAACGTCGGGGGCCTGTTCCGCAACGCGGCGGCCTTCGGGGTCGACGGGGTGCTGCTGGACCCGGCGTGCTGCGATCCGCTCTACCGCAAGGCGGTGCGGGTCTCGGCCGGCCACGTGCTCTCGACGCCGTGGGCGATCGCGGTCGACTGGCCGCAGGACCTGCGGCGACTGCGGGAGGCGTGGAACGTGGAGCTCGTGGCGGCGGAGACCGGAGCGGGGGCCGAGCCGTGGTGGGCGCGGCCGGCGCCGGCACGGCAGGCGATCCTCTTCGGCAGCGAGGCGACCGGGGCAAGCGCGGCGGCGCTGGCCGAGTGCGACGCGACGTGCGAGATCCCGATGGCCCCCGGGGTGCCGTCGCTCAACGTGGCGACCGCGTCGGCCGTGTTCCTCGCCGAGCGGGCCCGGCGGCGGCAGGCGGTGGCGGACGCGGATGCTGACGCGGGCGCGGGCCCGGGCGAGGGCGCGAGTGCGGGGGCGGACGCGAGCGGCTGAGCGGGTCGCACGGGGCCGGCGGGCCGGTCACCGCCTCAGCGTCGCCAGGGGCGGGAGCTCCGCAGCTCGGCGAAGCGCTCCTCGCCGAGCACGGCGCGGACGGCGTCGGCGATCCGCGCCCCCAGCTCGCGGCGGGCGCGGAACGCGGCCGTCACCGCCGAGGGCTCGGCCGGCGTGCCGATCGTCGGCGGGGCGAGGATCGCCTCCCGCAGCCGGCGCGGCTCCTCCTCGATGATCGCGAGCCGGATCCCGTCGTCCACGCCCGACCGCTGCTCGGCGTACCGCTCCGCGATCTCGGCGAGGGCGCGGGCCTCGGACGGGGCGAGGTCGCTCCGGCCGCGGGCCTCGGCGAGCAGTCCCTCGACGGGGGTGGATCGGGCGACCGACGGGAACGCGGCCCGGTGGAAGGCCTCGGTGAACGCGGCCGACGGCTCGCGGGGCAGCGCGTCCGCGATCGCGACCGCGGCGGCGAGCGTGGCGTCGCGGACGGCGCGGTGGAGCTGGACGCGGCGAGCGGCCGGGCCGCGGAGGGCGGCGGCGGCATCCGGATCCTCGGCCGCCCGGCTCGCCAGCGCCCGCAGGTCCGCCTCCAGGCGCGGCAGCTCCGCGTTCCGCAGGATCAGCGACGCGTGCACGTCGCGCTCCCAGCGGGCGATCGGCTCGGCGGCGAGGGCCCGGATCTCCGCCGACGGCACGGTCCGCTCGAGCAGGGCCACCAGGTCGACCTGCTCGCCCGCGAGGCGGCCGAGGGCGAGGGTGCGCCGGACGAGGCGCCGCTCGAGGGCGGGCCAGCGGGCCGCCTGTTCGGCGTCGAGCATCGCGCGCGCGCCCTCGAGCAGGTCGTCCCCGAGCTGCTCGCGCTCGGCCGCGAAGTCCGCCGCGAGCTCGCGCATGCGCTCGAGCATCGCGTCGACGAGGTCGCGTCCCGCGCCGGCGCCGGGTCCGAACTCGCGCAGCCGCTCGCCGAGGTCCTCGCGCAGCGCGGTGAGCTCGTCCTCGGCCGCCCGCATGATGCGGCGGGCCTCGTCGCGGTCTCCGGCCGCCTCGGCCGCGGCGGCCGCCTCCCGGGCCTCGGCGAGGATCGTCTTCATGCGCTCGCGCATCGCGGCCTGCTCGGCGCGGTAGCGCTCGGCGGTCCCGCGGGGGTCGGGGCGGGCCTCGCGCACCGCGGCGCGGAAGGCCTCGAGGCGCTCGGTGAAGGCGGCGTCGTACGCGGCGAGCAGCTCGTCGAGGCGGACCGTCTGCTCGGGGTCGAGCTGGAGGGCCTCGATGAAGAGCGTCCGGTCGCGCGGCGTGTACGCGGGCCGGGCCGCGGCGGCGAGGATCTGCGGGATGCCGCCGGCGGTGGGGGGCCGGGGGGCGGACTGCGCGGCGGCCGCGGGAGTGGCGGCAGCGGCGGGGGCGGCCGCGGGAGCCGCCACCGGCGCCGCGAGGCCGGCGACCGCCGCGAGCAGCGCGGCGCCGGGAACGGATCCGCGGGCGAGGGCTCGGGCGGACGGGCGACGGCGATCGTGGGGGCGGGGCATCGTGGGCTCCGGTCGGACGGGAGCCGAACGCGGCGGCGGGGGCGGATGATGCACGGGAGGTCCGGGAGCGGAGCCGGGACGCTGCGCCGCGGAGCTCGGCCAGGCTCGGGGCGACGCGGAGACCCGGCGCATCGGCGAGGGGGCGAGGGGGGCGCTCCGGCGACGCGGCGATCCGAGCCCTCGGCGACCCGGGCCCTCGGCGACCCAGGCACTCGGCGACCGGGGCACTCGGCGACCCGGGCACCGGGTAGCGCGGTCCTCAGGCGGCCGGGCGCTGCCGCTCGCTCCAGGCGGCGACCGCGTCTCGGCCGCGTCCCTTCACGAGGTAGACCGCGGCGTCGGCCCGCTCGAGCAGGATCTCGGCCCCGTCCTCCCGCGACCGGTGGACCGCGGCCACGCCCAGCGAGAGCGTGGGGGCGGGGACCGCCGCGTGCGTCCACGGACGCTGGCGGTGCAGCTCGGCGATGCGCCGGGCGACGGAGGCCGCCTGCGCCTCGGCGAGGCCGGGCAGCAGCACCACGAACTCGTCGCCCCCGAGGCGGACCGCCACGTCCTCGCCCCGCAGCGTGGATGCGAGCAGCTCGCCGACGAAGCGCAGGCACTCGTCGCCGGCGGCGTGCCCGAGCACGTCGTTGACCTGCTTGAAGCGGTCGAGGTCGATCAGGATCGCCGCCACCGTGTCGTCGCGTCGCCGCGCCGCCTCGGAGAACAGCTCGCCGAGCGCCTCCTCGAGCCGCCGGCGGTTGCCGAGTCCGGTGAGCGGGTCCGTGGACGCCTCGCGCTGCAGGGCCTGCGTCGCCCGGCGGGTGCGGGTCGCGACCTCCTGCTCGAGGGACCGGTGGAGGTAGCGGTTCCGGCGTCCGGTCGCGAGCGCGAGTCGGCCGAGCTCGTCCACCGCGGTGGCGAGCCGGCGGACGAACGCGTCGTCCTCCCGGTCGGGATCGGGCAGCTCGCGGCGATCGCTCGACGCGAGGAATCGCTCGGCCGCGTCGAGCACGGCGTGGGCCCGCCGGTGCCGGCGGCGGGGGAGCGACGCGAGCCCCGGCGGCACGATCGCGGCGAAGATCGTCATGCCGGCGGCGCCCGCGACGAGGACGGCCGCCACCGGTGAGGCGATCGGCACCAGGAAGGCGACCGCGAGGGCCGCCCCGATCGCGGCGGCGGCGGCACCGTGCAGCCGGCCGGGGCCGACGGGGTCGGGATCCGGGGCCCGGCCCGGGGCAGGGCCGGCGGCGCGGCCGACGACGGGATGGCGTGGACCGGACGTCACCGTTCCGGCATCGGCTGCGCCCGCCGGCGGCTTGGGTCCGGATCGGCGCGGGAGCGGGCCGCGGGGGTCGCGGGGGCCGCAGAGATGGATCATCGGGCGTCCGGGGACGACGGCGGGGGGGGCCGGGCAGGGCGTCGGGCCCGTCCCGGGGCGGTCGACGCGCGGGATCAGCCGTCCCGGCCCCGGCCGCCATCGTCCCGGACCGGGCCGTCGGCGTCCACGCCGGCCGCTGCCGGCGCCCCGAGGGCCACGAACCGGCGGCGGCGGATCGCGGGGTTGCCGAGCTGGCCGCAGGCGCCCATGAGGCTGCGGCCCATCGTCCGGCGGCGCTTCACCAGCCGCCCGCCCTCGGAGACGCGGGTGGTGAAGCGGGCGACCGTCTCCTCGTCCGGGGCCGGCCACGGCGAGTCGCGGCGGGGGTTGTACGGGATCACGTTCACGGTGGCGGGCAGGTCGCCCAGCCGCGCGACGAGGGCGTCGGCGTGCTCGTCCGCGTCGTTGACGCCGGGGATCAGCACGTACTCGATCAGGATGCGGGCGGCGACGCGGTCGACCCAGTCCCACATCGCGGCGAACAGCTCGTCGAGCGGCACCGCGCGGTTGATCGGCATGAGCTCGTCGCGGATCGCGTCGGTCGGCGCGTTGAGCGAGACGGCGAGGTTGAGGCGGCGGAACCCCGCGCGGCCGGCGAAGTCGGCGTAGCGGCGGATGCCGTCGGCCTGGCCCACCGTCGAGACGGTGATCCGCGACGGCGCGATCGACGGGCCGAGGTGGCCGACGAGCACCTCGATCGCGGGCAGCACCGCGTCGAGGTTGTCCATCGGCTCGCCCATCCCCATGAAGACGATGTTGTCGACCCGTGTGTCGAAGGCGTGCCGGGCCGCGAACCACTGGGCGACGATCTCGGCCGTGGTCAGCTGCCGCATCCGCCCCATGCGGGCGGTCTCGCAGAAGGTGCAGCCCATCGCGCAGCCGACCTGCGACGAGACGCAGAGCGACACCCGGGGACGGCCGCGGACCGACTGCTGCGGCAGGATCACCGACTCGGTCTCGAGCGGATCGGCCCCGGGGGCGCGGGCCGAGGGCGGGTCGGCGGGCGAGGGCTCGAGCCGCTGGGCGAACTTCACCGTCGGCCCCTCGGTCTCCTCGCGGACGACCGGCATCTCGGGCAGCCGCATCCACGCGGCCGGCTCGCCGGTGCGGAAGAGCGCGCGGTACTCGTCGCGGGCGCGGCCGCGGGGCACGCCGCGGGCGAAGGCGGCCTCGACCGCCGCATCGAGGGACAGGCCGAGGACGTCGACGCGATCGCCACCGGCCGCGGGGGGGGCGGCGGCGCGATCGGGGGACGGCGACGGGGACGGGGACTCGGCGACCATGGACCGTCACTGTAGCCGCGCGGTCATCCGCGTCGAGCGGGGGGCGGGGGCGCCGCGGCGGGGTCGTCGTCCGCCCGTGCTTCCTCCGGCGCCGCGTCGCCGTGCCGCGCCGCACGACGGATCATGACGAGGTTCCGGGCGTAGACGGTCCAGCCGAACGCCTGGCCGACCAGTCCCACCGGCTCGCCCCGGAGGCCGTAGTAGACGGCGAGCAGGGTGGCGCCGCCGAGGCTGCACCACCAGAACGGCAGCGGCACGTGCGAGACGCCGCGACGTTCGCTCGCGAGCCACTGGATCAGCCAGCGGGCCATGAAGAGGGCCTGGGCGGCGAAGCCGAAGACCAGCAGCCACCGCTCGAACGCGGTGGTCGCGCCGGCCCAGCGGGCGAGCTCGTGCATCGGGCGGCTCCGGGGCTCGGGGGCGGGTTGGTGGTCACGCGCGACCGCGCGTCAGCCGTGGCGGTGCTCGTCGGCCACGGGGTCGTCGCCGTCGCGGGCGGCGTGGCGGGCCTCCTGCCGCTGCAGCGCCCGCCACACGAGCACGCCCACCGCGAGCATGCTGAGGACGATCAGCAGCGACTTCATCGTCGCGCGGCTCCCGCCGCGACGGTGGATCCGGCCCCCCCCGGCGCGGCGGCCGGGGCGGCGAAGCGGCGGGCGAGCGCGGCGCGGGCGGCCCGATCGATCGCGACCGCCGCCAGGTCGCCGGGGTCGCGGGCGATGCCGGCGAGGTCGCCGGGCTCGGCCGCCATCTCGACCGCCAGCAGCAGCTCGCGGGCCGCGGCCTCGGGCGCCCGGGCGACGAGCGACGCACCGACCACGAGACCGCCCTCGTCGACCAGGAGGCGGCAGGTGGCGGCGGCGTCGGCCGCGTCGACCGGAGCCTCGGCGTCGGGGTCCGGCAGGGCGGCGGGCTGCGGCCCCGCGGAGCCGGCCGCGATGCGGATCGTGACGCCCGCGGCGGCGGCGTCCGCCTCGCTCAGCCCGCACCAGGCCACGAAGCCGAGGTCGCCGAGCGGCACGAGGTACAGGGGAACCGGCTCGTCGAACGGCTCCGCCTCGCCCGCGGCGGTCGCCCCGGCCGCGGTGCCCTGCCGCATCCAGCGTCCTTCGGTGGCCGGGCCCGCGACGGCGGCGCCGGCGGCGAGGATCCGCGGGTCGCCCGTCCGCAGGTGCTCGTCCACCGCGACGCGACCGCTCGACAGATCCACCGCCACCGCCTCGAGTCCGAGGCCGTCCACGCGGGGGACGAGGCCGATCCCGTCGACGACCAGCGACGGCGGCTCGGCCTCGCCCTCCGCGGCGGCGGCGAGGGCCGGAGTGAGCAGCGTGACGCCGGCGGCGCGGAGCATGGCGGCGGTCGCCGCTCGCACCGGATCGTCGACGCTGGGGAGCAGGCCGCCTCCGCCGGGTGCGAGCTGCGCCGCCCAGCCGCGGACGGCCAGCCGGGCCGCCGCCGTGCACTCGGCGGGTCCGCCGCCACGGACGAGCGCGACCGCGCCGGCCGCGGGCGGTGTCTCGGCGGGCAGGCCGCGGGACCACGAGCCGATGGTGCGGGGCGCGGCGGCCGACACGCCGTTCGGAGTGCTCCCGTCTCGCTCGCCGCTCGCGCCGGGCCGGTCGAGGTCGGGGGCCAGCACCAGCCGCCGGAAGCGGAGCCGCGGCACCCCGACGTTGCTCGGGATGCGGAGCTGCCGGTCGCCGTCCAGCACCGCGTCGCCGTCGAGCAGGTCGATCTCGGCGGCGCGGCACGCGGCGAGCAGGGGATCGGCC
This sequence comes from uncultured Isosphaeraceae bacterium, assembly GCA_964385045.1. Lineage (GTDB taxonomy): Bacteria > Planctomycetota > Phycisphaerae > Phycisphaerales > SM1A02 > CAYLNM01. Next base: position 25,089 of record CAYLNM010000046.1, read on the forward strand.
CCGGCGCGGGCGAGCCGCGATCCGCCGCCGTGCATCACGACGGCGACGCTCCGGCCGCGGGCCCGCGCCTCGAGGGCGGCGGCGAGGCCGGCGGGCCCGCCGCCGATCACCGCCACGTCGACGGTGGTGGAGAACTGGCCGACGACCATCAGACCAGCATCCGGCCGGGATGCTCGAGGTCGGCGATGACGTGCCGCATGAACGCGATCTCGACCGCGCCGTCGATCAGGCGGTGGTCCATCGAGTGGCTCAGCGGCATGATCGAACGCGGCTCGACCGCGCCGTCCACCACCCACGGCATCGCCCGCGTGCGGCCGACCGCGAGCACCGCGACCTGCGGGGGCGTGATGATCGGCGTGGCGTAGCGGCTGCCCCCCATCGCGCCGGCGTTGCTGATCGTGTACGTCGCCCCCGCGGCGTCGGACGGCTCGAAGCGGCCCGCCCGGCACTTCTCGGTGAGGGCGGCGAGGGCCTGCTCGATGCCGGAGACGGCGAGCCGGTCGGCGTCGCGGATCACCGGGGCGACGAGCCCGCGCGGCGTCTGCACGCCCACGGCGACGTTCACGGCGTCGTGGTAGACGACCCGCTCGTTCGCCTCGTCCCAGCTCGCGTTGAAGATCGGGAACGCCCGGAGTCCGCGGGCCACCGCGCGGATCACGAACGACAGCACGCCCACCCGCTGCTCCGGCGGGACCGACGCGTTGTACGACTTCCGGAAGGCGAGCAGCTCGGTGACGTCGGCGTCGTCGCAGTCGGTGACGTGCGGGATGGTGCGCACCGCGTCGCACATCGTGCGGGCGATCGCGAGCCGCGTGCGGCTGAGGGGGGCGACGTGGGCGCCCTCCTCGCGGGTCGCGTGCTCGGGGATGCGGGCCGCGTCGGGCACCGGGGTGGCGACGCCCGCGGCGGGGGCCGCCGCGGGGGCGG
>CAYLNM010000047.1:0-25762 GCA_964385045.1 uncultured Isosphaeraceae bacterium
GGTGAGGCTCATGCGGGCGTGGGGGTCCAGAGGTCGTGGAAGTGGTGCACCGGGCCGTGGCCGGTGCCGACCGACAGGGCGCCGGCGCGGAGGATGGCTCCGAGGACGTACGCCCGGGCCTCGCGCACCGCGTCCGCCGTCGCCCGGTGCCGCGGGCGGAGGGCGGCGACGGCGGAGGACAGCGTGCAGCCGGCGCCGTGGGTGTGGGGCGTGTCGATGCGGGCCGCGGGCAGCTCGACGAGGCCGTCGGCGTCCACGTAGACGTCGTCGCTGGCGTCGCCGCCGAGGTGCCCGCCCTTGAGCAGGACGCCGCGGGGGCCGAGGTCGCGCAGGGCCTCGGCCACCTCGGGCATCGCGGGGCGGGTCACCGCGACCGGCCGGTCGAGCAGGTCGGCGGCCTCGGGCAGGTTGGGGGTCAGGACGTCGGCGAGCGGGAGCAGCCGGTCCCGCACCGCCTCCACCGCGTCGGCCGCGAGCAGGCGGTCGCCGGAGCGGGCGACCATCACCGGATCGACGACGACGAAGGGCGGTCGCCGCGCCTCGAGGACGTCGGCCACCGCGGTCGCGATCGCGGCGGTGGCGACCATCCCCACCTTGACCGCGTCGATCCGCACGTCGTCGAGGACCGCCTCGACCTGCGCCCGCACGAAGCCGGGATCGACGAGCTCGACCCCGCGCACGCCGCGGGTGTTCTGGGCGGTGAGGGCGGTGATCGCGGCCGCGCCGTAGGCCCCGCAGGCCGACACCGCCTTGAGGTCGGCCTGGATGCCGGCCCCGCCGGAGGGATCGGAGCCCGCGATCGCGAGCACGTTGGGGATGGGGCGGTCGCCGTCGGTCATCGGTGCCTCCGGGCCTCCGGGGTCGGAGCCTCGGGCAGGGTAGCGCGGCGCCGAACCGCGATCCGTCGGGGCCGTCTGGTACAACCCGCGGCCCGGCGCCGCCCGCTTCCGGACGCGCCCGTGCCCGCGTGAGGGCCCGGCGATCGGCGGTCGGCGGCCGGCGGAGGAGACGCATGACCGAGCGGATGCCGAGCGAGGCCGAGCGGCGGCGGATGCTGGAGGAGCTCGCCGCGATCCCCCGGCCCGAGCGGCTGGCGTGGATGGCGGCGCTGCCGGACGAGCGCCGGGCGGCGTACCGGCGGATCCTCGGTCCCGAGGATCGGAGGAAGCTCGATCAGCTCATGCTCGCCCGGGCCCGCGAGGCGAGGCGCCCGTCGCTCACCGGCTGGCTGGAGGAGGCGCGGGCGGGCCGGGCCACGAGTCCCGACGCGATGATCGAGGTGCTGCTCGAGATTCGCGACCGGCTGCGGCCCAACGACGCGCGGTGGGTGGATCGCATCCGCCGATCGACGGCGGGGCGCGGCTACTCCCGCAAGCAGGCGGCGCTGATCAAGGACCTGTACGCGCGGTACTACGGCTCGCCGACGGGGGACTGAGCCGGGGCGTGCGCGGGGCGCCGGCTCACGCGGACGCGTCGTCCACGCCGTCCCCGCCGTCCGCCGGGTCCCCCTCGGCCGCGGCCGCCGCCTCGCCGATGATCGGGGCGAGGTGCCGCCGGTAGTGGCGCCAGCGGCCGACCGACGACCGATGGACCGGCCGACGGACCTGGTCGAGACTCGCCGTCATCGTGACGACGTCGCTCTCGTGGGGCCGCAGGCACGCGTCCGACCACGGCAGGCCCACGTGCTCGACGATCCGCCGCGTCCACGGCTCGGGGCTCGTGACCAGCTCCTCGTACGGCACCTCGAGCACGCGGTCGCCGGCCCCGTGCGGATCCGACTCGAGCAGCCGCCGCCAGTGGTCGACGAGCCGCTCGTGCGCGGCGGCGAAGCGGGCGATGTGCTCGAGGTCGTTGGCGAACCACACGGCCCCGCGGAAGCCCTCGAACCAGCACGAGACCGCCACGTCCCGCGGGTCGCGGAGGCAGTGGAGGACCGTCCCGCCCGGCAGCATCCGCCGCAGCAGGGGCAGGTGCATCGCGTTGAAGGGCTGCTTGTCCGTGATCCGCGCCGCCTCGGGGGCGTGCGCCCGCATCGCCTCGAGCACGCTGCGGCCCGCCGCGGCGAGCGCGGCGCGATCGAGCTCGCCGGGCCGCTCGACCCGCGCCGGCAGCTCGTCCTCGTGCGGCTCGAGCGTGCGCACCGCCCGGTGCACGTGCGGCCGCTCGCCGGCGGCGAAGGCGTCGGGGTGGCTGCCGACGATGCGCTCCACGAGCGACGTGCCGGAGCGCGGCATGCCGAGGACGTGCACCGGGAGGCGGTCGGTCACGTCGGCCGGCTCGATGGCGGCGAAGACCTCCGGGGTCCACGCCGCGATCATCCGGTCGACCATCGCGTCGTGGGCGTCCGGGTCGAACGGCCGGGGGACGGCGCGATTGGCCTGCTCCGCCACCTCCCACGCCCGGTCGTGGTCGCCGCGGCCGGCGTGGATGCGGGCGAGCTCGTACATGCAGTCGGCCTGGTGCCGCAGGCGCCGCGCCGGGGGAGCGGACTCGGGCATCGAGTTGAAGGAGGCGGAGAGGCTGCGCTCGGCCGCCCGGTCGTCGCCGAGCTGCAGGCACAGGCGGCCGTGCACGAAGAGGACCCGCGGGTCCCGCAGCTTCTTCTCGACCAGCGGATCGAGGAGCCGTCGGCCGGCCTCGTGGTCGCCGAGCAGATGGTGGAGCTCGGCCTTGTAGGTCAGGGCGCCGGGGTGGGCCGGGTGCAGCCGCAGCAGGCGGTCGACCGCCTCGATCGCGTCGCGGGGCCGGCCCTCGTTCCGCAGGCACTCGGCCACCATCAGGTACGGGAAGTCGGCCTGGGGCACCGCCTCGATGACGGCCTCGAAGTCGGCGCGGGCCGCGGCGTGGTCGCCGCGGGCCATCCGCGCCCGGGCGAGGTTGAGCGTGACGTCGGGGTGCGACGTCCGGCGGTGGAGGTCGACCAGCAGTCGCAGCGCGACGTCGTGGTCGCCGCGGTCGAGTGCCTGCCGCGCCTCGGCGAGGCGGGCGCCGGGCGTTCCGGTGAGGGGCTGGATGGCCATGGTCGCGATCCTACGTCCTGTCCGTCGGAGCCGCCGGAGCCTCGGCCGACGGGGCACGACCACGAGCCGCGCCGGGGCCGCTCCGGCGACGCGCCGCCGAGTCGCCGTCCTCGCCCCCGGGGCCAGGCGCCGCCTTCGACCGTCGCCGGCCCGCGTCGACTCGCCGATCCGGACGGGGGACGGACGCGGCGGACGGGGCGGACGCGGAGGGTGCGATCAGACGTTGAAGAGGAAGTGGCAGACGTCCGCGTCCTGCAGCACGTAGTCCTTGCCCTCGATGCGCATCCGGCCCGCCTCCCGGATCGCCTTCTCGCTGCCCAGCTCCTCGAGGTCGTCCACCGAGTAGACCTCGGCCCGGATGAAGCCGCGCTCGAAGTCGGTGTGGATGACGCCCGCGGCCTCGGGGCCCTTGGCGCCCTGCCGCACCGTCCACGCCCGGATCTCCTTGGGGCCGGCGGTGTAGAAGGACTGCAGGCCGAGCAGCCGATAGCAGGCCCGGGCGAGCTTGGCGAGGGCGGGCTCCTCCATGCCGTAGTCGGCGAGCATCTCCGCCCGGTCCTCCGGGTCGAGCTCGGCCAGCTCCGCCTCGATCGCCGCGCACACCGGCACGACCTCCGAGGCCTCGGCCTCGGCGTGGGCCCGCACCCGCGCCGCCATCTCGCCCGCCCCGAGGACGTCCGACTCGTCGACGTTGGCGACGTAGAGGATCGGCTTGGCGGTGATGAGGCCGAGGCCGCGGAGGATCCGGCGGTCCTCGCTCCCCGGCTCGCCGAAGTCCTCGAGCACGGTGCGGACGGTCCGGGCGTCCTCGAGCGTCGGCTTCAGGCGCTCGAGGATCGCCTTGCGCTTCATCGCCTCCGCGTCGCGGCTGCGGGCGGCCCGCTCGGCCCGGGGCAGGGCGGACTCGACCACCTGCAGGTCGGCGAGGATGAGCTCGGTGCGGATCGTGTCGATGTCGCGGATCGGATCCACGCTGCCGTCGACGTGGGTGATCTCCTCGCCGCCGGCGGCCTTCTCGAAGCACCGCACGACCTGCACGATCGCGTCCACCTCGCGGATGTGGCTCAGGAAGGTGTTGCCGAGGCCCTCGCCGCCGCTCGCCCCCCGCACGATGCCGGCGATGTCGACGAGCCGCAGCATCGCGGGGATCACCTTCTGCGTCTCGATGTGGGCGTTGATCCGGGCGAGCCGCGGGTCGGGGATCGGCACGATCCCGACGTTGGGCTCGATCGTCGCGAAGGGATAGTTCGCGGCCAGGGCGCCGGCGGCGGTCAGGGCGTTGAAGAGCGTGCTCTTGCCGACGTTCGGCAGGCCGACGATCCCGGCTTCCATCGACATGGGACGTGGGGCTCCTGGGCTCAAGGGGACGCGGGGGGCGATCGAGGATCCGCCGGCCCGCGGGCCGCGCGGGCCCGGCGATCGCGGGCGGGCGGGTGGCGGCGACGGGGACGGGGACGCGGACGATAGCGACCTCGGCGGCCCGCGGTGGAGCCCGCGTCGGGGCCCGCGGTTCCCGGACCTCCCGCGGCTCGACGGGGGGCCCGGGGCCCGGGGATCGTGGTCACGGCGCGACGCTCCGTGGGCTCCGGACGCCGTTGCGTGTACGGTCTCCTCACCGCTGGAGCCCACCCGTGATCGAGTCCACCGCCCGCCGACCCGTCCCCGTCTCCGTCTCCGTGTCCGTCCCCGTCTCCGACCCCCGGCGCCGCCCGTCGCGGGGCCGCCGTCCGGCCGCCGTCGCGTGCGGCCTGGCGGCGGCGCTCCTCGCCGCCGTGGCTCCCGCCGGGGCGGGCCCGCCCGGACCGGTCGAGTCCTGGCGGCAGCTCACGGTCGAGCCCTTCGGCTTCGGGATGTTCGAGCCCACGATCTCCGCCGACGGCAGCCGCATCGCGTTTCGCACCTCCGCGGACCTCGCCGGGGCCAATGCGGACGGGAGCTTCGAGGTCTTCGTCGCCGACGTGACCACCGGCGAGCTCGTGCAGGTCACGGACCTTCCCGCGGGCACCGCCGCGTTCACGCCGCTGATCACGCCCGACGGCGAGCGCGTCATCTTCCGGTCGGCCTTCGACGTCACCGGCGGCGGGCAGGCGGACACGTTCGAGCTCTGGGAGGCCGATCTCGAGACCGGCACCTTCCGGCAGGTGACGGACAATCCGCCGAACACGCCCGTCTTCGAGCCCCGGCTCTCGGGCGACGGCCGATTCGTGGTGTTCACGTCCCGCATCGACCCCGTCGGCCGCAACGGCGACGGCAGTCTCGAGGTCTTCCGACTCGACGTCGCCACCGGCGAGACGATCCAGATCTCGGACAACGCGGTCGCCCTCGCCCAGCACCCCGACGTGAGCGGCGACGGCTCCCGGATCGTGTGGAGCGATCGCGGGAGCTACGACGGGACCAATCCCGAGGGAGGGCTCGAGATCTGGCTGTGGGACGAGGACGCCGGGATCTCGTCCGTCACCCGCCAGCCGGGATCCGGGCTGCGCACCGAGCTGCCGAGGATCGACGGGGCGGGGGAACGGGTGCTCTTCGTCTCGCTGTTCGACTTCAGCGGGCAGGGAGCGATCGGCAACAAGCTGTTCCTCGCCGAGCTCGCGACGGGCGACGTGACGCTGCTCACGAACCCGGGCAATCCCGGCGGCGGCGAGGACTACCCGGACGGCGCGCTGTCGCCCGACGGCGCGTACGCGTGGTTCGAGAGCGGCCGCGATCTCGTCGGCGCGAACCCCGACGCCAACCGCGAGCTCTTCGCCTACGAGATCGCCACCGCAACGCTCCTTCAGGTCACCGACACCACGGGTGGGGTGTCGCTGATCCAGCTGAGTGACGACGCGACGCGGCGGTCGATCGCGATCGCCCGCGACACGGGCGTGGTCGCGTACCGCTCGGAGCAGGACCTCGACCCGGACGTCGTCAACGGCCCCGACGGCACGAACCTCGACCTGTTCGCCGGCCTGCCGCCCGGTTTCGTGCTGCCGTGCGGACCCGCGGACGTGGACGGCAGCGGCGCGGTCGGCCTCGAGGACCTGCTCGCGGTGCTCGCGGGGTGGGGGCCGGCGCGCCCCGGGGCCGCAGCCGACGTCGACGGCGACGGGACGGTCGGGCTGGAGGACCTGCTGGCGGTGCTGGGAGCCTTCGACGCGCCGTGTCCGTGAGCGAGCCGGCCGCGGGGCTGCGGATCGAGCGGCTGCGGCCGCCGCGGATCGAGGCCATGCTCGATCACGAGGAGCGGTACGACGCGCAGTCGGGCACGCGGGGCGACCTGCCCCACGGCCCGCGGGAGGCGGGCGAGACGCGGCCGCGGGCGGACCGCCGGGACGCGCTGCGATCCGGTCTCCGGCGGGCGGTCGGCGCCCCGGACTGGGGGCGCACCTGGGTCGCGGTGGACGGGGCGGGCGCGGTGCGCGGGCACGCGTCGCTGCGGTGGGTACCGCCCTCGGGCGCCCCGCACCGGGCGTGGTGCTCGCTGGGCCTCGAGCGTCGCTGGCGGGGCCGCGGCGAGGGCCGGCGGCTGCTGCGGGCCGCGATCGCGTGGGCCGAGAGCAGGACGGAGCTGGCCTGGATCGACCTCGGCGTCTTCGCCGAGAACGCGCCGGCGATCGCGCTCTACGCCTCCGAGGGCTTCGTCGAGGTGGGGCGGGTGCCGGACCGCTTCCGCGTCGGCGGACGCTCGATCGAGGACGTGCTCATGGCCCGGCCGGTGGCGGGGGGCGCCGCGGACGGGACCGCGGACGGGACCGCGGACCGGTCGGCGGACGGGACCGCGGGCGGACCGGTGGGGGTGGACGCGGACGTCGACGTGGACACGGACACGGACTGAGCCGGGGTGGAGTCAGCCCGCGGCGCGGTCCGCCAGCGCCCGGCGATAGGTGGCGAGGACGCCGTCCACGAGCCGCTCGGCGGTGTGCCGGGCCTCGGCCCGGGCGCGGGCGGCGGCCAGCATCGCCCGCTCGGCCTCGGTCCCCCGGGCGGCGAGGGCGCGGTCGATCGCCTCCGCGAGGCCCGCCGCGTCGTCGACCGCGACGAGGTGGCCGACCGGCGGATCGTCGCCGTCGGGTCCGAGCAGCTCGGGAATCCAGCCGATCCCGGTCGCGACCACCGGGGCGGCGCCGGCGAGCATGCCCTCGATCACCGCGGTGCCGCGGGCCTCGGTCCGCGCGGGGTGCACCAGGACGTCGGCCGCCTGCAGCAGGTCCGGCACGTCGGTGCGCCAGCCGAGCATGGTGGTCCGGTCGCGGATCCCGAGCTCGCTCGCGCGGATCTCGAGGGCGGTCCGCATCGGGCCGGCCCCCGCGATCGCGAGTCGGAGCCGCGGCCGGGCGGGGGCGAGGCTCGCCACCGCCGCGAGCAGGCAGTCGTGCCCGCCGGCGGTCTCCAGACCGCCGATCGAGACGACCAGCTCCTCGGCGTCCCCGACGCCGATCGAGGCCCGGCCGCGGGTCCGGTCGCCGGAGCGGGGGAAGCCGGGGGCGACGCCGTCGGGCACCACGTCGATGCGGTCGGCGTCGAGGCCGCCGGCGACGAGGGCGTCGCGCAGCCGGCGGGCCGGCACGAGCAGGCGATCGCACCGGTGGCCGTGCACCAGGCGCGCGAAGGCGGACGCGCTCCGGCAGCCGCCGATCCACGGGACGCGGGGGCGTCCGGCGGTGGCGACCGCGGCGGTGAGCACCGCGTCGGCGCCGTGCAGGTGCACGAGGTCGCAGGCGTCGGCCCCGAGGCTGCGCCGCAGCCGCCGAAGGTCGGACGGCCGGCGGCCGAGGCGGCGGACCTCGACCAGCGGCAGCCCCGCGTCGCGGGCGCGCTCGGCGAGCACCGAGCCGCGGCGTCCGACGAGCCGGCACGCGTGGCCGCGGGCGGCGAGGGCGTCGATGACCGTCCACGCCCGCCGCTCGGCGGCCTGCATCGCGGGCCGCACGGACACGTGCGTGATCCGGAGGACGTCGTCGCGGGGCGGGGGCGATCTATCCATCGGCCCTCGCGGCGATCGGTCGGTCGGCCGGCGCTGAGGCGGCGACCGGCGGGCGGCCGGCGGCCGGGCGGCGGACGGGGGCGGGGCCGCTCACGCGTGCGGTCCGGCGACGGGGCGGTCGGGGCGGTCGGGGCGTCCGGGGCGGTCGGCGCGGTCGGAGCCCGCGGGCGACGCGTCGGGGGCCGGCCGCTCGGCGGCCGCGGCGGCGGTCGGCGGCGCCGCCGGCGCCCCGGCGTCGCCGGACTCCTCCCGCCGGTGCGTGAGCTCCAGCAGCACGGCGTGCTTGGCCATCGCGGCGGCCGCGGCCACCGACGCCATCACGATCCCGCGCCATCCGTCGAGGATCCCGCGGCGCAGCACCGCCTGCTTGAGGAACGCCAGCGGCGGCGCGGTGGCCACCCGCCAGGCCGAGCCGCGTCGTCCGCGGGCGTGCAGGGCACGGGCCGAGGTCCGGCCGTGGGCGACCTGCCGGGCGAGGGCGTCGGCGACGGAGTCGAAGGCGTCGTGGCGCATGGTGCCCGGCAGTCGCCGCACGCGGCCCCGGTCGACCGCCATCGCGTCGTGCGGATCGATGCCGGTCCAGCGACCCGCGTCCCGGCGGACCAGCCGCAGCCGCCACTCGGGCTGGAACGCGTGCATGAGCGGCCGTCCGGCGAAGTGGAGCCGCCGGTTGCACGCGTAGCCGCCGACCGCGGGATCGTCGCGCTCCACCGCCGCGCGGACCGCCGCCGCGAGCTCGGCGTCCAGCGACTCGTCGGAGTCCAGGTGCAGCACCCACCGGCCGCGGGCCTGCTCGAGGGCGAGCTGCTTCTGCTTCACGTAGCCCAGCCACGGCTGGGCCACGATGCGGGCCCCGGCCGCCTCGAGGAGCGGGATGGTGCCGTCGGTCGAGCCCGAGTCGACCGCCACGATCTCGCCCGCGAGGCCGCGCACCGAGTCGAGGGTGCGTCCGATTGTCCGATCGTTGTCGCAGCAGACGATCGTCACCGAGAGCTCGGGCGCGGGTCCGGGCTCCACCGTCATGCCGGGTCCGGGCCGGGCCGGGCCGCCGGCTCGCGGTGCGGGGCGCCGGCCGTGCCGCCGAGGCCTCCGCGCCGGTCCACGCGGGCGGTGGCCGGCTGCGTCCGCCGGGCGGGCCCCGCGGCCGGGATCGAGAGCACGAGGGCGAGCTGGATGAGGCCGTTCATCGATCCCGAGTGGTGGGCGGTGTCGAAGCACCCTGCCACCACGAGCAGCACGAGGACGGCCGAGGTGCCGGCCGCCAGAGGGTCCGTCGCGGCCCGGCGGGCGTTGCGGAGCGTCGCCGCGGTGAACAGGGCGAGCACCATGATCAGCACCGGCACCCCGGTCTCGACCGCCGAGGTCAGCCAGACCGAGTGGGCGTTGGGGATCATGCTCCAGTCGAACTCGGGGCTCTTGCGGACCGCCTCGACGCCGAACGACCCGGCGCCGTGCCCGACGAGCGGATGCTCGGCCGCGAGCGAGGCGGCGACGCGGTAGCTCTCGAGGCGGAACCCGACGTCGGTGTCGAAGCGCCCGTCGCCGGCCGCGGCCAGGTCGGCCCGCGCCTGCTCGACGCGGTGCTGCACGAACCCGCCCACCACCGGCCAGGCGGCGAGGCCGGCCACGAGCAGCATCGCCGCCCCGACCAGCACGCGGGGGCGGCTCCGGGGGATCCGCACCAGGCAGACGGCGGCGAGCCAGGCGCCGGCGACGGCCAGCGCGATCCACGGGCCGCGGCTGCCGGTCAGGACGACGCCCACCGCGGTCGCGGTCCCCGCGATCAGCAGGGCGACGAGCCAGCCGGGCCGCCGGGCGGGCGTGGTGGCGACGCCGGCCCAGCACCAGAGGCTGGCCGCGGCGAGCATGGTCGCCGTCTGGATCGGGTGCAGGGTTCCGTAGAGGCGGCCGTTCATCCCCGGGGACAGGCCGAGCACCTCGGCCGCCTGCAGGCCCTGCACCACGACCTGCACGAGGCACCCCGCGACGAACGCGGCGACGAGCGGCCGCGGCCGGTCGAGCAGGGGCCACAGGGCGAGCGAGACGATCACCGGCCGGAACGCCCGCAGGTGCTCGGCCCCCATCGCCGGGTCCGAGCTCCAGAGCAGGGACAGGGCGAGCGCCGCGATCCAGGCCGCCATGCCGAGGACGATCCAGTCCCGAAGGAGGATCGCGTAGCACGGGGCGGTGTGCCGGAGCCGCAGGAGGGCGACGACGATCAGGGGGATCGCGCCGAAGTCCTTGCCCGCGGTGGTGGAGGCGAGGAGCACGAGGTAGAGGGCCGCGGCCCCGAGGTGGAGCGCGTGACCGCGGGAGTCGGCCCGGCGGGCGTCCGCGAACGGCGAGGTCGCCGGCTCGCCGGCGGGCCACGGCCCGGCTCCCCGTGCGATCGTGGCCTCGGGGGAGCTGCCGTCCACGTCGATCGTCTCCTGTCCGTGTCGCCTCGTGGTGGTCCGCGCCGAGGGCCGCACGGGCGGGAGCCGGACGCCGCGCGAGCCGTGCCGCCGAGTATACCGGGGCCATCATCGCCGCCACGGCCGCCGGGATGCCCGGCGGCCGCGGTGGTTCCCGTTTCCGTGCGATTTTCGCGACAAGAAGTCTTGAACCCGTGGCGGTTCGCCGCGATCATCAGCGCATCGCACCGGGGCCGCGGCGGGGAGGCCGTGGCCGGGTGCACGGTCGTGGGGGCTCCGTCCCGGGTGGACGGGCCGACAACACGGAAACGAGTGCTGCGAGGAGAAGCCGATGCGCACCTACAGCCACGCGAGGACGATCGCCACCGCGATCGTCGGCGCGGTGACCCTGTCCACCGCCACCTTCGCCACCGATCTCGATGCCACGTCGTCGTCGTCGCCGCGCGACCGGGCCGCCGCCCGTGCCACCGCGCCGACGACCGCGCCGCCGGTGGCGCTCACCGAGCGCGCGACCCCGCGGGCCGTGACGCCCGACGCCCGCCGCCCGGCCCCCGAGGCCGCAGGGGCCCGGACGCCGGTCGCCCCCGTCGCGGCCCCGCCGGCCCGCCCGCTCCCGGTGGCCGAGCGCTTCGTCGGACCCGAGCCGCCGCGCCGGCCGCTCCGCGAGGGCTTCGCGATGGCGGCCTCGAGCGAGCACTCCGTGGCCCGCCGCTGGAACGACGTCCTGCTCGACGCGATCCGCAACGACTTCGCGCGGCCGACGGTGCACGCGCGGAACCTCTACCACCTCTCGGCCGCGATGTGGGACGCCTGGGCCGCGTACGACCCGGAGGCCGACGGCGTCTTCTTCACCGAGAAGCACGAGGCGGAGGACGTCGCGGCCGCCCGCGAGGCGGCGATCAGCCACGCGATGAACACGCTGATCCGCCACCGCTTCGCCATCTCGCCCGGCGTGGACCTCACCACCGCCGCCTGCGAGGCCCTGATGCTGGAGCTGGGCTACGACCCGGACTACGACGGGACCGACGGCGACGACCCGGCCTCGATCGGCAACCGGATCGGGCAGGCGATCGTCGACTTCGGCCTGGGCGACGGCTCCAACGAGCAGAACGACTACGCCAACACCTACTACGAGCCGGTGAACCCGCCGCTGTTCCCCGACCTGCCCGGCAACCCCGACATCGTCGACCCGGACCGGTGGCAGCCGCTGGCCCTCGAGTTCTTCATCGACCAGTCGGGCAACCCGATCCCGCTCGGCTACCCCGACTTCCTCAGCCCCGAGTGGGGCGATCTCGTGCCGTTCGCGCTGGATCCCGCCGAGGCGACGGTCCGCGAGCGCGACGGTCACGAGTGGACCATCTGGCACGACCCCGGCCCGCCGCCCTACCTGAACGGCGAGGAGGACTTCTACTACCGGTGGGGCTTCACGATGGTGTCGGTGTGGTCCGCCCACCTCGATCCCGCCCTCGGCACGATGGTCGACATCTCGCCCGGCAACTTCGGCAACGCGCCGTACGCCGACCCGTCCCAGTGGGAGGAGTACTACGACTTCTTCGAGGGCGGCGACTGGGGCACCGGCTATCCGGTCAACCCGGCCACCGGGGAGCCGTACGAGCCGCAGATCGTGCCGCTCGGCGACTACGCCCGCATCCTCGCGGAGTTCTGGGCCGACGGTCCGGACTCCGAGACCCCGCCCGGCCACTGGTTCACGATCCTCAACTACGTCTCCGACCACCCCCTCTTCGAGAAGCGGCTCGGGGGCGAGGGACCGATCCTCGACGACCTGGAGTGGGACGTGAAGGCGTACCTCGCGATGGGCGGCACCATGCACGACATCGCGATGGCGGCCTGGAGCGTCAAGGGCTACTACGACTACATCCGGCCGATCTCGGCCCTGCGGTACATGGCCGACATGGGGCAGTCGACCGACCCCGACGGCCCGTCGTACCACCCCGACGGCATCCCGCTGATCGAGGGCTACATCGAGCTCGTGACCGAGGAGACGATCCAGCCGGGCGAGCGGCACGAGCACCTCGCCGGCCCGCAGAACGAGAACGTCGGCAAGATCGCGCTCTGGACCTGGCGCGGCCCGGACTACATCGCCGATCCGGCCACCGACGTGGCGGGCGTGGGGTGGATCCTGGCCGAGCACTGGTGGCCGTACCAGCGGCCGAGCTTCGTGACCCCGCCGTTCGCGGGCTACGTCTCGGGCCACTCGACCTACAGCCGGGCCGCGGCACGGGTGATGGAGTTCCTCACCGGCAGCGAGTACTTCCCCGGCGGCCTCGGCGAGTTCGTCGCCCCGCAGAACGAGTTCCTCGTCTTCGAGGACGGACCGAGCGTGGACGTGGTCCTGCAGTGGGCCCGCTACATGGACGCGTCGGACCAGTGCAGCCTCTCCCGCATCTGGGGCGGCATCCATCCGCCGGCGGACGACCTGCCCGGCCGCATGATGGGCGAGGAGATCGCGCCGGTGAGCTTCACGCATGCCCGGCGGCACTTCGCCGGCCTCGTCACCTGCCCCGGCGATCTCGACGCCTCGGGCGGCACGGACTTCGACGACCTGCTCCTGATGCTCACCGCCTGGGGCGCCTGCGGCCCCGAGTGCCGGGCCGACCTCGACTTCGACGGCATGGTGGGCCCCGAGGACCTCACCATCCTGATGGGCGACTTCGGCTCCGACTGCGGCTGAGCCGCCGACCCGCGGCGGGACGCGTCCCGCCCCCGTGACCCCTGCCCGCCGCCGGGCGCGGAGCCTTCCGCGCCCGGCGGCGGCTCGTTGCGGGAGGCGGCGGACGCGACGCCCACGCCGGGCGCCCGGTCCGGCGCGGCGCCGCGTGCGTCGGCCCGGCGAGCGACCTACGCTCCGCACCGTGACGAGTACCTCCGGAATCGAACGACGTGGCGCGCTCGACGCGCCGTGGACCCCGGCCGACGCCGCCGAGCTGTACCAGACCGCGGCGTGGGGGGCGGGCTACTTCGTGGCCGGGGCCGACGGCCACGTCCACGTCCGGCCCGACGCGACGCCGGGCCGCTCGCTGGACCTGCTCGAGATCGTCGAGGCGGTCCGGGCCCGCGGGCACGGCACGCCGCTGCTCGTGCGCTTCCGCGACATCCTCGACCACCGGCTGCAGGTGATCCACGACGCGTTCGCCGCGTCCATCGCGGAGAACGAGTATCGCGGCGGCTACTGCGCGGTCTACCCGATCAAGGTGAACCAGCAGCGCTCGGTGGTGGAGGAGGTCTTCCGGGCGGGCCGCCCGTACGGCTTCGGGCTCGAGGTCGGCTCGAAGCCGGAGCTGCTCGCCGTCACCGCGATGACCGACCGCGAGCCGGGGCGGCTGATCGTCTGCAACGGCTTCAAGGACGACGCCTACCTGCACGCGGTCATGGTCGCCGCCCGTCTCGGCCGCACCATCGTCCCGGTGGTCGAGAAGCCGAGCGAGCTCGGGATGATCCTCGAGCACGCCGAGGCCCTCGGGGTGCGGCCGTCGATCGGCTTCCGGGTCAAGCTCGCCAGCCAGGGCGCCGGCCGCTGGCGGGACTCGGCCGGCGCCCGGTCGAAGTTCGGTCTCTTCCTGTCCGAGGTCCTCGAGCTCTTCGGGGTCCTGCGCGAGCGGGGGATGGAGGACTGCCTGGAGCTGATCCACTGCCACCCGGGCAGCCAGCTGCAGGACATCCGGCGGATCAAGGACGCGGTGGCCGAGCTCGCCCACGTCCACTGCGCGCTCGCCCGCATGGGGGCCGGCCTGAAGTACCTCGACGTCGGCGGCGGCCTCGGGGTCGACTACGACGGCAGCCGCACCAACTTCGCCTCGTCGATGAACTACTCGATCGAGGAGTACGCGAGCGAGGTGGTCTACCGCATCGGCGCGGTGTGCGACCAGCACGGCGTCGAGCACCCCACCATCGTGAGCGAGTCGGGCCGGGCGATCGCGGCGTACCAGAGCGTCCTCGTCTTCGACGTGCTCGGCTCCTCCGGGCTCGACCGCTTCCGGGCCCCGAGCCCCCCGGAGCCGGCCGAGACGAAGGGCGGGGCCCCGGCCGAGGAGCTGCCCCCGCCGATCCGCGACCTCGTCGAGGCCCACGAGGGCATGAGCGAGCGGCGGCTCATCGAGTGCTGGCACGACGCCGGCCGGGCCCGGGAGCAGTGCCAGCAGCTCTTCTCCCTCGGCTACCTCTCCCTCGAGCTGCGGGCGCGGGCGGACGAGCTCTACTGGGCGACCGCGGTCAAGGCCCGGGACCTCGCGCGGCGGCTCGACGCGACGCCCGAGGAGCTCGAGGACCTCGAGGAGATCCTCTCCGGCACGTACTTCTGCAACCTCTCGATCTTCCAGTCGCTCCCCGACGCCTGGGCGATCGGCCAGCTGTTCCCGATCATGCCGATCCACCGGCTGGACGAGCGGCCGACGGAGCAGGCGGTGCTCGCGGACATCACCTGCGACTCCGACGGCAAGATCGACCGCTTCGTCGACGTGCGCGACGTCAAGCGCACGCTGCCCCTGCACCGGCTGCGACCGGACGAGCCGTACTACCTCGCCGCGTTCCTCGTGGGCGCGTACCAGGAGACGCTCGGCGACCTGCACAATCTCTTCGGCGACCCGCACGTGGTGCACGTGGTGATCGAGGAGGACGGCTCGTGGCGCATCGACGAGTTCGTCGAGGGCGACACGGTGCGCGAGGCCCTCGCGTTCGTGCAGTACGACGCCGGGGTGCTGCTGGACCGGCTCGCCCGCGACCTCGAGCGGGCCGCCTCCGACGGCGTCATGCGGGGGGCCGAGGCGACCCGCATCCGGGCCTTCTACGAGCAGGAGTTCCGCGGCTTCACGTACCTCGATCGGCGGAATCCCGCCCGCGAGCCGGGGACGTGAGCGGGGCGGCCGGCGGCGGCCGCGCGTGGTCCGCGGACGATCCCGTCGTCCGGGACGGCGACCCCGGCGCGACGTTCTGCTTCGACCTGCCGCCGGAGCGGCGGGACCCCGCCACGGCGCGGGCGTCGGTGCTGCCGGTGCCGTACGACCGCACCAGCACGTACGTGAAGGGAGCGGACCGCGGGCCGGCGGCCATCCTCGCGGCCTCGCGGCAGGTGGAGCTGCTCGACGTCGAGTCGGGCCGCGAGCCGACCCGGCGGGGCGTCCTGACGCTGCGGCCGGTGGTGGTCGACGAGGGTCCGGAGCGGCTGGCCGGACTCGTGCGGGCCGCGGTGGGACGGGAGCTGGACGCGGAGCGCCTGCCGATCGTCCTCGGCGGCGAGCACTCGGTCTCGATCGGGGCGATCGAGGCGGCGGCCGAGCGGTTCCCCGGTCTCGGCATCCTGCAGGTCGACGCCCACGCCGACACCCGCGAGTCGTACGAGGGCTCGACGCACAATCACGCCTGCGTGATGGCGCGGGCCCGCGAGCACGGCCCGATCGTGCAGGTCGGGATCCGCAGCCTCGACGCGAGCGAGCTGGAGGGGCTCGACCTGGACCGCGTCTTCTTCGCCCACGACATCGTGGCCGCCCGGGGCACGCCGCGGGCCCGCGACTGGATGGACGCGGCGGTGGCGCGGCTGCCCGAGCACGTCTACCTGACGATCGACCTCGACGGACTCGACCCGTCGATCGTGCCCTGCACCGGAACGCCGGAGCCGGGCGGACTCACCTGGGACGAGGTGACGGGGCTGGTGCAGCGGCTGGCCGCGAACCGGCGGGTCGTGGCGGCCGACGTGGTCGAGCTGTGTCCGATGCCGCCGATGCACGCGAGCGAGTTCATCGCCGCGCGGCTGGTGCACCGGCTGCTGGCGATGCTCCTGGACTGAGCGGCGGGACGACCGATCGCCGGCGGGGTCGGCCGGCCGCCGCGGCGGCGGGGCGGCGTGGCGGCGTGACGATGGCGGCGTGTCGGCGCGATGGCGGCGTCATGGCGGCGTGGCCGCGTGATGTCGGCGTGATCACGGCGTGTCGGCGCGATGGCGGCGTGGCCGCGTGATGGCGGCGTGGCCGCGTGATGGCGGCGTGGCCGCGTGATGTCGGCGTGATCACGGCGTGGCGGCGTGATGGTGGCGGGCCGCGTGATGTCGGCGTGGCCGCGTGATGGCGGCGTGATGGCGGCGGGGCGGTGGCGACGTGACGATGGCGGCGTGGCGGCGCGATGACGGCGCCGGCCGCCGGCGTCACCAGCCGAGCACGCGGGCGAAGACCAGGGGGGCGACGATGGTCGCGTCGGACTCGATCATGAAGCTCGGCGTGTCGACGTCGAGCTTGCCCCAGGTGATCTTCTCCGAGGGGATCGCCCCCGAGTACGAGCCGTAGCTGGTCGTCGAGTCGCCGATCTGGCAGAACCAGCCCCAGTAGGGGCACGGCCGCTTCAGGTCCTGGTGGATCATCGGGACCACGCAGATCGGAAAGTCACCGGCGATGCCGCCGCCGACCTGGAAGAAGCCGATCGTCCGCTCGGCCTGCTCGGGTCGCACCGCCCGGTGGGCCCCGCCGCCCCCCTCGGCCGCCCCGATCTCGGCGTCCGCCTCGAGCTCGGCCACGCCGCGGCCCATCGTGGTGCGGCAGTACCACTCGGCGAGCTCGCCCATCGCCTCGAGCCCCGAGCGGACGACGGCGGTGCTCGCGAGATCGCCGTCGAGGACGTGGGCCACGAGGATGTTGCCGAGCGTCGAGTCCTCCCATCCGGGGACGAAGATCGGCAGGTTCCGCTCGGCGGCCGCCAGCAGCCACGAGTCCCGGGGATCGGCCGAGAAGTCGTCCGGTCCGAGGCGGTCGCCGAGCAGCCGGTACATCACCTCGTGCGGGAACAGCCGCTCGCCCGCGGCCTCGGCCTCGCGCCAGAGGTCGACCACGTGCCGCTCGATCGCGCGGAAGGCCCGGTCCTCGGGGATGCAGGTGTCGGTCACGCGATTCAGGCCGGCGAGCTCGAGCTCCTTCTCGCGCTGCGGCGTGAGGTTCCGCCACTCGGGGATGCGGCGGTAGTGCTCGTGGGCGACGAGGTTGAAGACGTCCTCCTCGAGGTTCGCCCCCGTGCAGCAGATCGCGTGCACCTTCTCGCGGCGGATCAGCTCCGCGAGCGACCGCCCGAGCTCGGCGGTGCTCATCGCCCCCGCGAGCGTCACCAGCACGCGGCCGCCCTCCTCGAGGTGCTGCCGCCAGCAGTCGGCCGCTTCCACCACCACCGCGGCGTTGAAGTGGCGGTAGTGGGTCTCGAGGAACTCACTGACGTTCATGGCGGTGCTCCGGCGGGGAGGGCGGCGGCGCGGACGTCGGCGTCGGGGCGCGCGTTCCGAACCATACCCGCGGGCATGGTCGTCGCGGCGTGCCGGCGTGCCGGGGCGGCGAGGCGATCAGGGGACGGGACGCCGGCGATCGGCGGCGCGGCGGTCGCCGCCCGTCCGCCCCGGCCGCTGGTAGCATCGCGGACCGCGAGCGCCGCCTCCGGAGCGGTCGCGCGTCCGTGTCCTTCCACGTCCCCGGAGCCCCGGAGCCCCCATGGCCGAGACCCGGCGTCGCATCATCGTGGACGGCCTCGAGCCCGGGGCCATCGTGCGATTCCCGCTGATCCTCCGCAGCGTGGCGTCGGCGTTCCAGCCGCCACGCCTGGTGGTCGCGTTCCTGCTCGTCCTCGCGCTCGTGCTGCCCGGCCGGGCCTGGGACGCGGTGCGCGGCCCGCGCCTCGAGCCGGGCTCGCTGCTCGGCCTTCGCGACGAGGACGCCGCGGCCCGCGAGCGGGCGGTGCGCCGCGCCGTCCTGCAGCGCTGGGCGCCGCTGACACTCGCGCCCGCGGAGCGCGGGCCGGAGGCGGCCGGCGGCGAGGCGGCGGTCCTCGAGGATCCCGGGGCGGCGATCGAGGCGCTCGACGCGGCCTACGGACGCTGGCGGGAGCTCGGCGGCATCGTGGGGGCGGGGACGGCGACCGAGACCGACGAGCGGACCGGGCGCGACCCGGAGCGGCCGGCGACGGACGCACCGTCGGCCCGTCGCGAGTCCGCGGC
This sequence comes from uncultured Isosphaeraceae bacterium, assembly GCA_964385045.1. Taxonomy (GTDB): domain Bacteria; phylum Planctomycetota; class Phycisphaerae; order Phycisphaerales; family SM1A02; genus CAYLNM01. The sequence goes on from CAYLNM010000047.1 coordinate 18,379, forward strand.
CGCCGCCGCCCGTCGAGGTCGAGCGAACGGCCCCGAGGAGGGCGGCGAGGATCGGCCGGGGCCGGAGGGCGCGCCGGGCGACGCGGGCGACGCGGGCGACGCGCGTGATCCGGGCGATGCGGGCGGCGCGAGCGACGCGGGCGACGCGGCGGCCGCCGCCGGCGACGATGCTTCCCCGGCGGGCTCGGGTGACGGTGGCGAGACCGGCGAGGCCGGCGAGGCCGGGGCAGGGCCGGCGGACGACGAGACGACGTCCGGCGTCGTTCCCGGCGGTGCGCGCGGACCGTCGGTCGAGCGGTACCGGCGAGACCGGGCGGCATTGGCGGCGCAGCTGCCCCGCGGCGAGTTCACGGCGGTGGCGTCGGCGGTGCACGGGTCGATCCGTGAGATCGCGGCGGGGCTCCTGACCCTCGACCTCGGGCGGGCGTGGACCGGACTGCGGCGACTGTTCGTCGACGTGCCGGTGGGTGCGTGGACGCACGCGCCGGTGTTCGCGCTCGTCTTCGCCCCGCTCGTCCTGGCCGTCTGGGCTCTCGGAGGCGGCGCCCTGTGCCGCATGTCGACCGTCTTCATCGCCCGCGGCGAGCGGTCGACGGTGCTGTCGGCGGTCGCCTTCGCCCGGGCCGCCTGGCCGCACCTGGTGCTCGCGCCGCTCGTGCCGCTCCTGGCCGCGGGTCTCTGCCTCGTGCCGGCGGTGCTCGTCGGGCTGCTGCTGCACGTGCCCGCGGCGAACGTGGTGGGCGGCGTCCTCTACGGCGTGGCGGTGCTCGCGGCGATCGGCGCCGCCGTGCTGCTGCTCGGGCTCGGCCTCGGCGCTCCGCTCGTCACCGCGGCGGTCGCCGCCGAGCGCTGCGACGCGATCGATGCGGCCCAGCGACCCTACGCGTACCTGCTGCGCCGCCCCGTGCACCTCGTGGGCTACCTCGGTGTCGCCGTCGTCGCGACGACGGCGACCTACGTCCTCGCGGCGGGGGTGGCCGGCGTCGCCCTCGACCTCGCCGCGGCGGGGGCGTCGGTCCTCGGGCGTCCCGAGCCGCTCGCGGGGGCGGGCGGGCCGCCCCTGCTGGCGGCCGATTCCGGGGGAGTCGGGCCGATCGACGGGCCGTTCGCCTCCATCGCCGCCACCGTGGCGGGACTCTGGCGCGAGCTGGTGCTCCTGCTCGCGGCGGCGGCCGTCGTCTCGGGCTGGGCGTCGGCGACGACCGCGGCCTTCCTGCTGCTCCGGCAGTCGGTCGACGGTCAGGATCCCGAGGAGATCTGGCTCGAGGGGATGGTGCCCGGCACGTTCGCTCACCGGGTCCCGCTGCCGGCGGGCGACCACGGCGTGGCCCCGGGCCGGCCGCGCTCGCCGAGGCGTTCGTCGCCGCGGCACGGCGCGGCCGCGGCCACGGGGCCAGGGCCGGGCGTGCCGGCGGTCGCAGCGGACGCCGCGGCGGAGGAGGACCGCGCCGCGGCGCCGGAGCGGGTGGCGGGGGAGGAGCTCGGCGACGTCCTCGCCGGGCCGGACGCGCCGCGGCCCTCGGGCGACGAGCTCGCGGCCGAGATCCCGGAGACCGGACGCGACGCGGGCGATCAGGGGACGCGTCCGTCCTCGGGCGGGCCCGCCGCGCCGCGAGCGGTGGAGACGGACGAGCTGCCTGAGGCGGCCGAGGCGGCCGAGGCCCCCGGGGCGCGGGGTGCGTCGCCCGGCGGCGAGCTCGATGGCGACGCGGGCGGGGGCGACGCGTCCGCCGGCGTCACGGGCGACGATCGGCGGGATGATCGCCGCGGATCGTCGTCCGACGCCGGCTGAGCACCGGCGTCGCACGCCGCCGTCGCGCGGATCGCGACGGGCGCGGGCCTCCGCCGTGCGACGGGAGGAGGTGCGTCGCCCGAGCGCGACGACGACGCGGTTCCGGGGAGAACCGCGCCGCCGTGACGATCGCTCGATCGCGCGTCCCGCGGGACGTCGCCGATCGTCAGTCGCTCTTGAGCTGGAAGATCGACTGGGTGCGGAGCACCATCCCGCAGTCGCCCCGCAGGTGGTACGACTGCACGTGCACCTCGTCGGCGTACCGCTGGAGGTCCAGCACCGAGAGGTTGTGGCGGGACTGCTCGGTCGTCCACTCGCACGCGAGGCACTCGGGCAGCTGCCCGTGCTCGATCATCTCGTTGTACGTGCCCAGGAAGAGATGCCCGGTGAGCGTCTCGGTCTGGATCGACGTCATGTACGAGACGCGGTCCGCGAAGTCCTGCTCGTGGTCGCGCTCGCCCGCACAGGGGAGGGTGGTGACGTGGCCGCGCTCGGGCAGCCGCTCGATCGAGTCGCCCACGGCCTCGGTGATGATCGACCCGCCGTGCTCGAAGCGGAGCACGTGGCCCCCGCGATAGATCCACGCCTCGAAGTCGTAGTCGCCGTGGGTGATCCGACGGCGGCCCTCGATGTCGAAGAACTCCGGATGCAGCGCTCCACGGAAGAGCGCGAGGTTGTACGCCTGAAGAGTGTTGAGCTTCTGGGAGGAGAGATTCATGGCACTGTCAGTCCTTGCCTCGTGGCATGCGCCGATGCCCGACCGCGTCGTGCGGTGAAGTGCGGCGGCGGTGGCGATCGACGGCGTCGCACGAGTCGGTCGTGCCACGTCGAGCCGATCGATCCCGGCCGTCCGCCTTCCCCGGCCGTGCCGGGGGGGAGTCGATCCGTCGGGGCCGTCCCGTCGGATCCACCCGGGGCCCGGATTGTTTCCCGCTTCGCACGAGAGGCAACCCCGGCCGGACCGGATTCGAGAAATTCTTCACGGATGCGCGGTCGGAAGCCTCGATGCCGACCGGGGCGTCTCCACGCCCGGGCCGTTCCTTCCCCTGAATCGGTCCGACGAAGCGGTTCATCGCGACCCCGCATCCATGCGAGGAGTCGTCGGCGTCCTGCCGGCGACGCATTCTCGGACGGTGCACGCGTCGGCGACCGCCCGGCCTCTTGTCGGCCGATCGTACGTTCGTGGCTCCCCGCGTCCAGAGAAAGCTCCGCGTTCCGGACAGATCTTCGACTCCGGCCTCCGGGCCCGGGGGGGCGACGGTGGTGGAGGGCCCGTCGCCCGCGGCCCTGCTCCTGGGCCTCTCGCGGGAGGTCGTCGCGGCCTTCCTCGGCCCCGCGATCGACGCGGCCGAGCCCGGGGAGCTCCCGGCCCTCGCCGCGGCCGCGGTGCCGGCGGGCCCCGGGCCGGTCGCCGCGTGCATCGCCCGACTTGGCGGCCCCGGCCTCGAGCCGGGCGAGGAGGCGGCGGTCGCCCTGGAATCGGCCCTCGCCGCGGCCCCGGACCTGACCCCGGCGATGGGCCTCGCGGCGGGACGCGGTCTCGATCCGGCCGCGATCCCCCCCGTGGTGGCCCTGCTGGAGACCCGTCCGGAGGCGGGAGCGGGCGGCCTGATCGCGGGACTTGCGGGCGAGCCGGGGCCCGAGGGTGAAGCGGCGGCCGCCGCGCTGCGGCGATGGGCGGAGGCGGGGGGTGACCGCCGGGCCGGCGTGGATGAGGCACGGCTGGCGGCGACGGCGTGGCGCGCGACCCGCCGCACCGACCTGCTGCTGGCCCTGGCCCTGCTCGCGGCGCGGGGAGTGCCGGTGGCGGATCCCGAGGACGATCCCGCCCTGGCCATCGCCCTCGGGAGCCTCCTCCAGCGATCGGGCCGGGCCGGGACGCGGCTCGGCGAGCCCCGTCTGCTGCGCTGGCTGGCGGTGCCGCTGCTCCGGCGCACGGCCCAGCGGGCCCTCGGGGACGCGCGGTCGCCCGACGCCCACGCCGCCGTCGTCTCGGCGGGGCATCTGGCCGACCTGCCGGCGGTGCGGGCGGGCCTGGCCGGCGTCTCCCGGCCGGGCCGCGCGGTGCCGCGGGAGGCGGCGGTCGCTGCCCTCGGTCCCCGGGCCGCCCGCGGGCTGGCGCGGCTCCTGCGACGCCTGCCGACGTCGGCTCCGCTGCGGCGGCGGGCCCTCGCCTCGCTCGTGCGGCACGAGGACGGGGCCGCGGCGTGGCGAGCCGCCGGAGCCCTCGCCGTGGAGCCGGTGGGGCGGGTCGGCGAGGCGCTCGCGCGGGCCGCGGTCCGGCCCGATGGCGGTGCCGCCCGACCCGCCGTCCGTCGACTGCGGGAGGCGGGCGGGGGCGACGCCCTCGAGCTGATGCTCGCCCAGCGGGGATCCGGCGCCGTGGCCCGCGCCGCCCGGCGACGGCGGCCGACGGACGAGCGTTCGGGTGCCGGACGCACCGCGGCGTGGCGGCGGGCGGTGCGCCTGGCCGAGCTGACCGCGGACCGCGGCGCGGTGATCGACCGCTGGCGGGCCGAGCTCGTCTCGGGCGACGCCGCGGTGCGCCGGGCAGCCGTCCTCGCGATCGATCGCACGGGTGTCGTGCGGGGGCTGGTGGAAGCGGTGATCGCAGCGACGCGGGATCCGGACCCCGCGGTCGCGGCGGCGGCGTGCGACGCTCTGCGCTGGGCGCGCGACGAGGCGTCGGCGGCGGCGCTCGTGGTCGCGACCGACCGTGCCGACGCGGCGGTCCGCGCGGCCGCCCTCGCCTCGCTGCGGCGGCGGGGGCGGGTTCCCGCGGCGGCCCTGGTGGCCGCGGCCCGCTCGGACGATGCCGGCGAGCGGGCGACGGCGGTCGCGGGGCTGGCGGCGGTCGATCGCCGCCGCGCGATCCGGCTGGCCGCGGTCATGCTCGTCGACGCCCGGCCGGCCCACCGAATCGGGGGGGCGGACGCGGCCCGGCGGCTCGGCGATCCGCGACTCGCCCGCGTGCTGCGCGAGGTCGCCCGGCGTGATCGGGACGCGGTGGTGCGTCGACGGGCCCGAGCGGCGCTGGCGGTGGGCGGCGGGGGCGACGAGGTCGGGCCCGGCGGCGGCGGCGGCGATGACGACGGCCGGGGCGACCGAGGCGGCTCCGGCGGCCGCGGTCGCGCCGGTGATGGGCGTCGTCCGGCCGCCGGGCCGGTGACGGGCGCGGCGGCGGGCCGGGGCGCGGCCGGCGGCCCGGCCGCGGCAGCGGTGGGGGCGACGACGACGACGACGATGACGGCGGCGGCGGTGGGGGCAACGCCGGTCCCGGCAGCAACGCCGGCACCCGCCGTCCCCCCCGCCCCGGCCCGCGCCGCACGGGTCGCGGCGCGGCTGGGCGCCGCCGCCCCGCTGCTTCCCGCGGGTCTCGACGGCGCCGACGGCCTCGGCGGGCTCGGCCGGGTCGGCGACCCCGCCGGGCCCCCGACGGTGGTCGGCGGCCTCGAGCCCTCCACGGCGGGCCTCGTGGTGGCCGGGGCGATGCTCGCGCTGGCGGCGATCGGGGCGGCCCGGGTCGTGCGGCGACACCTCGACCCGGCCGAGCGGGCCGAGCGCGTCGTGATGGACCGCGCCGGCGTGGAGCCGGGCGAGCGCCGCCTGCTGAGGCGGGCGGCCCGGCGCCTGGAGCCGCCGGTGCCGGCGAGCAGCCTGCTCCTGTCGCGGCGGCTGCTCGAGGACGCGGCGGCAGCGGAGCGGACGCCCGCCGCCGAGGCGGACCGTCTGCGTGCGCTCGTCCGCCGCCGCTTCGGGGCCCGGACCGTGCCGCGGGCGGACGGGGACGACGCCGGACCCGGGGCGGCCTCCTCGACGATCGACGTGAGACGCGGCGACCCGGTGCTTCCGGCGACGGGCCGCGGCCCGGCGGCGGCCGCGGTCCCGGCCGCGGGCGGCCGCGATCCACAGCGCGACGGACGCACGCGGGCCGCCGCCCTGCTCGCGGTCGCCCTCGAGTCGGCCGAGGCTCGGCGCCGGCAGGGCGGGTGGCCCGCCCGGAGCCCGGACGATGGCCCGGACGTCGCCGCCGCGCTCCCGGACGCGCGGGACGGTTCGCGCTCCGGATGACCGGCGGCCGCGGGCGGCCAACGATGGACCCGTGGTCGACCCCGCGACGAGCGACGCCGCTCCCTGGCTCGGCGAGGGCGCAGCGCTCGCCGCCGCCGCGTGCTGGGTCGTCACCGCGATGGCCTTCGCGGCGGCGGGGCGACGCATCGGCGCGGCCGCCGTCAACGCCGTCCGCATCGCCGCCGCCCTGGTGCTGCTGGCGGTGATCGTGCGCGTGCGGACCGGCGGCTGGATCCCCGACGTCCCCGATCGCTCGCTCGCACTGCTGCTCGTGAGCGGGGTGGTCGGGCTCGCCCTCGGCGACCAGCTCCTCTTCGCGGCGCTCGTCCGCATCGGACCGCGGCTGGGGACGCTGGTGGCGACCACCCTCGCCCCGCCGCTCGCCGCGCTCATCGCGTGGCCGGTGCTGGAGGAGCGTCTCGGCCCGCTGCAGCTGCTGGGGATGGCGGTGATCCTCGTCGGCATCGCGTGGGTGCTGCTCGACCGGCGGCCACCGGCGACGGGGGAGGACCCCGCGCGGTTCGCCCCGCCGGCCGGCCGCGCCCTCGCGACGGGGCTCCTGCTCGCCGCCGGCGGCGGAGCGTGCCAGGCGATCGGCCTGGTGCTCTCCAAGCTCGGGCTCGGCCACGGCTCCGCCGACGCGACCTCGGTCGATCCGTGGGACGCGACGCTCGTCCGGATGGCCGCGGCCCTGCCGGCCGCGATCGGGCTCATGATCCTGGCGCGGCGTCGCCGCGGGCCGGACGGGCGGTCGGCACGGCTCGGGCCGCGGGAACGGCGCATCGTGCTCGCGGGGCTCGCGGTCGGCACCATCTTCGGACCGGTGCTCGGCGTCTGGTGCTCGATGGTCGCGGTCGACCTCGCCCCGGCCGGCATCGCCGCCACCCTGATGGCGACGACGCCGGTACTCATCCTGCCGTTCGCGGTCCTGATCGACCGTGAGCGGATCGGTTCCGCCGCGATCGCCGGCGCGGTGCTCGCGGTGGCCGGCGTGGCGATGCTCACCCTCGCCTGAGACGCGACGCCGCGCGGTCCGGCCCGGTGCGGCGCGGGCCCGGTGCGGCGCGGCGCGGTGCGGCGCCGCCTCTTCCGGGCGCGCGGTGGATGAACGTCGCCGAACCGCCTCGACGACCGGCGCGCTCGCCCCGCGAGGTAGTCTCGGCGACGCCCGCGGGCGTCCCGGCAACGTGGTTCGGAGCCGTCCGTGGATCCCGAGCGACGGAGACTCGGCCCGTGAGCATCCGACCCGCGTCCTCGGCCCCGGTCGGCCCCGTGGCCCCCGCAGCCCCCGCAGCCCCCGCGAGGACCGCCTCGCCGCCCGCGATCGAGGTCGCGGCGGCCGCCCGGCAGTGGCTCGAGGCCGGCCGTCTCCTCGGCGTGCCCTTCGCCCCGCCGTCGGCGTCCCGGCTCTCGACGGCCGCGGGATGGGCATCCGCGGCCGCCGCGACGCCGGCATCGCCCGCCCCCGCGCCCGGGGCCCTTCGCGCTCCCGCTCCGGCGCTGCGGCCGCCGTCCCCGCTC
>CAYLNM010000048.1:0-25673 GCA_964385045.1 uncultured Isosphaeraceae bacterium
GCGGGCGGGGCGGCGATGACCGCGGCGCCCGTGGCCAGGGCGGCCGTGCGCAGGCTCCACGCGGATTGACGACGTCGATGGGACATCGGGCGGCTCCTCGGTTGCGTGCGGGTTCCCCGGCCCGCCGGAATCGGTCCAACGACGAGCGTAGCAGCCCGCCCTTCGACTTCAAGGGGCTCTCGGTGACTCACTCGCCCGTCTTGCGAGCTCCAGCCTTGCGGAATCGGTGAGCCTGCGGGTTCCGGCGGTCGGCCCGCCACGAGGCGGGCACGGCCACCTCGGCCCTGCCCGCCTCGCCGCGTCGCGTGCCCGGATCGCCCCTCAGGACCGCGCGTACCGCGCCGCCAGCTCCGTCAGCAGTCGCACGCCGAAGCCGGACGGGCCGGGGACGTGGACCGCGTCGCCCTCGCTCTCGGCCGTGCCCGCGATGTCCACGTGGGCCCACGGGACGTCCTCGGGGACGAAGTAGCTGAGGAACGCCGCGCCCTGGATCGGGTGGGCGTCGCGCTTGGGCGAGCTGTTCCAGATGTCGGCGTGCTTGGCCCGCATCTGGTCGCGGTAGTCCTCGTGCAGCGGCATCCGCCAGACCTTCTCGCCGGTCTCGGCGCCCGCCGCGTCCACGTGGGCCGCGAGCTCGTCGTCGGTGGACCACAGCCCGGCGTACGTGGAGCCGAGGGCGACCACCACGCCGCCGGTGAGCGTCGCGACGTCCACGATCGCGGTGGGCTCGTACTGCTCGCACGCCCACGCGAGCCCGTCGGCGAGGATCATGCGGCCCTCGGCGTCGGTGTTGGTGACCTCGACCGTCACCCCGTTGTACATCTCGACGATGTCGTCGGGCCGGTAGGCGTCGCCGTCGATCATGTTCTCGGCGCACGGCATGAGGCCGATCACGTGCACCGGCAGGTCGAGGGCGGCGATCGCGAGCATCGCCCCGAGCACCGCGTAGCCGCCGCAGCCGTCGTACTTCATGCCCTGCATCGAGCCCTGGATCTTCAGCGAGTAGCCGCCGGAGTCGTAGGTCATCGTCTTGCCCACGAGACACAGCCGCACGCCGCGGCGGGCCTTCCTCGGCTTGTGCTCGAGGATCACCATGTTCGGCTTGGCGTCCGAGCCGCGGCCGACGTTCACGATGCCGTTGAGGCCGAGCTCCTGCGCCTTCTGGTAGGTGATGACCGTCGTCTTGAGGCCGCGGCCGCGGGCGAGCTTGCGGGCCTCGGCCGCGAACCACGGGGGGTTGCAGACGTTGGGCGGCGTCGCGCCGAGGCGGCGGGCCTCGTTCACCGCCTCGGCCACCGTCAGGCCCTCGTCGATCGCGGCCTTGCCCTCAGCGTCGTTGGCGACCACGGTGAGCTTGCCCGAGGCCTTCTCCCGCTTGGTCGCGGTGCCGTCGAAGTGATCGACGCGCCAGCGGGCGACGCCGAGCGCCTCGCCGAACGTGCGGGCGACGATCGCCCGGTCCATCGTCCGGGCGGGGATCGCGTCGAGGTGCAGCCGGATCGCCGAGTCGCCGCGGCGGTGGCAGGCCTTGAGCAGCCGGGCGGCCGCGGTGCGGAGGCGGTCGGCGTCGAGGCCGTCCCTGGTGCCGAGTCCGAGCAGCAGATGCTTCGCGCCCGCGGGGCAGGTCTCGCCGGCGTCGGCCTTGAAGCCGGGCGTGTCGAGGGCCTGCTTCAGGGCCTTCTTGTCGCCGTCGGGCAGATCGAGCCCGCGGGGCAGGCCGGCGGGCTCGCTGAAGACGGCGACGACGTGGACGGGGGAGCGGGACGAGCCGGTGGTGACGCTGCTGTACACGGCGGACTCCGGGGGGACGCGGGGAGGGGACGAGTGGGCGCGGGCGGCGCCGCGGGCGGGGCGGCCGCGGCCGGGACTCGTTCGGAACGGAGCGGCGAGGATAGTGGGTCGGGGCGGGGGCGTGGCCGGGGCACGCCAGCCACGCGGCGGGTGGACGGCGGGGCCGGGCGTGCGGTGTGCCGCGGGGCGGCGCCCGTGGGCGCGAGCGGCGGACGGGAGCGTCGGGGCGGCCGGGCGGCGCGGAGGGTCGGCCGTCCACCCGCGGCACTACCATCGCTTCGTGGACGCACTGCGGATCATCGACGCCAACGCCAACCGTGCCCGCGAGGCGCTGCGGACGGCCGAGGAGGCGGCGCGCTTCCTGCTGGACGACGCGGCGCTCGCCTCGGTGGCCAAGGAGGCGCGGCACGAGCTCGCGGGCGTGGTGGCGGCGATCGAGCGAGCCGCGGGCCGGCCGCTGGCCTCCGCCCGCGACACGCCGGGCGACGTGGGGACGGGTCTGCGGGGGCGCGGCGAGGCGGAGCGGGCCGACGTCGCGGCGGTGGTGCGGGCCGCGACCGCACGTCTGGCCGAGGCGCTGCGGTCGATCGAGGAGTGGTCGAAGGCCGAGGCGGCCCTGGCCGAGGCGGGCGTGCCGGCGGCGATCGAGGGTCTGCGGTACCGGGGCTACGAGCTGGAGCGGCGACTGCTCGCGGCCCTGTCGGCGCGGCGGCGGCCCCAGTGGCGGCTGTGCGTGCTCGTGACCGAGGCCGCGTGCCGCGGCGGCGACTGGGCCGGCGTGGCGGAGGCGGCGGTGCGCGGGGGGGCGGACTGCCTGCAGCTGCGGGAGCCGGCGCTGCCCGCGGGCGCACTGCTGGAGCGGGCGCGGCGGCTGCGGCGGATCACCGCGGACGCGGGGGCGGCGCTGGTCGTGAACGACCGGCCGGACGTGGCGCTGGCGGCGGGGGCCGACGGCGTGCACGTGGGGCAGCAGGATCTGCCCGCGGCCGACGTGCGGCGGCTGGCGGGCGAGCGACTGGTGATCGGCGTGAGCACCTCGCGGATCGAGGAGGCGCGGGCGGCGCTGGCGGCGGGGGCCGACGGCTGCGGCGTGGGGCCGATGTTCCCCAGCGGCACCAAGCACAAGGACGTCATCGTCGGGCCCGCGTACCTGCGGGCGTACCTCGCGTGGGACCGGCTTCCGCACCTGGCCATCGGCGGCGTGGACGCGGCGCGGGCGCGGACGCTGGCGGCCGCGGGGGCGCGGGGCGTGGCGGTGTGCGGCGCGGTGTGCGGAGCGGACGACCCCGAGGCGGCCGCCCGGGCGGTGCGGGCGGCGATGGACGCGGGGGCCGCGGAGCGGGCGGAGACTGGCGGTGCCGCGGGTGCCGCGGGTGCCGCGGGGGACCCGAGCGCCGCCGGTGCCGCGCGGGAGCCCACGCGATGACCGCGGTGATCGGCGACGTCGAGCTGCTCGTCCTCGGCTCGGGCACCAGCGCCGGCGTGCCGGTGATCGGCTGCGACTGCGACACCTGCACGAGCGACGATCCGCGGGACCGCCGGCTGCGGACGTCCTGCGCGGTCCGTTTCCGCGACGCCGCCGGCGACGAGCGGCTGGTCCTCGTGGACGCCTCGCCCGACCTGCGGCAGCAGGCCCTGACCCACGGCCTGCGGCGGTGCGACGCGATCCTCTTCACGCACAACCACGTCGACCACGTCTGGGGCCTCGACGAGACGCGGCGGTTCAACGTCGTGATGCAGGGGCCGATCGAGATCCATGCCGACCACCACACGATGGAGTCGCTGTTCCGCGTCTACCAGCACATCTTCCGGCGGGAGACGAACGTCAACGACTCGTTCGTGGCCACGCTGGTGCCCAACGTCGTGGACGTGGGCGTGCCGGTCGACGTGCACGGGCTGCGGTGCACGCCGATGGAGGTCCTGCACGGCCGGCTGCCCGTCCTCGCCTGGCGCTTCGAGGCCCTCGACGCGGGCGGCGGCGTGGCCCGCGAGCAGCCGGGGCCGCTGCCGCTGGCCTGGGTCACCGACGTCTCGTCGATCCCGCCCGAGACGTGGCCCGGCCTCCGGGGCCTGCGGACCCTCTTCCTCGACATGCTCCGCGAGCGGAAGCACCCGACCCACTTCACGGTGAACGAGGCGGTAAGCGCGGCCGAGCGGATCGGGGCGGAGCGGACCTGGTTCATCCACATGACCCACGACCTGCGGCACGCCGAGCTCGACCCGCGGCTGCCGGAGGGGATGGCCCTGGCCTACGACGGGATGACGGTGGGCGACTGAGGCGGGCCGCGGCCGGCCGCGGCGTCCCGGGGGCCCGGCGTCTCGGCGTGGCGGCGTCCCGGGGGCCCGGCGTCTCGGCGTGGCGGCGTGGCGGCGTCCCGGGGGACGCGGGCGGGACCGCGGCGGGGCGGCGACGCGGCAGTGACGGTGGACACGGGCCGCGGCCGACGGCCCCGGGCGGCGCCAGGGCCTGCCGGCCGGAACCCGAACGCGAGGCGGCGGTCCCCGATGAGCCGGCGGCCCGTGGCGGCTCCCGGCGGCGGCTCGCGGCCGGACCCGGGGGGCGGCCACTCGGCGGGCGGCCGGGCGGCCGGGCGGGAGGTGCCGGTCGTCCTCCGCCGGCGAGCCGCGGCCACCCGCGCGGGGACTCGGGCCCCCGACCCCGCTACACTGTCCGCCCCATGGCCAGAACCCGAGAGATCAAGAAGCGCATGGTCGCGGTCGGCACGATCCAGCGGATCACCAAGACCATGCAGATGATCGCCACCGCGAAGTTCACCGCGGCGCTCCAGCGAGCGCAGGCGACCAAGCCGTACACCGCCCGCATCCGCGAGCTCGTCCAGGAGCTCTCGGCCAGCGCCGGTGGCGAGCTCGACCACCCGCTGCTCCGCACCGAGCCGGTCGCGGGCGGCCGCGAGCTGGTCCTGGTCATCTCGTCGGATCGCGGGCTCTGCGGGGCGTACAACGCCAACGTGCTGCGGACCGGCCTGGCCCACCTCCGCGGCCTCCGCGACCAGGGCGTCGAGTCGACCCTCGAGATCAGCGGCAAGAAGGCGGTCGGCTTCTTCGAGTTCGCCCGGGTGCCGATCGCCGAGCACCACACCATCGGCGACACGCCCGCCTACGACGACATCGACGCCCTCGCCACGCGGTACATGCAGTCCTTCGTGGACGGCGAGTACGACGCGGTGCGGATCGTCTACATGCGGTTCGAGTCGAACTCGCGGCAGATCCCGACCGTGGAGCAGCTGCTCCCGCTGTCGCCCGAGGCGGCCGGCGGCGAGGACGGCGAGGCCGAGGGCGGCGACGCCGGGCCCGGCTCCGAGTACGAGTTCAGCCCCTCGGCCGAGGAGCTCCTCGCCGACATGCTGCCGCAGACGGTGAAGACGCAGCTCTTCCAGTGCTTCAACGACGCGGTGGTGAGCGAGCAGATCATGCGGATGGTGGCGATGAAGGCCGCCACCGAGAACGCCCGCGACCTCAAGCGGTCGCTCAACCGGCAGTTCAACCGCGCCCGCCAGGCCCAGATCACGACGGAGCTCACCGAGATCATCTCGGGCGCCGCGGCGCTGGAGTGATCGCGGGGAGAGCCCGGGGCCGCCCCCGCCGGCCGATCCAGGGACTCATGACGCGCGGCCCGGACCTTCTCGTCCGGGCCGCGGTCGCGCGCGGGGGCACGGATCGACGGGGGCGAGGCGGGGGTACGCTGCCGGGATGGCGATGAGCTGGATCATCGGCGGGATGGTCGCGGCGGCGGGCGGGGTGCTCGCGGGCCGGGGACTGCTCGGTCGCGACGTCTCCGGGGTGCCGCGGTGCCGGGGGTGCGGCCAGCGGGTCACCGCGGCCCAGGCGGCGGGGGCGGTCGGCCGGGACGATCGCTGCCCCGAGTGCGGGCGACGGCTCGCCGGCGGCGGCGGATCCGGCGCGGCCCGGTGGCGGCCGGCGCGATCGTCGCCGGGCTCGGGCTCGGCGGGGCCGCGGCCTGGCCCGAGCCGACCACGCGGATCCCGATCATGCCGACCGCGTGGCTGCTTGCGGTCGAGGAGCCGCTGGCGACGCCCGCGACGCGGCGCCTGATCCGGGGCGAGCTCGTCGGGCGCCGGGTCGCGGGCGCGTTGCCCACGCACCGGCTCGACGACCTCGCCCGGCTGCTGCGGGCCGACCTCGACCGCATCGACCGCGGCGCCGACTCGGCCTCGGTGCTCGCGGAGTGGCACGCGGTGGTGGACGAGCTCGTCGTCGGCGGCCACCTCGGGCCCGAGGACGTGCGGCGACTGCACGACGCGGGCACCGTCCTCGCGCTGCGCGTCCGGCCGCTGCCGCCCGATCGCTTCGCCGTCGCCCTCGACGTGCGGTTCCCGCGCACGCCCGAGGTCCGGCCGACGCCGGTCCCGACGGTGCCGGGCGTCCCCGTGCGGATGCGGATGGTCGAGGTGCGGATGAACGGTCGCCCGCGGCCGGATGCCCGTCCCGAGCAGCTTCCGCTGCCGACGCGGACGGGCCTCCTTCCGCCGCTCGACCTCGGCGAAGCGCACGGCGGCTCGCCGCTCGGCGTGCCGCCGGCGCGCACCGACGGCGTGGCCGTGCCCTACGACGTCGAGCTGGACCTCGAGATCTCCGCCGCGGGCCACACCTGGATCCGCACCGTGTCCGCGTCCACCGCCATGCCGTCATGGCCGCCGCCCGAGCTCGCGCCGGGGGACGAGCGGACGATCCTCGGGCTGGTGGGGCCGGGCTCGCCGTCGCTGACCGAGGGCACCGTGGCGTCGTTCCGGGCCACGGGACGGATCGATCCGCCCGAGCCGGGCACCACCGCCGCGACCGTCGATCCGTCGGTGCGGCTGCTGCAGCTCGAGCTCGTCATGGCGCCGGAGGTCGGGCAGCTGATCGGCTCCCTCGGCGACGATCTGGTGCTGGAGGCGGCGGGGCGACGGTGGACCCTTCCACTGCTGGAGTCGCGCGTGTCGGGCGACCGCCGGTTCGCGTCGCCGCCCCGCGGGGCCTCGGTGGTGACCACGGTGCGGCTCGAGGGGCGGCGCCTCGACGCCCCGGTGGAGCTGCCGGACCGCGTCGACGTCGTGCTGCCGGTGGAGCGGCTGTTCGTGGAGCTCGCCCGTCCGCCGGGGCGGGCCGGGCCGCCGCCCGCCGGCTATCTCGACGTGCCGAACGGCGAGCTGCGGCTGCGGGACGTGCCGATCCGCCGGCTCGAGACGGCGGACTGACCGCCCGGCCGGCGAGCCGTACCGCCGCGACTCAGCGCAGCCCGGCCCGCCCCGCGAGGTCCCACCCCGCGATGGCGAGGAGGAACGCGGCGGTGACGCCGAGGACGAGCGTGCCGGCGCGGCCGTTCCGCAGCGGGGCGGGAAGGCCGCACCGCGGCCCGTTGAGGATCAGCAGCACGATCGCGAGGGCGGGGATGAAGAGCGCTCCCACGTAGCCGTACCACTTCTGCACCGCCGCGAACGAGACCACGAGCCCGGGCAGCGACGCGAGCGTGATCCAGACGAGGGAGCCGCGGGCCGCGGGCGACCGCTCGTCCACGATCAGGGGCGCGACGCGGTGACCGACGCCCACGCGGTGCCGCTGTCCCCACCAGTCGGCGAAGATCAGCGGCACCACCTGCCACACGCCGAGCAGGCTCGAGAACACCGCCGCGAACGCGCCCACGAGGAACAGGGCGCGGCCCACGCTGCCCGCCCCCTCGCCGAAGGACCCCGCGAAGGACGCGCCGACCGCGTCCGCGAGGCCCACGACGAGCCCCGCGCCCCGGCCGTCCACGGTGACGCCGCTCGCCACCACGAGCATCGCGACGCCGAAGACCGCGGTCATCGCGTAGCCGCCCGCGAGGTCGATGCGGCAGGTGCGGAGGTCCTCGGCCCGCTCGCGGCCCGTCTCCCGCATCCAGTACGAGTAGGCGATGATCGTGAGCGTGCCGCCGACGCCCCCGAGCAGGGCGATCGTCCACTGCAGCGGGGCGAGGTCCGCCCGGGCACCGCTGTCGGCCGCCGCCGCCCGGGCCGCCTCGTTCAGTCCGGGGATCGCGGGCACGACGAGGCCGCGGAGCAGGGCGCCGAGGTCCGGCCCCGCGAGCACCGCGGCGAAGAGGGTGATCGCGACCATCGCCCCGACGCAGACCGTCATCACGCGCTCGAAGAGCCGGAACCCGCCCGCCCACACCAGGCCCGCCCCGGCGAGGCTGCACGCGGCGCCCCAGACCAGCGTGCCGACGTCGGCGTCGCCGAGGATCCCGGCGGTCAGGGCGTGCAGGGTCACGCCGCACGCGCTCACGAGGGCGGTGCCGACGAAGACGCTCCACGGCAGCATGTACACCGCGAAGCCGACGTGCACGGGCCGGCCGAGCCGCGTGATCGCCCCCTCGAGGACGGTCTCGCCGGTGCCGAGCTGCCACCGGGCGAGGTTCTCGCTCAGCACGTACTTCAGGACGGCGCCGACCACCACCGCCCAGGCGACCGCGACCCCGAGACGGGAGCCGGCGAAGCCCGCGGTGGCGAGGTCGCCCGCCCCCACGCCGGTGGCGGCGACGAGGACGCCCGGGCCGACGATCGCGAGCAGGCCGCGGCGGGGGCGGGGGCCGGAGGGCGCGGGGCCGGACGACGCGTCCGTCGACGGCCCGCGGGCGGGGACGCGGGGGGGCGAGCCGGGCGGAGGCGGACCGGGAGCCGGGGCGGACATGTCGCGAGGATAGTGGCGGGGGCCGGGCCCGACGGGGCTCGCGGGCGGTGCCCCCGCCCTCGCGGCGGTCGGGTCAGACCGTGAACCGGCCGACCATCCCGCGGAGCTGCTCGCTCACCGCCGACATCCGCTCGCTCGCCTCGCGGGAGCGGCCGGCGCCGTCGGCCGCCTCCTGGATCGAGGCGTCGACGCCGGCCATCGTCTGCGTGATCGCCTCGGCCGACGAGACCGAGCGGTGCACGCCGTCGGTGACCTCGCGGGCGGCGGAGGCGGTCTGCTGGATGTTGCCGGCGATGGAGCGGGTGGCGGTGCCCTGCTGCTCGACCGCCGAGGAGATCGAGCGGGAGGCCTCGTTGACCTCGCGGATCGCCTCCCCGATGTCGCCGATCGACGAGACCGCCGCCGCGGTGGTGCTCTGGATGCTGCCGATCCGCTGGCGAATGTCGTCGGTCGCCTCGGCGGCCTGCCGGGCGAGGTCCTTCACCTCGCTCGCGACCACCGCGAAGCCCTTGCCCGCATCGCCGGCCCGGGCCGCCTCGATCGTGGCGTTGAGGGCGAGCAGGTTGGTCTGCTCCGAGATGTCCTGGATGGCCTCGACCACCTTGCCGATCGCATCGGCCGCGGCCCCGAGCTGCCCGATGCGCTCGTTGCTCTCGATCGCGAGGGCGGCGGCCCGGTCCGAGACGCTGGCCGTCTGCTCGGCGTTGCGGGCGACCTCGTCGATGGTGGTCGTCATCTGCTCGACCGCCTCGGCGAGCACCGACATCCCGGAGGACATCTCCTCGCTCGAGGCGGCGATCGTCTGCATCGTGCCCGCGAGCTGCTCGGCCTCCTGCGAGGCGGAGGAGGTCTCGCCGCGGCTGCGACCGGCCGACTCGTTGAGCTGGCCGGAGGTGTCGAGGAGCTGGCCCGCGGAGCCCGCGACCTCCGACGCCCCGCCGGTGAGCTCGCGGACGAGCTCGGCGAGGTCGCGGCACATCGCGTTGAGGGCCCGGCCGAGGGCGGCGACCTCGTCGTCGCCGTCCGCGGGGCAGGTGCGGGTCAGGTCGCCCGCGGCCACCGCCTCGGCCACCGAGACGGCCTCCGACAGCGGGGCGGAGAGCCGGCGGCGGATGAAGACGACGGTCGCGCCGAAGGCGGCCACGGCCGCCGCGGCCGCAACGAGCTGGATCGTGGCGAGCAGGCCGACGCGGGCCTCGCTGCGATCCTGGAAGAGTCCCACGGTGGCGTGCATGCGGTCGAGCGTCTCGGCGGTGAGGCGCTCGACGTCGGCCTGGGCGGCCGCGAAGGCCTGCGTGCCGGCGGGGGTGGCCGCGAGCCGGTCGCCCGCCGCCCGCAGCGACGCCCACAGCGTCTCCACCTCGTCGAGGGCGGCGACGACGCCGCGGTCGCTCGTGCCGGGCAGGGTCACGGGCCGGGTCATCGCCAGGTCCGCGTGGGTGGTGCCGCCGTCGCGGAGGGCCGCGTGGGTGTCCTCGAAGAGCGCGATCGCCGGCGTCTCGCCGCCCGGGGCGACCGCACCGGTGCACAGGTCGCGGTAGAGCTCCTTGGAGACGATCTGGATCAGCGTCCGCTGGCGGCCGGCGAGGTTGATCGTCTCGGCGTCGCCCCGCTGCAGGCCGTTGATCCACAGCGTGCTGCCCACGCAGCCGAGCGTCGTGAGGAGCATCGCCCCCGCGAGGAGGGTGAGCCGTCCGCTCAGGCTGGCGGGGAGGCCGCCGCGCACGCCGCCGGGGCTGCTCGGCCCGCCGTTCTCGTCGGTGCCCTGGTCCGCAGTCGCTTCGGTGGTCACGGCGCTGCCCCGTGCGGGACCGCTCGCGGGAAGGCTCGCGCGGCGCGTCCATCGCGCCGCGGACCGCGGGTCGGTCCGGCGGATCGCGCATCGACGCCGGATCGAAGCGACTTGCGGAGCGAAGACGCTCGCCACGGTGCGGACCGGGCATCCGAGGCCGGCTGGACGGCCGCTGCGCAGTCGGTGCGCGAGCCGGCCGCGCCGTTCCGGACCTCCGGGCGTCGCCGCGTCCGGGGCCGGGCGCCGGGCACCCTGGGACGGGAGCGGCGGGGCGGATGCTCGTCCCGCTCCGCGACGGCCCATGACGGCCGACGGGGACAGGGCCGCGTCCGCGGCGCGCCGCGAGCCGCGGCGCGCCGGGAGCCGGGGCGGGCTCAGGCGCCCCCGGCGCCGCTCACGCTGAGGCTCACCGTGTTCGTGGCCACGTGGTACGGCTTGACCCGCGCCTCGAACTCCTCGCGGTACTTGTTGACCACCGTGCGGACGGCCCAGTTGTGGCCGTCGGCGAGGCCGCAGATCGTGGTGCCGGGCATGATGCCCATCGAGCCCGCGAGCTCGAGCAGCAGGTCGAGATCCTTGGTGGTGGCGTCGCCCGCCTCGATGCGGCAGAGGAGCTTGTACATCCACTGCGCGCCCTCGCGGCAGGGCGTGCACTGACCGCAGGACTCGTTCTTGAAGAACCGCGAGAGGTTGCGGGCCACCGCGACCATGTCGGTGTCCTCGTCGAAGATCGTCGGGCAGGCGGTGCCGAGACCCATGACGTCGTACTTCTTGCCGATGTCGAAGTCCATCTCGGCCTCGTACTGGTCGGGGCCGAGGCAGCCCATCGACACGCCGCCGGCGATCGCGCCCTTGAAGCGCTTGCCGCCCCGCATGCCGCCGCAATGGTCCTCGACGAGCGTCCGCAGCGGGATGCCGAGATCGACCTCGAAGACGCCGGGACGATTGACGTGGCCGGAGACGCCCATGAGCTTCGGGCCGTACGAGGGAGCGCCGCCGATCGACGACTCGCAGCCCATGCCGGTCCACCAGTCGACGCCGTGCTCCACGATGCCGGGGACCGCGGCGAGCGTCTCGACGTTGTTGACCACCGTCGGCCGCCCGAAGAGCCCCTCGACCGCGGGGAACGGAGGCTTCAGCCGCGGCCAGCCGCGGCGACCCTCGACCGCCTCGAGCAGGCCGGTCTCCTCGCCGCAGATGTAGGCCCCGGCCCCGCGGTGCAGGTAGCAGTCCACCTTGAAGTCGACGGTGCCGCCGAGCAGGCCCTTGCCGCCGAAGATGCCGGCCTCGTACGCCTCGTCGATCGCGCGCTGCACCGTCTTGGCCTGGTGCTTGTACTCGCCGCGGATGAAGAAGTACGCGGTGTCGAGCCGGCACGCCCAGCAGCAGATCGCGATCCCCTCCATCACCAGCAGCGGGTCGAAGTCGCAGAGGAGCCGGTCCTTGAACGTGCCGGGCTCGGCCTCGTCGCAGTTGACGGCGAGGTAGCGGCGGCCGCCGTCCGGCTCGGGCAGGAACGACCACTTGAGGCCGGCGGGGAACCCGGCTCCGCCGCGGCCGCGGAGCTGGGCCGCCTTCACCTGCTCGACGAGGTCCTTCGGCTCCTGGCCGAGGGCCTGCTCGAGGGCGACCCAGCCGCCGGTCCGCTTGTACTCGTCGGCGTCGACGTAGCGACGGTCCTTCGGGTCGCCCCACGGGGCGGTGGGGATGCGCTTGGTGAGGACGGGCTCGGTGACGGGCATGGTTCAGTCCCGATCGGAGTCAGGGTCGGGTCCGTCCGAGGGTGCGGACGGACCGGGGGACGAGGAGGCGGGGGAGCGTCCGGCCGGAAGCTCCACCTCCTCGATGGTGGTGCGGCGGAGGACGACGCCGTCGCGCTCCTCCTCCTCGACGTGGCGTCCCACCTCGCGGCGGGTCCGCCCTTCGTCCGGGGCATCGTTCCCGGGCTTCGACCGGATGCCGCGGGCGACGTGGCCGACGAACAGGCCGAGCGACCGCATGAGCGAGGGACGCTCCTCGCCTCGGTCGCCGCCGCTCACGGCAGCGAGTCGAGCAGCTCGTCGAGCGACTCGATGGTCAGGTTGTCGTGCCGGTCCTCGTTGATCAGGGCGCACGGCGCGCCCTCGCAGGCCCCGAGGCACTCGAGGGTCATCAGCGTGAACCGGCCGTCGTCGGTGGTCTCGTGCGGCTCGACGTCGTACTTGGTGCGGATGTGGTCGACGAGGGCCTGGTGGCCGCACACCTCGCACGCGATCGACTGGCACACGGCGATCACGTACGTCCCGGTGGGCTCGATGGTGAACTCCTCGTAGAAGCTCACCGTGTCCAGCACGTCGCCCGGGTGGATCTTCAGGAAGGCCGCGATCTCCACCATCGCCTGGTGCGGGATGCAGTGGTGCTCGTGCTGGATGTCGTGCAGGATCGGGAGCAACGACCCCTGCCGGGTCTCGTAGCGCGGGATCAGCTCCGCCTCGTACCGCGCCTTGGCGTCCTCGGTGAGGTACGGCTCGGGCCGGGTCTCGATCTTGGTGGTCGCACTGGGCTTGACGTGCCAGGCCATGGGGGTCGTTCCTGTGGTCGTGCGGAAGCGTGGGCGGAGTGCGTCGCGGGGCGGAGCCGGGGACGGGGGCAGCCGCGGGCGGCGGCTCGCCCGCCGGATCAGCGGTCGAGCTCCGCCGCGATGATGTTCAGGCTGCCGAGGACGGCGACGAGGTCGGCCAGCATGTGGCCCTCGAGCATCTTCGAGAAGGTCGAGAAGTGCAGGAAGGCCGGGGGCCGGGTCGCGGCCCGCCACGGGAACGGCCCGCCGTCGGCCACGCAGTAGAAGCCCAGCTCGCCGTTGGGCGACTCGATGCAGCCGTAGGCCTCGCCGATCGGGGCGTCCCAGCCGCGGTTGGGCATGATGAGCTCGAACTGCTGGATCGTGCCCTCGATCGAGCCGTAGACGTCGCCCTTCTCCGGCTTGACCATCTTGCCCTCGGCGTCGGCGTTCATCGGGCCCTTCGGGATGCGATCCACGAGCTGGTCGATGATCGAGATCGACTGCGTGATCTCCTCGAGCCGGACGAGGAACCGGGTGTAGCAGTCGCCGTCGGACGCCACCGGGACGCTGAACGTCACGCCCTCGGCCCCCTCGCCGTCCCAGTTGTCGGCGAAGCAGAGGTAGGGCTCGCTCTTGCGCACGTCCCGCTTCACGCCCGAGCCGCGGGCCACGGGTCCGGAGCAGCCCCAGCTGCAGGCTTCCTCGGCCGTGATCACGCCGATGCCCTGCAGGCGGTCGATGAAGATGCGGTTCCGCAGGACGAGCGCCTCGAGGTCGCGGACCGCGTTGCTCATCCGCACGTCGATGAAGTGGCGGACCATCTTCCGAAACGTCTCGTCGTCCGGCAGGTCCCGCATCGTGCCCCCGACCCGCGTGTAGTCCGGGTGGAAGCGCTGGCCCGAGACGTAGTCGAGGATGTCGTAGACGAACTCGCGCTCGTTGAAGCCGTAGAGGAAGCCCGTGAACGCCCCGAGGTCGAGGGCGGCGGCCCCGCAGCACAGCAGGTGATTCTGGAGCCGTCCGAGCTCGCCGAGGATCGTCCGCACCACCTTGCAGCGGGGCGTCAGGTCGACGTCGAAGAGCTTCTCCACCGCGGTGTGCCAGGCGATGTCGTTGCAGATGGGCGAGACGTAGTCCATCCGCGAGACCGTGCACACGTACTGGTTCCAGTCGTGGTGCTCGCCGAGCTTCTCGAAGCCCGAGTGCAGGTAGCCGATGTGCGGCGTGGCCCGGGCGACCCGCTCGCCGTCGAGCTCGAGCACGATCCGGAGCGTGGTGTGCGTGGCCGGATGCTGGGGGCCGAAGTTGAGGACCCAGCGGTCACCGGCGATCGGGCGGTCCTTGAGGTAGTCGGTCCGCTCGACGTCGACGTCGAAGCCGGTGTCGGGGCTGAGCGTGTACGGCATCCGGGGGGCTCCACGCGGCGGGAGGAGGGGCGGCGACGGACGGCCGGCGAAGGCCGTGGCGGAACGCGATCGAGGGGCCGTCGAGCCGACATCGGGCCGGATCCGTGCCGCCTTTCACGAACGCCGGATGATAGCCCCGGGAAGGCCCCGCGTGCCGCGCGGCGGCGGTTCCGCGCGACGATCCGTTCGGATTCCGGGCGGGTGGCCGCGCGCGGCGCGGCGGGCCCGAGCCGGCCGGTTCGCGGGACCGGCGGCGGGCTCCGGAGCGGGGCCCGGCCCGGCCGCTACACCCGGAAGATCGCCCCCATCCGCTTGCCGATCATGGCCGAGGCCGCGGCGAGGGTCAGGCCGAGCAGGAGCATGCCCCAGACCCCCATCGCGCTCGCGATCGCCGAGCCGTCCCCGAGCCGCTCGAAGAGCACGTAGATCGCCTTGGTGATGGGGAAGTGCTCCGCCCGCTGGGCGAGGATCAGCGAGTCCGAGACCTCGAGCATCGCGAAGCTGAAGGCCAGCAGGCCGCCCGCGATCAGGTTCGCCGTGATCAGCGGCAGGACGACGGTCCGGACCGCCCGGGTCCGGGTCGCCCCCATGTTCATCGCCGCCTCCTCGAGCTCCACCGAGGTCTGCTCGAGCCCCGCGATCGCCGACCGGACGACGTACGGCAGTCGCCGCACCGCGTACGCGACGATGAGCAGCATCACCGGGTTGGGCTCGGCCCCGAGGACGTCGGCCACGCCCTCGAGCGGGGCGCCCTCGTTGAAGGGCCAGCGGAGGGTCATGGCGACGTAGCCGAAGGCCATCACGAGGCCGGGCACGGCCAGCGGCAGCATGGTCAGGGCGTCGATCAGCCGGCGGCCCGGGACCCGGGTGCGGACGACCACGTACGCGATCACGACCCCGAAGCCGATGTCCAGCAGCATCGCGATCGAGGCGTAGAAGAGGCTGTTGCGGATCGAGTCGGTCGCGAGCGGGTGCGAGAGGGCCCCGCTCCAGTGCTCGGTCGTCCACTCCCCCGGCAGGACGGTGCGGTACCAGCCGCCCACCTCGGCGAAGCTCGCCGCCACCACCCCGAGGTGGGGCAGGATCGCGACGAGGGTCACGCCGGCGAAGGCCGCGGTGGCCCCGAGGGCGGCGAGGCCCGTCAGCCGCGTGGTGCGGGCCGCGACCGAGGCCTTGCCGTACATCGCGAAGGACTGGCCGCCGAAGAGCTTGCGCCCGACGACGTAGCAGAGCAGGGCGATCGCGAGCATGATCCCGGTCAGGGCGTAGGTGGGCCCGCCGCCGCCGTCGAGCTCCTTGAGGCCGTTGAGGATCTGCACCGGGGTGACGACCTGGAAGTCGAACATCAGCGGCGTGCCGAGCTCGGTGAACGCCCAGATGAAGACGATGGTCGAGCCCGCGAACAGGCCCGGCCGGATCAGCGGCATCGTGATCTCGCGGAACCGGCGCCACGGGCCGGCCCCGAGGTTCTCCGCCGCCTCGTCGAGGGCGGGGTCGAGGTTGGCCAGGGCCGCGGTCGCGTTGAGATAGACGATGGGATACAGGTGCAGGGCCTGGATCGCGATGATGGCCCAGATCCCGCCGCGGCCGATGAAGTCGACCGGCTCGGCCAGCAGCCCCAGGTCCAGCAGCAGCGTGTTGAGCGTGCCGAAGCGGCCGAGGATGTGGTGCAGCCCGATCGCTCCCACGAAGGGCGGCAGGATCAGCGGCACGAGGATCAGCGCGGCGAGGGTGCCCTTGAAGGGGTACTCGTGCCGGGCGTTGAGGACCGCCAGCGGCAGGCCGATCAGGATCGACAGCAGCGTGGTGCCGACCGCGATCAGCAGGGCGTTGCCCAGCCCCGCCCGCATCAGCGGGTCGGCGAGGACCACCTGCACGTGGCGAAGGGTGAATCCGGTCTCGCCGACGAAGCCGCCGCGGATCGTGAGCCAGATCGGCCACAGCAGGAAGACGCCGAGGAGCGAGAGCAGGATCGCCGGCACCAGCAGCCGGGGGAGCGTGCGGAGCGTGGGGTGCATGCGGAGCAGTGCAGCGGCCCGGGGGCCGCGCGTCAAACCGGGGGCGCGGTCGGCCGCCGAGGGCGGCGGTGCTCGCGCCCGGGATCGGGCCGGGGCCCGGCGTGCGGAGGGACGGGGGCGGGTCGCCCGCTGACGCTCGCCCGCTCGGGCCGTGGGAGCGGGGGACGGGCGCCGGTCGGCCCCGCCGGGTTCGCCGGCCGGCGATCAGTCCCAGGCCGAGAGGATCGCCACGAGGTCGCTGAAGCCGACGGTCCCGTCCTCGTCCACGTCCTCGGGGCACGGGCTGCCGCAGGGACCGAAGGCCGACAGGACGAGCAGCAGGTCGTCGAGCGAGACGGTGCCGTCGCCGTTGACGTCCTCCGGCACGCCCGGCTCGACCGGCTCGGGGCCGAACCAGGCGAGGGCGACCGCGCCGCTCGTGGGCAGGGCCCCCTCGTCCAGCCGGTTCACCCGCAGGACGTAGCTGCCCGCCGCGAGCCCCGCGACGTACAGGTGCTCCACGTTGTCCACCGGGCTGCGGCTCGCGACGTTGCCGGACTCGAAGATCCCGAGGCCCGCGTCGCCCACGAGCGGCACCAGGCCGCCGCCCGCGTCGCGGCGGAGCAGCTCGAGGTCGAAGTCCGCCACGCCCCAGTCGCCGGAGGGAATCTGCACCGCGCGGTTCCAGGTCAGGACCACCGAGAGCTCGTCCGCCCCTTCGGGCAGCTCGATGCCCCAGTAGCGGGCGTCGTCGGGACCGATCGTGTCGTAGTCCCAGCCCCGCGACGGCAGGCCGGACGCCGACTCGGGATCGGCGGTGCCGTTCTGCTCGAGCGACGTGAGCACCAGGTGCGAGCGGTCGACGTTGGCGGTGCCGACGCCGACGACGTCGTCGATGGGCGTGAGGGTCACGCCGCGGTCGGGGCCGGAGGTCTCGGCGCCGTTGGTCCACTCGCCGGTGAGCTGGTTCTCCTTCACTGCGCCGGCGAGGATCGCGGCCTTGAGGACCTGGATGCGGCGGGCGTTGAGATTGGTCGAGAGCCCGGGGAAGGTCTCGATCGTCTCGGCGAGCACCGCGCCGATGGCCGCGATCTGCGGGGTCGCGCTGCTGGTGGTGCCGGCGACGCCGACGATCTCGGGCTTCATGCGGCCGGGACCGTCGATGCCGGACTGGGTGGGCAGCTGGCCGTGCCCGCCGTCCCGGGTGCCGACTGCGAGGCCGTTGTACATGTGCCCCATCAGCGGCGGGTTGCCGTTGGGGTTGTTGCTCATCCCGCTGGCGATCAGCAGCCGGTCGCGGTTGACGACGAAGTCCGCCCGCCGCAGGACGTCGTTGTCGAGGGCGGGGTTCGAGCTCGCGATCCAGGAGTTGTTGAGGACTCGGATCGGCCCCGGCTGCGGGAACGGCGGGGCCGAGGTCCCGACCCGCAGGAACCCGTTGAGCCAGTCCAGGGCCTCCCAGAGGTGGATGTCGAGCATGCCGGGAGCGACCGAGGTGCCGGTGCCGCACAGCTGCCGCATCACGCCCGTCGAGTGGGCGGACTCGCCCGCCGCCCCCGAGCTCTCGACGATCAGGTTCTTGTCGTCGAGGTCGCCGTTGTCCAGGTCGGGCCGCCAGAAGCCGTTGCCGTC
Source organism: uncultured Isosphaeraceae bacterium (assembly GCA_964385045.1). Lineage (GTDB taxonomy): Bacteria > Planctomycetota > Phycisphaerae > Phycisphaerales > SM1A02 > CAYLNM01. The sequence continues at coordinate 17,851 of CAYLNM010000048.1, forward strand.
GCTGGCCTCGACGTAGGACCCGACGACGCCGGCACCGGTCGGGGCGTCGGGACCGAGTCGGGCGTGCAGCGCGTCGAAGCCGAGGACCTCGCGGGGATCGTCGCCGGCGATCGCGGGCGCGGCCGCGACGGCGATCGAGGCGACGAGCGAGGCGGCGAGCGGAAGGCGGCGATCGCGGTGGGGCATTGACTCGATCCTGACGATTCTGGGACGTGGGGAGCTCGGGCGGACGGTCGGACGACGGCTCGCCGTCTCGGAGACCGGCTCCGGACGGGGCGGACGACGCGCTGGACATCGCTCCGCACGCGGCTTCGTCGAGGGTAGACGGAGGGCTTCACGACGCAAGCCCTTTCGCGCGGTGGTGTCACCCGCCGGCGTTCCGCGGCTCCTCCGGCGCGTCCATGTCCCCTCCTCTCGCGGGTGGGTGGGCACGGCCGGCGGCCGAGGTCCGTTCCCGGACCGCGGGGGGGGAAGGCGCGGCGCCGCCGTTCCCAGGCCGCTGAACCGGCCGGCCCTCAACGACCGCGGGGGCCCCGGCGAGCCGGGACCCCCGCGGGGATCGAGTCGGGATGGAGACCGGGCCGGGCCCGGCGACGGGGTCAGTTCTCGATGCCGCCGGTGAGCTCGATGTCGATGAGATCCGTCCGGGCGACGTAGTTCTCGGGGACGAACGAGCCACCGAAGATCGGGAAGCCGACGTGGTAGATGCGGGCCAGCATCCGCCCGGTCGGGCTGATGTGGTCCGGGGGCTGCGGCACCGGGAACGTCTGGGGCGTGCCGGCGGGGACGATGCCGACGAAGCTCCACCGGGCCGACTTGAAGTTGTACATCTCGACGAACACGAAGGTGAAGAGGTTCGGCACCGTCCCGGTCACCACCTCGACGCCCATCGCCAGCGGGTTGCGCTGCTCGGTCTGGCCGATCGCGACGAGATCGACGATGTTGCCGCCGACGATGTACTCGGCCGAGGCGAGCTCCGGCACGGTGATCAGGGCGTTGGGGCCGGCGCCGCTCTGCCCCTCGGTGACCGGCTTCTCGCTCGCCTCGGTCGGCACCGCGAGCGCCCGGTAGAAGATCCCGTCGAGGCCCGACAGCGAGAACCGGCTGCCCTCGATGTACTCGCCGCGGACGAGCACCACGTCCTGGACGAAGGGGGCGTCGCCGAACTCGACGCTCTCGATGTCGAGCAGCTGGTCGACCACCCCGCCGGGGCCCGTCAGTCGGGTGAAGCCGCCGATGTGGTTGAACGGCTGCTCCGCGACGACGTCGAGCCCGCAGGGCTGGTTGCCGAAGTTGCCGAGCAGGCGCGGCGGGACGCCGCCGGTGGTGCCCGGCGCCCCGAGCACCCCGCGGATCACCCGCGGGCTGAGCGAGAGGCCGAAGTACTGGCGGCTGAAGCCCTGGGTGGCGATGTACAGGCCGCCGACCTGGGCCGCGGCCGCCGCGGTGCCGGAGAAGCCGCCGGTATAGGCGCGGTTCTGGTCGATGCCGGTGCCGTCGGCCGGATCGATGCGGAAGAGATCGCCGTATCCGGCGGCGGTGACGAACGCGCCCCACGCCCGGAGGTGGACCTGGCGGGCATCCTCCTCGTCGAGGACCTCCTCGTCGGAGGTGAAGTTCGAGTACGGCAGCCGGTACGGGATGCCGCCGACGGCGGTGCCCGGCGAGCCGGCTCCGACCACGATCGCGCCGCTGTCGGGCAGGTCCTCGCCGGCGAGCACGCCGCCGAGGTCGGTGCACTCGTCGCCGGCCGCCAGGATCACGCCGATGCCGGAGTCGGTGGCGAGCGTCGCGATCGCGTTGATGGTCGCGTTGAGGTTGAGCGAGACGCCGCCCCGCACGTACGGGGCCACGATCACGTCGCCCGCATCGAGCGTCGAGATCGCGTTGCCCCAGGCCGCGAGCTCGCGCGGGCCCTGGTCACGGCTGGTGAGCGGGAAGAAGTAGCCCTGGGCCTCCGGGACGATGCCGGTGACGCCCGAGGGATCCTGACCGAACGCGGCCTCGTCGCGGGCGAGGAGGACCGAGGCGACCGCGGTGCCGTTGCTCGGCGAGACGATCGTCTCGTCGAAGAAGAGCCGGACGTCCTCGACGATGAGTCGGCGGCCGTCGAGCTCCTCGTCGTCGACCACGAGCGGAGCGAACTCCTCGTGGTTGGCGTACACCGACCCGTCGATGATCCCGACGCTCATGGTCTTTCCACGGACCTGCACGCCCTCGCCGAAGAGGTCGATGCCATCCCGCTGCAGGGCCCGCTCGGCGACGCCCTGGATCCCGGCCGGAGCCTGCCAGATGCCGTCGCCCTCACCGTCGTCGTTCGTGCCGGCGCGGCCGTCACGACCCACGTCCTCGAACGGCTCGCCCGGATCGAACCAGCCGTTGCCCTCGCCGGGGTCGCCCGTGTCCGGGATGCCGTCGGGACCGACGTCGCTGAACGGCTCGCCCGGCAGGTAGAGGTCCCAGCCCGTCCCGTTGAAGCCCGGGAAGGTGCCCATCGACGGGAGCGGGAAGTTGTAGCGATCGAACGGGTAGGTGCCCGAGCCGAGGTCGGCGGGGTCGTAGCCGGCCTGGGTCAGGTAGCCCTGCACCTCGGTCAGGTCCGGCGTCGGGTCGTCGGTGTCCACGTCGATCGTGCACAGGTCGCGGGCGAGCTGCACGCAGGTGAAGTCCCACGCGTTGAGGCAGCAGCCGGGGTTCACGGCGCAGACGTCGAAGCAGCACTGATCGTCGTTGCAGCCGCCGGAGGCCGAGACCTGGAAGGGGCCGTTCTGGGCGAAGACCGAGCAGCGGTCCGGGCCGCCGAGGTCGGCGGGCGGACCGGGAGGCGCCGGCGTGTGAGGCACGCAGATCGAGTTGGACAGCTGGGCGCAGATCGCGTCCCACTCGCCGTTCTCGGCGCAGCAGAACTCGTCGATGTCGCAGACGATGTCGCAGCAGATCTCGTCGTCGCAGAACGGGCTGCCGGTGCCGTCGACGTTCCAGCAGTTGCCGGTGCCGGCGACGCCGCAGTCGGGCTCCTCTCCGCCGAAGGCGATCTGCGGCGTGTCGGGATCGACGGCGTCCCAGTCGTCGCCCCGGGTCGCGGGGCCCGCGCCGGGCCCCGCGTTCGCGAGGGCCCCGGGGATCACGCCCGCCTCGGCGAGCCGTTCCCGCGTCTGCCGGGCGCCCGGGGGCTCGAACGCGACGCCGCGGCCGCCGTGCGTCCACGGCTTGATGCCGCTGGAGTCCTCGCCCGGGTGGAGCCGGCGATCGAGCTCGGCGAGCTCCTTCCAGTTGCCGTGGTGGGGGTAGGCCTGCCCCGAGCCGTTCGCGGGGGCGGCCATCTGCTCGAACTCGACGTACTCGACGACGCCGAGGTCGTTCAGCTGGCGGGCCGCCGCCTCGACCGCCGCCGGCGTTCCCTGCAGGAACATGATGCCGAGCAGGTCGGGCTGGGCGCGGCCGCTCATGACCTCGGCCCGCGCCTCGATGCGGGCGAGGTCGGCCGGGTCGACGCCCGGGAACGCGGTCACGAGCCGGACCCGCTGCCGCGAGAGGATCTCGTCCACCGCGCGGAGGTCGGTGCCGGTCGTGGAGACGGCGTTGCCGAGTCCGGTGGGCCGGGCCGCGACGCCGTCGCGGAACTTCACGACCGCCCGGCCGGTGAAGTCCTCGGGGACGTCGAGGAGGGCGGTGGGCGTCTTCGAGATCTCGACGCGGGGGGTGAGATCGACGTCGGCGGCGAAGCCGGTCGACACCATGCCTGCGGCGGCGACCGTCATCGCAGCGATCGTGCGCTTCATCGAGGGGGCTCCTGGAGGGGCGCTCCACGGGGCGTCAGCGGAACGCGTATCGGTCCATTCGCACGCAGGGGGCATCGGATGCCGAGGACCGCTCGGACGGGCCGTCGTTCGGCCACCGCCTGCGAGGTCGGCATCCTATCCGAACGAGCGCACGGTTCAACGGATCGCGCACGATCGGTTCGGGATTCGACCGGGACGCGATGGCCGGCGCGATGGCCGGCGCGATGATCGGCGGGGCGGCCGACGGCACGCCCGGCCCCGTCGACGGCGGGCCGGGGACGCCGTCCCCCGCGCACGATCGCGGGCCGGTCTCGCGTGGAGACCGGCCCGCGGGTGAGGGTCGGAACGATTCGGGGCGATGCCCCGGTGCGGCGGGTGGGCTCAGCCCTCGCCGGCGGGCTGGGCTTCGGTCCGGCCGAGGACCTGCACTTCCGGCGACGCCGGCTCGGCCCCGAGGGCCTCGGCCGCCGCCACCGCCTCGGCGAGGTCGGTGAGCTCGTCCTCGCCCGGCAGCTCCTCGACGAGCTTCTTCACCTTCATGCGGGTGTAGGGCTCGAAGCCGGTGCCGGCGGGGATGAGATGGCCGAGGAGGACGTTCTCCTTGAGGCCGGTCAGCTCGTCGACCGCCCCGCGGAGGGCCGCCTCGGTGAGCACCTTGGTGGTCTCCTGGAACGAGGCGCCCGAGAGGAACGACTCGCTCTGGAGCGAGGCCTTGGTGATGCCCAGCAGCAGCGTCTGGGCGGTGGACGGTCGCGGCTTCTTGGTCTTGGCCGGCTCCTTGCCCTCGGCCTCGGCCCGGGCGTTGGCTTCCTTGACCTCGTCCGCCTCGACCACGAGGTCCTTCGGCAGCAGCGTGTCGCCGTTCTCGACGATCTTGAGCCTCGCGAGGAGCTCCTCGTTCTTGCGGCGGAAGTGGAACTTGTCCACCACCTCGTTGGGCAGCAGGTCGGTGTCGCCGGGCGACTGGATCCGCACCTTGGACAGCATCTGGGCGAGGATCACCTCGATGTGCTTGTCCGAGATCGGCACGCCCTGGGCCCGGTACACGTTCTGGACTTCGTCCAGCATGTAGGTGTACAGGGCCTCCTCGCCGCGGATCCGCAGGATGTCGGCGGGGATGAGCGGACCCTCGGTCAGCGGGTCGCCGGCCTGCACCAGGTCGCCGGTGTGGACGAGCAGGTGCTTGCCCTGCGGCACGTGGTGGTCGTGCTCGAGGCCCGAGTCGCTGATGACGCGAATCGTCATCTTGCCCTTGCGCTTGTCGCTGTGGAGCTCGACCTTGCCCGAGATCTCGGCGACCACCGCCGGGTCCTTGGGAACGCGGGCCTCGAAGATCTCGGTCACCCGGGGCAGACCGCCGACGATGTCGGCCGAGCCCGAGACGCCCTTGGGCTGGCGGGCGAGCATCTGGCCCGCCTGCACGGTGTCGCCCTCCCGCACCTCGATGCGGGCCTGGGCCGGCAGGTGGTGGAAGTCGAGGATGGTGCCCGCGTCGTCCACGATCTGGATCTGCGGGTGCTTCTCCCCGGTGTGCTCGACCACCACGAGCTCGGGCTGCGCCTGGGTCTTGGTCGACTCCTCGCGGACGGTCTCGCCGAGCTCGATGTCCACGAAGCGGACGGTGCCGGGCTTCTCGGCGAGGATCGGGGTCCGGTGCGGATCCCACTCGACCAGGATCTGGTTCTTGCGGACCGTGGACCCGTCGCCGTGCTTGATGACGGCGCCGTACGGGACCTTGTACTTCTCGAGCTCGCGGCCCTTGTCGTCGAGGATCGCGATCTCGCCGTTGCGCTTGAGGGTGACGATGCGCATCTCGTCGCCCTCGGTCACCTCCACCGCGTTGCAGTCGCGGAGCTGCACGGTGCCGCCGTGCATCGCCTTGTAGTTGGTGTCGGTCAGCGACCGCGAGGCGATGCCGCCGGTGTGGAACGTGCGCATCGTGAGCTGGGTTCCCGGCTCGCCGATGGACTGGGCCGCGATCGTGCCCACCGCCATGCCGGTCTCGACGAGCGAGCCGGTGGACATGTCCATTCCGTAGCACAGGGCGCAGCAGCCGGTGCCGGTGTCGCAGGTGAGCACCGAGCGGACCTGCACCGAGTCGATGCCGAGGGCCTCGATCTTGTCCGCGACCTCCGGCGTGATCAGCTCGTTCTCGCGGACGATGTACTGGTCCGTGATCGGGTTGATGATGTTGTGGCGGCTGGTGCGGCCGACGATCGCCTCCTTCAGCGGGACGTCGACCTCCTCGCCCTTGTAGATCGCCCGCTTGGTGACGCCGTGGAAGGTCCCGCAGTCGTGCTCGGTGACCACCACGGACTGGGCGACGTCGTACAGCTTGCGGGTGAGGTAGCCGGAGTCCGCCGTCTTGAGGGCGGTGTCGGCGAGGCCCTTGCGGGCGCCGTGGGTCGACGAGAAGTACTCGAGCACGTTCAGGCCCTCGCGGAAGTTCGCGCGGATGGGCGTGTCGATGATCTCGCCGCTGGGCTTGGCCATGAGGCCGCGCATGCCCGCGAGCTGCTGCATCTGGCTGATGTTGCCGCGGGCGCCCGAGGTCGACATCAGGTAGACCGGGTTGAGGTACTTCGGGGCCGACTCGTCGTCGATCGGCAGCTCCTCGCCGTTCGCCGGGTCGCGGCGGTCCGTCCGCAGCGTCTCGACCAGGTTCTTGGTGATCTCCTCGCGGCAGTGGGCCCAGAGGTCGAGCAGCTGGTTGTGCCGCTCGCGCTCCGTGATCGCACCCGCGTCGCAGGATCGCTCCACCGCGTCCACCTTCGCCTGCGTGGCGGCGAGGAGCTCCGGCTTGTTGGCCGGGATGCGGAGGTCGCTGATGCCGATCGACAGGCCGGAGACGGTGGACGACTTGAAGCCGACCTCCTTCATCGAGTCGAGCAGGTCGATCGTCGCGGGGCGCCCGAGCAGGGCGTAGCAGTCGTCGATGACGGTGGAGCAGCCCTTCTTGCCGAGCGTGCAGTTGTAGAACGCCATGCCCCGCGGGAGCATCTCGCAGAACAGCACGCGGCCGACCGTGGTGAGGATCCGGCGGTTGGAGGGAAGGTCCTTGGCCGCCCCCGCCTCCTTGTCGACGACCTTGTCGTAGCGGGCGAGCCGCACCTCGATCGGGTCGTGCAGGTCGATCTGGCCGTGGTCCCGGGCCAGCAGGGCCTCCTCGATGTTGCGGAATCGGCGCACCGGGTAGGGGCCGCCGGTGTCGCGGGCGGCCAGGATCGCCTCCTCGACGCCCTTGCGATCCTCCTCGTCCATGTAGGTGAGGAAGTACACGCCCATCACGATGTCCTGCGAGGGACTCATGATCGGCTTTCCGTGGGCGGGCGAGAAGATGTTGTTGGTCGAGAGCATCAGCACGTGGCTCTCGGCCTGGGCCTCCACCGACAGGGGGAGGTGGACCGCCATCTGGTCGCCGTCGAAGTCGGCGTTGTAGCCGGTGCAGACCAGCGGGTGGATCTTGATCGCGTTGCCCTCGATGAGCACCGGCTCGAAGGCCTGGATGCCCATGCGGTGGAGGGTGGGGGCGCGGTTCAGGAGCACCGGGTGCTGGTAGATGACCTGCTCGAGGATGTCCCAGACCTCGGCGTCGCGGCGCTCGAGCATGCGCTTGGCCGACTTGATGGTGTCGGCGAGGCCGTGCTCCTTGAGCTTCCGGATGATGAAGGGCTGGTAGAGCTCGAGGGCGATCTTCTTGGGCAGGCCGCACTGGTGGAGCTTGAGCTCCGGGCCGACCACGATCACCGACCGGGCGGAGTAGTCCACCCGCTTGCCGAGCAGGTTCTCGCGGAAGCGGCCCTGCTTGCCCTTGATCATGTCGGTGAGCGACTTGAGCGGGCGGTTCGACGAGCCCAGCACCGGGCGGCGGCAGCGGCCGTTGTCGAAGAGGGCGTCCACCGCCTGCTGCAGCATCCGCTTCTCGTTGCGGATGATGACCTCGGGGGCGTTGAGGTCCATCAGCTTCTTGAGGCGGTTGTTGCGGTTGATGATGCGGCGGTAGAGGTCGTTGAGGTCGCTGGTGGCGAAGTTGCCGCTCTC
>CAYLNM010000049.1:0-25528 GCA_964385045.1 uncultured Isosphaeraceae bacterium
CGTCGGCGCGGCGGCTCGTCGGCTCGTCGGCCCGTCGGCGCGGCGGCTCGTCGGCGCGGCGGCCCGTCGGCGCGGCGGCTCGTCGGCGCGGCGGCACGGCGGGGCGACGTGGTCGTTCCCGCCATGGGAGGATCCCGATGCGATGGTGTGGGCCGCCCGCATTCCGGCCCCCGGCCGGCGCCGGCAGTCCTCAGCCGTGCGAGCACTCGCAGAGATGCGGCGGCGGGACCCACGGGCTCGTGATCGGGCTGGAGGTCCCCGCGTCGGCGCCCGGTGCCCACCCTCCGCCGATCGGGCTGCCGGGCGGCACCGGCTCGGTCGCCCGCAGCGGGGCCGGGCGGTCGAACGGCCGCTCGAGGTGGCGACGGATGAGCGAGGCGAGCTCCTCGGCGTGCCACGTGGGCGTGTTGGGCACGCGGCGAGCGCCGAGCTCGCTGCCGAGGCGCCGGAGCGCGTCGTTGGTCCGCGCCCGGACGTCGGGGGCGGCCGCGTCGTCCTGGGCGAGCTCGATCAGCCGCTGCACGAGGACGCGCTGCACCGTCCGGCGGATCGCCGCGTGCCGCGGGTCCTCGCCGCCGCGGTCCCGCACGTCCTGATCGCGCTGCACCGGCCGGAACGCCCGCGCGATCGTCTCCGCCAGCACCACCTCGAAGCCCGGCAGCACCGGGTCGCGGCGCGGCTGCTCGGCGAGGCGGGAAGCGCGGGCCGGGTGCAGCAGGGCCGCGAGCGTGAGGTCGGCCGAGGCGGCCGCGGCCGCGAGCGGGTCGAAGGTCGGTCCGGTGCGAGCCGGGAAGAGCTCGCGGTTCCGCCTCTCGCCGTACGGCCGCGGCAGGAGGAGCCGCGCGACGCCCTCGGGCACGTCCAGGAACGCCGGCTCGAGCGTGTCGAGCAGCGCCCCGAGGGCGGCGAGCTGCGAGGCGGCGTCCACCGGCGTGGCCGCGTCGAGCGTGCCGCCGTTCACCGCGTGGCGGTAGAGCACGCCGCCGAGGAGCTTCGCCGCCGCGTCCACCTGGAAGCGGTGGTGCAGGTAGACCGGCACGAAGACCTCTTGCAGGTGCGCCTGGGGTCGACCGACGTGCAGCCGGTCGGGGCCGAAGGCGTCGATGCCGATCCGCCGCACCGCGATCGCGGTGCGCAGGGCCGCGACGGGATCGTCGCCGTTGTCCCAGAGCGACGCGTGCGGGTGGGCCGCCCCGCCGCCGCGGGCGTCCTGGTCCGAGAGGAACCGCATCCCGCGCTGCTCGGCCGCGCGGACGATCCGCTCGAGGGCGGCGGTCTCGTCCGTGCCCGGCGGGAACTCCCGGTAGGCCCAGTTCACCGCGTGCACGTCCCACGCGCCGATGCCGGCGTCGTAGGCCTGCGAGAAGTCGAGCCGGCCGTTCCGCACGCCGATCAGCGGCGCCGGATAGTCCATCACCGACGCCCGATCCTGCGTGCTGGCCGCGAAGTTGTGCGCGAAGCCGAGGCCGTGCCCGACCTCGTGGGCCGAGAGCTGGCGGATCCGCGCGAGCGAGAGCTCGAGCGGGTCGTCCGGCCGGCCGGTCCCGGTGGCGGCGGTCCCCGCGAGGCCCTCGAACAAGAGGCGATCCTGCCGCACCCGCAGCGAGCCGAGCGACACGTGTCCCTTGAGGATCTCGCCCGTCCGCGGGTCGGTCACGGTCGCCCCGTACGACCACCCGCGGGTGGCCCGGTGCACCCACTGGATGACGTTGTAGCGCACGTCCAGCGGATGGGCGTCCTCCGGCATGAGCTCCACCCGGAAGGCGTCCACGAAGCCCGCTCGCTCGAAGGCCTCGGCCCACCAGCGGGCGCCCTCCACGAGGGCGGTGCGGACCGGCTCGGGCGCGCCGCGATCGACGTGGAAGACGATCGGCTCGATCACCGCCGAGCGGTCGGCCCCCGGGTTCACCTTCTGCAGGCGGAACCGCTGCACGAATGCCCGGTCGACGGGCTCGGCCAGCCCCGCCGCGTAGTCGCGAAACCGCACCGCGAAGGAGCTCACGCGGGGGTCGAACCGCCGCGGCTCGTAGCCGCCATCCGGCAGCCGCACGAACTGCTGGTGCACGACGAAGCTCGGGGCGGTCGGCTCGGCGGCCGTGGCCCGCACCTGCCCGCCGGGCTCGTCGGACGCGAAGGTCAGGATCGACTCGAGGACGCAGTTGTCCGGGAAGGCGAGCGTGGCCCGCGTATCGACCACGCTGCGGTCGGCGTCCCGCGCGAAGGACCCCTGCCCCGCCGACTTCAGCCGCGCTGCGAGGCGGTTCAGGTCCGCGGTGAGGAAGCTCGTGAGGTCCACGAGCAGCCGGCCATCCGGATCGCGGACGACGATCTCGCCCGACCACAGCACGCTGCCGGCGAACGACTCGGCGACCGCCGCCCGTTCCGCGTCGTCCTCCGACGTCGCGCGGAACGCGAGGTTCCGCTGCTCGAGCAGCACCCGGCCGCCCACCTCGCGGAACCGCACCACCCGCGTCGCCCCGAGCTGCCCCCGATCGAGGCCGACCGGGTTCGACCCCAGGCCCGTGCGGATGGCCGACACGTGGATCGCCTCGAGCCGCGTGCCGGCATCGAGCGGCCGCGGCGCCGCGCCGCCCCCGCCACCTTCGAGGGCAGCCGGCGGATCAACGACCGCCGGCAGCTCCAGCAGCACCCGGCCGCCGTCGTCGTCGACGTGCAGCCGCAGGAAGCCGTCGAGCGTCCGGAGGCCGGCCACGTGCTCGGCGATGGTGGCGGCGGGCGCAGCGGGCGTCGCGTCGCCGCCCTCGGTCGCCGGCGGGGCGGCATCCTGCGGCGCCGCGACGCTCGCCGCGAGGGCGACCGGCGATCCGAGGAGGGCGGGCGTGAGGGCGAGCAGCAGGAGGCGGCGGGCACGAACGGCCATGGGGCGGCTCCGGGCGGAGGGACGGATGGCGGCCATCGTACGGAGCCCGTGCACCCGGTCGGGGTGCGGTCGGGACCAGCGACCATCGCCTCCGGCTCCGATCGCGGGCGACGCCGGCATCCCGCGGACCGCCGGCGAGCGGCGGCATCGACCGACCCCGCGACGTCAGGACTGGAGCCCTCGTGACGCCGGCCAATCGTCGTCCGCTCAGGCCGCCAGCGGGTCGTACCAGTCGAGTCCGTCGAACCGGGCGAAGTCGCGGTCGCGCGTGGCGAGACGGCATCCGCTCTCCATCGCGAGGGCCGCGAGCCACGCATCGGGCACCAGCGCCGCACGGAGGCCCGGCGCTCGACACAGGTCGAGGAATCGCTCGAGATGACCGGCGCTCGGGCGAAGTCGGACGCATCGCCGCGCCCGGCAGAGCGCCTCGATGAACGACAGCGCATCGGCCATCGGATCCGGGTCCCGGAAGACATGCGGATTGGTGACCAGGCGAAGGAAGGCCTGGACGGTCGACTCGGCCAGTGCGAAGGGCTGCTCGGCGCCGAGGATCTCCGTGAGCCACGTTCGAGCCCGGTCATGGTCGACGTGGTCGCGGCGGTATGCGGCGACGAGGATGTTCACGTCGGGCATGTCCACCGGTCAGGCCGCCGGAAGGCCGGGCGTCGCGTCGCCGCGATCCGGTGCGAGCACGTCGGCGGCGTCGATCATGCTGGCGTTCGATCGCGGGTCGATCCCCGGCTGGAACCCCCCGGTTCTGGACGACACCGGCAGGACGACCGGGGCGCGTTCCACCGCCTCCGCTCGATCGAGCTGTTCGAAGTGAGCGAGTAAGGCGTCGTTCACGACGTCCGAGAGACGACGTCCGGTGGTGGCGGCGAGCGCCTTGGCCCGGCTGAGCACCTGTTCGTGAAGATCCACGGTGGTCCGCATGCCGGCAGCATACGCCGAGTGCATCAGTGCATCACGTCATGATGCGACCATGCATCCACGGCCGGTCGACGCCTCGCGTCGTGTGCGGGTGCGGCCGGCCAGCCGGTGCCCGGGGTCACGGTCGCCGCGGCTCGAGGGGCACCCGCGTCGGTCGCTGGGCCACGAGCGTCGCGGTCATCGCCTCGAGGAAGGCGGTTCGGCTCGCCTCGGGAAGGCTCGTCGCCAGCCCCTCGAGTCGAGCGCCCGCCTCGGCCTCGTAGCTCGCGACGCGGCGGCGGATGTCGTCCTCGGTCGCGCGGCGCTCCGCCGGGGTCGGCAGGTCGGGGCCGAACCGCGTCAGCTCGCGGGCGACGAAGCGGTCGAGCAGGTCGCGGGCGTGGCGATCGGAGAGCCCGCCCAGCTCGACCACCCGGGGATCGAGCTCGTCCGGATTCCAGGGCGACGCGGGTACGTGCTCGCGCATCCAGTCCCGGATCCGCACCACCCACGGACGGGACTCGGCGGTGCCGGCCAGAACCGCGAGGTGGCGGAGCCGGAGCATCTCCCCGACCACCGCGGCGAGCGGCGGGTCGGTCGCGTGCAGGCTCCGGACGAGCGTCTCGGTCGCCTGCCGGACCGCGGCGACGCGCGCGTCCCAGCGCCGAGCCTGCCCGTCGCCGGAGCGGCGCGACTCCTCGTCCGATGGCAGACCCCCGAGCCCGCTCCAGCCCGTGCGCGACGGCAGCCGCATGACGACCTGCCACGCCCGGTCCTGGAGGGCCATGTCGTGCGCGAGCACCGCCTCCCACGCCGTCGCCCGGAGGTCCTCGAGCGCCGCCGCCGTCCCGACCGCCTCGTCGAGCGACCGCCACACGGAGTCGGGTCCCGGGTCCGGGGCCCCGAGCAGCGGCGGGAGGAGGCGGAGCACGTCCACCGGGGCCGGCCGTTGGAGGTCCGGCACCGACCACGGGCCGTCGTGCATCGACTCGATCAGCAGGCGGGCCAGCAGCTCGTCGCTCCAGCGGACCTCGTGCTCCTGCGCCAGCAGCGCGACGTCCGCGAGCAGGGCCACGTTCAGCGTGCGGAGCCGGGACCACAGGCGGTACCGCCGGCCAGCGATGCGGCGATGGATCGTCTCGAGCTGCGCCCACCGTGGATCCTCCGGCGGGGCGGTGCCGCCGGGATCGGCGGTGTCGCTCTCGAGACCGGGGAACATGACGAACTCCCGATTCGGCGGGCGGAAGAGCCGCGCGTGGAGCTGCTGCGCGGCCGCACGGTCCTGGTGGCCGTGGTTCGCCTCGGCGTCGGCGACGATCGGGACGAGCGCGGCCTCGTAGGCGGCGAACCGCCGCTCCAGCGCGTCGCGGAAGTCCGCGGGGGGGCGGTGGAGCTCGAGCGTGCGATCGACGGCGCCCGCGGTGACCACGGGCCGCGGCCAGAGCGGGTGGCGAGCCGCGCGAGCCGGCTCGTCCGCGGACGCGGTCGTCCGCGCCGGGGGCGAGGGCAGGATCGGCAGCTCGACCGGCGGTGCCGCCGGCGGCCGGACCGACAGCAGGACGGCGAAGGCGACGGCGTGGGAGAGCGGACCCGGCATGGCGGAGACTCCTCGCGGCGGGCATGCGGCGCCGAGGCTCGGCCATGCGTCCGGCCGCCGGTTCGTGGCGGGGCCCGTGCGGTTCCGATCGCTCGGGTGACGGGGAGCGATCGTACCTGCGCCGCGGTCGAAGCCCGCCCGAGCGAGCGGCTCCCGCTCAGGCCCGCGACGGTACCACGGCCGCTTCGTTGTCCGCGTTCTCGTTCGCCCCCGTCCCCCGCTCCGCCCACGTCACGCCCGCGCCGGCCAGCGTCCCGCCCGCGAGGAACCGCTCGAGCGAGGCGGTGGCCGGGCTGAGGTCGATCCCCTGCTCCGCCAGCCAGGCGTCGTCGTAGTAGGTGTGGCGGTAGCGGTAGCCGGCGTCGCAGATGAGCGAGACGAGGCTGCCCCGCTCGCCGCGGGCGTGCATGGCGGCGGCGAGCTCGAGCATCGCCCGCACGTTGGTGCCGGTGGAGCCGCCGACCCGCTGGTGCAGCAGCCGCTCCAGCACCCGCATCGTGGCGAGGCTGGTGGCGTCGGGCACGCGGGCCATGCGGTCGATGAGCGTGGGGATGAACGACGGCTCGACGCGGCTGCGGCCGATGCCCTCGATGCGGCTGGACGGGCAGGCCGCGGCCGCCGCGTCGCGTCCCGCGAAGTGGTCGAAGAACACCGAGTGCTCGGGATCGGCGACGCACAGCCGCGTCGACGCCCGCCGGTAGCGGATCCAGCGTCCGATCGTCGCCGAGGTGCCGCCGGTGCCGGCGCTGACCACGATCCACGTCGGGATCGGATGCGGCTCGCGGGCCATCTGCTCGAAGATCGACTCGGCGATGTTGTTGTTGCCCCGCCAGTCCGTCGCCCGCTCGGCGTAGGTGAACTGGTCCATGTAGTGTCCGCCGAGATCCGCCGCGAGCCGGCGGGCCTCGTCGTACACGTCCTCGGGCTCGACGAGCCGGCACTCGCCCCCGAGCTCCTCGATCTGGCGGACCTTCTCCTCCGCCGTCTGCCGCGGGATCACCGCGATGAACCGCAGGCCGAGCAGGCGGGCGAAGTACGCCTCGCTGATCGCGGTGGAGCCGCTCGAGGCCTCGACGATGGGGGTGCCGGCGTCGATCCAGCCGTTGCACAGCCCGTACAGGAACAGCGAGCGGGCGAGCCGGTGCTTCAGGCTGCCCGACGGGTGGCTGGACTCGTCCTTGAGGTAGAGGTCGACCCCGGCGAGCACCGGCAGCTCGAGCCGGACGAGGTGCGTGTCCGCCGACCGCTGGACGTCCGCCTCGAGGGCGGCGATGGCTCCGTCGACCCAGTCGCGCATGGGGGCGAGGATAGCGGGTGGGGGGCGGGCGGCCCCTCAGGTGGCCGGGCGGGCGGCGGCGGGCGCCGCCCCATGCAGGTCCCCGCCCACCGGCCGGCTCCGCTCGATGGACGCGGGCGAGCGGATGCAGAGCTCGTAGCCCCACCAGATCAGGACGAGACCGACCAGCTCGCCGACGTACAGCGCCTCGACGATCCCGGCCTTGGCCATGCTGCCGCCGATGCCGGGCAGCAGGCCGCCGAGGGCGATGAGGGCGGTGCCGGCGGCCCGCCGCGGCTGATCGCCTCGCCGCAGGAACTGCACGCACGACCAGATCGCCCCGCCCACGAGGAACAGCGCCGCGTAGCCGTTGATGAACGGCGTGAGCAGCCGCACCCACTGCCACTCGAGGATCGCGCCGGTCGGCCGCTCCGGCTCGAGCTTCGCCGCGTCCAGCGGGGTCAGGAACACGCAGACCGACGCGAAGACCACGAGCACCATCGAGGTGGCGGTGAGCACGTGGGCTCGGCGCTTCGGCAGCAGGAGGTACACGCTTCCGGTCGCGAGCGGGTAGCCGCCGAGGATCGCGCCCGCCCAGTACCAGGCCCGGTTCAGGGCGAGCGTGTTGCCGCCGAGCGTGATCCACGACTCGATGAACGTGCCCATGCCGTAGAAGAAGACGCCGATCCCCCACCACGCGAGGTGCGGCGGCCAGCCCCGCGGGGCGGCCCGGCGGGCCAGCGCCACGAGGAACGCGACCGCGATCAGGGTCGTGACGATCGGCAGGTGGTGGATGACGGCGAGCATGGCGGGGGACCTCCCGACGATCCGCGTCCCCCGGGGCCGCGCTCGGGGCGAACCCTAGGCGCAGGGGGCGGCGGCGATCCTCCCGGCGGGGGGCATCCCCCCTGCCGTCGGCGCGACTGAGCTCGGCTTCACCGAGCGATCGGCGGCGGCTCATGCCGCGCGGATCCCATGTCGGGTCGCAGCCACCGAGGTGGCCGATCCCGAACGTCCGAAGGAGGTTCCGATGCGCGACGCCGACCCGAATGCCACCCCGAACGAGAGCCTCTACCAGGAGCTGCGGGCCAGGGGCTACGCTCCGGAGATGGCCCGCGAGCTGGCCGCCGGGCAGGAGAGCACCCGACCGCGGCCGGACGAGGCTCCGCCCTACGAGGAGCTCACGCTCGACGAGCTCCATGAGCTCGCCGCCCACCTCGGGATCGTGCAGCAGCAGGAGATGACGCGGCCGGAGCTGATCGCGGCGCTGCGGCAGGTGGCCTGAGGCGCGGAGACGCGGCGTCGTCGCGGAGACGGCGGCGGTCGCGGTCGTCGCGGCCTCCGCGGCTCACGATCCGCCGCGACGAATCCGCTGGATCGCCCACGCCGCCCCGATCGCGGTGAGGCCGGCGACGATCACGAGCACGGCGGCCCGAATCAGCAGTGCGTCGAGCAGCGCCCGGCCCGTCTCCTCCAGCGCGACCGCGGCCGGGACCTGCGGTCGGCGACGAGCCTCGTCCGACGATGTCCCGGCTCCGGCCGCCTCGTCCGGCGAGGCCGCCGGCCTGAGCAGCGGCTCGTTCAGCACGGACTCGAATGCCTCGAGCGTTCTCGTCACGTTCGATGCGGCGGCCCCGATGTCGCTCGCCACGGCGCCGTAGGCGGCGATGTCGAAGGGCGCCCGCTCCGGGTCGCCGCCGTCGCGCGGCTCCCGTGGCTGCGTCCGGTCCACCCCCATCCGCTGCAGCACGGTGTCGAACGTCCCGAGCGTCTCGTCGAGCGACGCCGACATCCGCGTGGCGTGCTCGATCGTGGCCCGCGTCGACTCCATCGTGCGGACGAGCGGACCCTCGACCGCGGCAACGTCCTCGCGCAGCGCCTCGCGCTCGGTCGCGACCGCGGCCTGGAGGTCGTCGATCGCCGCCGCCCGCTCGCGGGCGACCGCCGCCGCGGTGTCCTCGATGAGGGCCGACCGCTGGCGCGCGAGGAGGGCGTCGAGGTCCGCGATGGCCGCCGCTCGCTCCTCGGCCACGGTCTGGGGCAGCGCCTCCACCGTGCTCGCGAGCGTCTCGCTCGAGCGGCTCGCCCGGTCCGCCGACCGCAGGAGGTTCTGCGTCTCGGGGGCGGCGAGCAGGTCGTACAGCAGGCCCTCGAGCTCCCACCGCAGCAGCCGCCCGGTTCGCTGGGCCTGGTACAGGGCCCGCTCGCCGAGCAGCCGACTCTGCTCGAGCTCCCGCGTCGCGGGGTCGAGGTTGGCGAGCGGGTCGATGCGGAGCAGCGAGAGGATGCTGAACGCCCCACCGCGCTCGGCGGTGGCCTGCCGCTCGTAGGCCGCCACGTACTCGCGGAGGCTCACCTGCGTGACGTAGATGAGGTCCGGCTCCGGGAGCGGCAGGTCCTCGACGGCGGCCTGCAGGTCGACGAGCTCCGACTCGGGCATGAGTCGGCCGGCGGCTCTCCACGCGTCGTCCCGGGCCTCCTCGAAGGCGTCGATCAGGATCGACGCTTGCTCGCCGAATCGCTCCCGGGCGGAGCTCTCGGCGGCCCGCGCGAGCAGCGACGACTTCACGACCAGATCGACGAGCGCGGCGAAGCTCGACGGCCCGGCGACCGTGTTCACGACGGATCGCCCGACCGCGAGCTTGATCTCGTGGGCGCGACGGCGTCGATCGACGTCTTCCGTCCCGTCCTCGATCGTGTCGGTCGCCACCACGACGAGATCGATGATCTCGTCTCCGAGCGCGATGACCCCGGCCTGAAGCGTGGCCGGGTCCGGAAGCGTGGTGCGACCGCGGGGCCCGGGGCGGGCGTCCGCCGGCTCGGGAGCATCGGCCGCCGACGGCGACGTGGCCTCGACGGGCGCGAGCTCTCCGTCGTCGGCAGGCGGGGACGGGGTCGATGTCGCGGGCGGCGCTGCGGTGTCGCCGGGCACCGGAGCGGACGCGGCCGGATCCGCCGGGCCGCGCCGCCGTGCTTCGGACGCCTGGGCGATCCGCTCGGCGAGCGTGCCGTCGCCGTCCTTCGCCCGCGGTGCGGCGCACGCTCCGGTCAGCACGGTGCCGACCATGGTCGCCACGGCCGCGAGGACGGTCACGGTGGTGGGCGCGGATCGCCGCGGGGCCGGACGGCCGCCGGCGGCGGGACGGGAGCGATCACCCTCGAGGGAAGAGATCATCCCGACATCATTGCACCAGACGGCGACGCAGCGGGTCCTCCCACCCATCCGGGCCCGGGCTGGTGGCCTTCCCCTCCTCCCCTCGGAGCGGGCTCCATGGGCGGACGCACGGTCCGGGCCGCGACCTCTCATCCGTCCCAGCGCAGCCGCCGCCCCGGCGTCCAGTGCACGCCGGCGGCGTCGAGCTCGTCCTGCAGCGCGGGCCAGTCCTCCTCGAGCAGCGGGGTCAGCTCCTCCATGAGGGCCTCGAAGTCCGCCCGGGCGTAGGCCAGGGCGTCGCGCTGGGTGCCGGTCGGCGGGGCGGTCATGCCCCAGCTCGCGGTCGCCAGCCGGATCCGGTCGCGGATGCCGGGCAGCGTGGGCTCCTGGAACCGGGCCGGCAGGTCGTCGCCGTTCATCCGCTCCTCGAGGTCGATGATCCGCACCCGCAGCTCGTGGGCGCGGTGGGCGATGCCCTGGTCGGCCTCCAGCGTGTCGAAGACCGCCCGCTCGATGGACGCGAGCTGGTCGTCGAGGTCGGACATGGCCCGGGCGGCGGCGTTCGCGGCCCGGTTGAGCTCCACCGCCTCGCGGTGGAACGCGAGCACGGCCTCGCGGTCCTCCGGCTGCAGCACGCCCGCGGCGAGATGCCGCACCCGGAACGGAACCGGCGCCTCGGTGAGCTCGGTCACCACGCCGTCGACCTGCGTCGAGATCGACACGGTGTAGGTGCCGGGCACGACGTAGGGGCCGTCGGCGTACCGCAGGTTCCAGGTCGAGCGGTGGACGCCGGCCGAGGTCGGGCCGCGGAGGCGGTTCACCACGTTGCCGTCGGCATCGCGGATCGTCAGCCAGACCGCCGCCGATCGGGTGCGGGCCTGCTCGCGGAGCTTGTCGTACTCGGGACTCGTCGCATCGTCGTCGAGCCGCGGCCCGGTGCGCACGGACTCCTTCAGGTGCCACGTCATCGTCGCGCCGAACGCGGGGTTGCGCGCCCGGAAGAAGGTCGCCCCCTGCGACCCGCGGCCCTTGCTCGTCGGGATGTAGAACAGCGCGTCCTTGATCGGAAAGACGTGGACCGGCTCGTCCATGTCGGCCCGCGTGACGTGCTGCAGCGGGCTGTAGTCGTCCACCACGTAGATCCCGCGTCCGAACGTCGCGAGGACGAGGTCGTTCTCGCGGGTCTGGATCTCGATGTCCTGCACCGCGATCGTGGGCAGGCCGGCGATCTCGACCCAGGGAACGTCGCGCCCGGCGTCGCCGTGGAGCGTGTAGTACGCGCCGTACTCGGTGCCGACGAAGAGCAGGTTCTCGCGCACGTGGTCCTCGTTGATCGAGTACGCCACGTCGCGCTCGGGCAGGTCGCCCGCGATCGAGGTCCACGAGCGGCCGCGATCGCGGCTCACGAGCACGTGCGGCCGGAAGTCGCCGTTCTTGTGGCCGTCGAAGGTGGCGTAGACGGTGTCGGGATCGTGCCGCGACGCCCGCACGCACGAGACGTAGGTCATGTGCGGCACGCCGGGGAAGGCGTCGATCCGACGCCACGTGGCCCCGTCGTCCTCGGTGACCTGGATCAGCCCGTCGTCGGTGCCGACGTAGATCAGCCCCTCGACGAGGTGCGACTCGTCCACCGTGACGATGTTGCCGTAGATCGACGTCGAGCGGTGCTTGGCCACCGCGTCCACCGGCCACACGCGGCCCATCACCTCGAGCTCGTTGCGGTCGATGCCGCGGGTGAGGTCGGGCGAGACCTGCCGCCAGTCGTCGCCGCGGTTGTCCGAGCGATGCAGGCGGCGGCCGCCGAAGTAGAGCCGGCGGTGGTCGTGCGGCGAGATCAGCAGCGGCGCGTCCCAGTTGAAGACGAAGGGCGCGTCGCCGGGCGAGGGCTGGGGCTTGATGTTCGTCGCCTCGCCGGTGCGGCGGTCGTAGCGGGCGAGGTTCCCGTACTGCCACTGGCAGTAGACGATGTCGGGATTCGTCGGATCGACCTGCGGCTCGAATCCGTCGCCGCCGAGGGTGACGAACCAGTCCTCGTTGGTGATGCCCTCGCGGCGGATGGTCCGCGACGGGCCGCCCATCGTGTTGTTGTCCTGCGTGCCGCCGTAGACGTTGTAGAACGGCTCGTCGTAGTCGACGGCCACGCGGTAGAACTGCGTGATCGGCAGGTTGGGGTGGAAGCGCCAGGTCTCGCCGCGGTCCCAGGTCTCGTACATCCCGCCGTCGTTGCCCATGAGCATGTGGCGGGTGTCGTCCGGATCGATCCAGAACGCGTGGCTGTCCACGTGCACGTTTCGGGGGTGCACGCGGCGCCAGGTCGACCCGCCGTCCTCGGTCACGTTCGTGAACGTGTCCATCATGTAGACGCGGTCGACGTCGTGGGGATCGCAGATGATCTCGTGGTAGTAGAACGGGGCGGACGACGTGTAGTTGCTCATCCGCCGCCAGGAAGCCCCGCGGTCGGTGCTGCGGAAGAAGCCGGTCTGCCCGTCCTTCGCCTCGACGATGGCGTAGACGACGTCGGGGTTCGCGGGCGAGACGTCGAGGCCGATCTTGCCCTTGTCGCCACGGGGCAGGCCGCGGGTGAGCTCGGTCCAGCTCTCGCCGCCGTCGGTGGACTTCCAGATGCCCGAGCCCGGACCGCCGTTGATCATCGTCCAGACGCGGCGCCGGCGCTGCCACGTCGAGGCGTACATGACGCCCGGGTCGCGCGGGTCGAAGTGCACCTCGTTCACGCCGGTGTGCTCGTCGACGTGGAGGATCCGCTCCCAGTTCAGGCCGCCGTCGGTGGTGCGGTAGAGTCCGCGGTCGCCGCCCGGGCTCCACAGCGGTCCCTGGGCCGCGACGTAGACGACGTCGGAGTCGTCCGGGTGCACCGCGATCATGCCGACGTGGCCCGAGTCGTGCAGGCCCATGTTCCGCCAGGTGCGGCCGCCGTCGTCCGAGCGGTAGACGCCGTCACCCCAGCTGACCGAGCGCTGGCCGTTGTTCTCGCCGGTGCCCACCCAGACGACGTTGTGGTTGCTCGGGTCGATCGTGATGCAGCCGATCGAGTACGAGCCCTGATCGTCGAAGATCGGCGTGTAGGTCTGGCCCTTGTCGTTCGTCTTCCAGATGTTGCCGGAGGCGACGCCGACGTAGTACTCGGAGTGGTCGGAGGGGTTGACCGCGATGTCGCTGATGCGGCCGGAGTTCATCGCCGGGCCGAGCAGGCGGGCGCGGATGGCGGAGAAGGTGCCGCGGCCGACGTCCGGGGGCTCGGCGGCGGCGGTGTCGGCGGTCCCGGCGGGCTCGTCCTGGGCGTCCGCGCCCTTCTCGGCGTCCGCGTCGTCCTCGTCCTGACCCCGCAGGCCGAGGATGTCCTGCCCGATCGCCGCGGCGTCGCTCGTGCCGGCGAGGGCGAGCGTGCCGGCCGCCGGGGTCGCCGGGGTCGCCGGGGCTGCCGGGGCCGAGCCCACGGTCCGTTCCAGCCCGACGATCGAGGTGAGGGCGGCGGTGGCGGACGGCGTGCCGGACAGCAGCACGGCGACGACGGCGGCGGCGAGGCCCAGCGCGCAGGCGGCGCGGGTGATCAGCGGGACGACGGACGGACGCATCGGGAGGCTCCGAGCCGGAGGCGCGACGCGTGCGTGCGTGCGTGCGGCCGCATCCGGCGGGCAAGTGGGCGGGCGGCGACCGCGACCTGCGCGAGGCGGGGGCGCGATCGACCGATGGCGATACGGGTATACCCCGTCTCGGCTGCGGGCGGGCGCGGGACGGCTCTTCTTCCGCGGGATGCGATGGCGTGCGGGACCACACCGACTCGGTCGGTATGAACGGTTCGCCGGCGTTCAGGAGGCGTCGCCGAGGCCGAGCGAGGCCGAGACGGCGTCGAGTCGATCCCAGGGCACGAGCCGATCGTCGCCCCGCGACTGCGGATCGACCCCGCCGTACACGGCGGCTCCGCGGATCGTGGTCGCGGGCAGGTGCGGCTCGAGCAGGCCGCGGACGCGGCGAACCGGGTCGAGCATCGCGCCGCTCGGCGTGGCCCCCGCCTTGGCGTCGATGAGCACGAGCTCGGGCGGGTGCCCGACGACCAGATCCACGTCCGCTCCGTTCTGGTCGCGGTAGTGCGACAGGCCGCCGGGCAGACCCGCGTTGAGCCGATGCTTGAGCGCCTCCGTCACCATCCAGGTCTCGAAGAGCGGGCCACGAAGCGGATGCAGGCGCAGCTGGTCGACCTCGAGGATCCCGAGGAGCCAGCAGGCGAGCGCGGTGTCGACGAAGTGGAGCCGAGGCCGTTTCACCAGCCGCTTGCGGACGTTCGCGTGCCATGCCGGGAGCAGGTGGACGATGAACGTCGCCTCGAGCACGCTCAGCCACGAGCGTGCGGTCGGCTGGGAGACGCCGACGTCGGCCGCCAGCGAGCTCAGGTTGAGCAGCTGGGACGTCCGCCCCGCGCACAGGGCGAGGAACCGCTTGAACGCCTCCAAGTCGCCGATCTGCGTGATCTGCCGAGCATCCCGCTCGACGTAGGTCGCGACGTAGCCGCGGAACCACTCGTGGGGCGTCAGGCCCCGATCGAAGATGCGCGGGTATCCGCCGTGGAGGAGCGTTTCGTCGAGCGTCGCAGGCGGGTCGGCGAAGCGTCGCACCTCGCGGCGACTCAGCGGAAGCAGGGTGAGCACGTCGGTTCGGCCGGCGAGCGACTGGCTGACGGTCTGGGCGACCGCGAGGTTCCGCGATCCCGAGAGGATCCACCGGCCGGGACGCGGATCCTCGTCGATCGCGATCTGGAGGTAGGAGGCGAGCTCGGGTACCCGTTGGAACTCGTCGATCACCGCGCCGTCGGGGTGGTCGGCCAGGAAGCCGCGGGGATCCGATGCGACGTACTCGGCCACGTCCGCGGCCTCGAGGTTGACGTACGGATGGTCCGGAAACGACGCTCGGCACAGCGTCGACTTCCCGCTCTGCCGAGGCCCGAGCAGCGTGACCGCGGGTTGCCGGGTGGCAGCTCGCCGGAGCAGCGGGCCGAGGTCGCGGGAGATGACGGAACCGGACATGCAGGCTATCTCAAAGTAGAACTTTGAAACAGCCTACGCCTCATCCAGTCGGGGGTCCAGCGGGCCCGAGGACCGGCATTCGCCGGCCGGCCCGAGGGGAATACTGGACCGCTCGGTCACGATTGAGTCGCACGCGATGCCCTCCCGCCCACGTCCGCCGCGCCTCCCGCGCCCTGCGTCCGCCGCCCGCCCCCGCGGGGGCGGAGCCCGTCCCGTCGGCCGCCCTCGCGAGTTCGACGAGGACGAGGTCCTCGACCGTGCGATGACCGCCTTCTGGGACCGCGGCTACGAGGCCACCTCGGTGGCGGACCTCGTGGAGGCCACCGGCATCGCCAAGGGCAGCCTCTACAAGGCCTTCGGCGACAAGCACGCCCTCTACCTGCGGGCGCTCGACCGCTACCTCGAGGCCGGGCGGGCGCGGATCCGCGAGGCCCTCGCCTCGGGTCCGGACGCCGCGGCGGGGCTTGCGGCCTGGCTCGACGCGATGGCCGGTCGCTGCGGTGCCCGCGGCGGCCACCGGGGCTGCCTCGCGGTGAACGCCGCCGTCGAGCTCGGTCCCGGCGACGAGACCGTCCGCCGCCGGGTGGACCGGCACTTCGCCTCGGTCGAGCGGCTGGTGGCCAAGACGGTGGCGCAGGGCGTCGCCGACGGATCGATCCGGGCGGACGTCGATCCGCCCGCCGCCGCCGCCCACCTCATGGTGGTGGTGAGCGGCCTCCTGGCCCGCGGCCGCGCCGCCTCCCCGCCCGCCCGCGTGCGCCGCGTGGTCGAGCACGTGATGGGCGGGCTGCGGGCGGCGGGCTGAGCTCGGCCTCGGGCGATCCCCCGGCGTTCGCCCCGCCGCGAGATTCCCGCCGCCGCGTGGAAATAGGAACCGATCGGTCGTGAATTGGTCCCGCATCGCATCTCCCGATGCCGCTCGCCCGGACCGACGGCGAGCGAACCCGACTGCGAGAGGATCCCACCATGTCGTTCCCCCGCCACACCGCCGAGACCGCCTCCCCCGCCGGCGCCGCCGTGATCGACGACGCGAAGCAGGCCTTCGGCTTCGTGCCGAACCTCATCGCCCACATGGCCGAGGCGCCGGCGCTCGCCCGGGGCTATCTCGCCCTGTCCGAGCTCGTCGGCGAGACCAGCTTCAGCCCGACCGAGCGGCACGTCGTCTGGTTCACGATCAACGCGGAGCACGACTGCCGGTACTGCATGGCCGCCCACACCGGCATCGCGAAGTCGGAGGACGTGCCCGACGACGTGATCGAGACCGCCCGCGCCGTCGACGCCTACGACGACCCGCGTCTCGAGGCGCTGCGCCAGCTGACGCTCACCCTGGTCCGCGAGCGCGGCCATGCGTCCGAGGCCGACGTGGAGCGCTTCCTCGACGCCGGCTTCACCCGGCAGCAGGTCCTCGAGATCGTGCTCGTGATCGCCCACAAGACGATGAGCAACTACACCAACCACCTCGCGGACACCGAGGTCGACCGGGCCTTCGCCGCCCACGCGTGGGAGAAGCCGGCGGCGGCCACCGCCTGAGGCGACCACCACCGGGGGGCCGGACCGGCGGGCCGCGCGGTTTCCTTCCTCCGCTTCCGGGTCCCCGTCCGGGTTCCACGCTCCTCGCTCCTCGCTCCTCGCGGCCGTGGTCGCGCCGTCAGTCGCCATCGGACTCGAATTTCGCCGCGACCTCGTCCAGCAGCGCGACCTGCGCCGGGTTGATCCGTCGCCGGGCGGTGGCGAGATCGCACCACTCGAGTCGCTCGATCTCGGGGAAGGCCTGCCGTTCGCCCGACCGCGGCGGCCACTCCAGCTCGAAGTTCCCGGGGTCGAACGCGGCGACGTCGAAGTCCTCGCCCACGAGGATCGCCCAGGTCCGGACCCGCTTGCCGCCCTTCTGGCGGATCGGCTCGAGCGCGACCGGATCGCCGTCCGGCGGCTCGAGTCCCGTCTCCTCGCGGAACTCCCGCCGCGCGGCGTCGAGCGGCTCCTCGCCCGGCTCGGGCTCGCCCTTCGGCACCGTCCACGCGCCTTCGTCGCGGTTCCGCCAGTAGGGACCACCGGGGTGCGCGAGGAGGACCTGCGGTCCGGTGGACGTGCGGCGGACGAGCAGGAGGCCGGCGCTCTCGCGGGGCATGCGACTCCTTTCGAGATCGACCCCCTCCGGAACGGGGAGCATTCGGACCCAGGACCACGAGCGTGTCAGCTCGAGCACTCGACCGACAGTCGTCAAGGAACCCCGATCTGCACGGGTTTGGTGAACGCCAATCCTCATACGGATCCCACCGACGCCGCAGGCTCGAACCACCGCACCCGGCACGGGCATCACCCGCTTCGGCGTGAGCTCGCGCATCGGCTCGCCGAGCAGCGTGTCGAGCTCGTCGCCGGCCGGCGGCAGGCGATCGCTCGGCGTGCACGGTCGCAGGTGGAGCCAGGGCCGCTCGACGGGATTCAGCGCCGGCGAGTACGGAGGCGGCAGCAGCGTCGTCACGTTCTTCGGCACGACGAGATCGTTGCGCACGTGCCAGCCGGCACCGGCCATGATCGGCACCGCGTGTCGGTCAGGACCGAGGTACTGGGAGAGGCCCCGCGCGAGGGCGGTCCTCAACGGGGTGTCGACCGTCGGCGCGCGGCCAGTTCGACGATCCCGCCCGTCTCCGGACACCCCGAGGCGAAGGCGTACGACCAGCCGGACTCGGTCCGCCAGCCCGCGGTGGGCCGCGATCCTCGCTCGGCCCACACCCTCGTCAGCGTGCCCTGCTGCTCGGCCCGGAGCTCGTCCCGAGACCCGATCCGGATACGTGCACCCGGCTTCTCCCGTCGGGCGACATCCATGAGAAGGGGGCGTCGTCCTCGAGCCGCGTGCAGGCGGGGACGTCGGTCTTCCTGTGCGTCGAACGCGGCGAGAGACGCTCGAAGCCCAGCCGATGGCGCGGCCCGCGGGGGCCGTTGAGCGAGTGCTCGACGCCGGACTTCTCACGTGGGATCCGCTGGACGTCCGTGCCTCGGAGCGTGCAGACGCCGTCGTCCCGCCGCGGGCCGCCGCGCACGCACCGAGGGAATCGCCCGGCCGCTCGGGAGCAGTCTGACGGCAGAGCATCCCGCTCGCGTCGGAGTCAGCTCGGCGAGTCGTGGGTGATCGCCGGGTTCTCGCGTGGTGACGTCCACGCCTGCTTCTCGGTGCGTGGAGCAGGAGAAGCGTCCGGCAGCCTCGAACGAAGCGCATCCGGACAAGCGTCGAACAGCGATCGGTGCTCACCTGGAATCCATATGATGCCGATGTTTCAGCAGGCCGGCGGCGGCGAGGACCACATGATCGTGCACGAGATGGTGCCCACGTTGGACGCGGGGGCGGTGCTGGGCACGCTCGTGGTGCCGATCCGCGAGCGGGACCGCCTCGACCGGCTCATCATCGTGACGAATCGCGAGCGCGGCCGCCTCCATGCCCGCGTCCTGCGCGAGCTCGCCGCGGCGACCGACGATCCGCAGCCGCTGGACAGGTCGGAGGGGGACGTGTTCCGCTTCCGGCACCCCGACGGCGTGGAGGCCCTGCGGCGACGTGGGAACCGGATGCTCCGATGATCACCGAGACCCGCACGACGACGCCGACCGTCCGGGCCCGCCTGCTGGCCGGGGCCCTGCGGCGCCTCCCGATCACCTTCCGCCTCGGCCGCATCTCGATGCATGCTGCCCGGCGTTCCGGCATGGCGGCATGGCCCGATCCCGTCCGGGCCACCCTGCGCAACGGCGTGCGGCTGCCGGTCCGGCTGAACGACTACAACGGCCGGATGATCTACTTCTTCGGCACGGCGGATCCGCGGATCGTCCGCACCTGCCGGGCGCTGCTTCGCCCGGGCGATGTCTTCCTGGACATCGGCGCGAACCTCGGGTCGATCGGCCTGCAGTGTGCCGATCGGGTCGGGCCGGAGGGGCGGGTGCACGAGGTGGAACCGCAGCCGGCCCTCGCGGCGGGAATCCGCGAGGCGGCCGCGGGCGCGGGCTTCGGTCACCTCGAGGTGCACGAGTGCGGGCTGTGGGACGAGGACGGCGACCTGCGGCTCGAGGTGCCCGAGCGCCACACCGGCGCGGCCCACGTGCTGGCCGAAGGCGAGGAGGGACGGGGGCGGACCGTGACGGTGCCGGTGCGCGCGGCGGCGGGGTTCGTGGCGCGGACCGCGGGCGACCGGGCCTTCGGCGCGAAGGTCGACATCGAGGGGGCCGAGGACCGGGTGTTGCCCGCCCTGTTTGCCGCGCCCGGCGCTCGGTTCGTGCTGTTCGAGACGCACCGGCGTCCGGAGCCGGAGCGGTACTGGGAGATGGCCGCCGCCGGCGGGTTCACCTGTCTCGGCATCCGGCCGTCGCTCGTGCGGACGCGCCTGCAGCCGCTCGCGCGGCCGCAGGAGATGCGGGGCTGGTACGACGTGGTGGCCGTGCGGTCGGATCCCACGGTGGTCGGCACGAAGGCGCTGACGCCCGACGCCCTCGCGGCCCGGCTGGAGACGACGTCCTGAGCGGGGCGCCCGCGGCCGACCGGCTGCCGGCGGAAGCCGACCGGACCCCCGCACTTGCGGAGCATCATCGGTCGGCAATTCTCATTGTCGCCGGTGGGTAAGAGTCGTTGTCGCTGGACATGCAGCCCCGTCTCGTCGCGGAATTCCCGCTGCGCGGGGCCGCGCGGCGTCGAGCGGATCCTCGCCCGGCTCGGGCTCGCTCTTCGGCACCGTCCACGCGCCTTCGTCGCGGTGTCACCGTCGCGGATGACACCACGGTGTCAGTGCTGACCGGAGCATCGGCTGCCTCGTCTCGAATTGCGTTCGCCGCGAACTCGTCCGCCGGCGATGTCGATCAGCACCATCGTGGAGGCAGCGGCGTCGGCACCGCTTAGGATGCGTTCTCCGGGGCCACCTGATCGCCTCAGAGGTCTCCGCGATGCCCGATCCCCAGGCCGGCCCGGCCGACGCCACCCCCGACGCAGACGACGCAGCCGGAGCGCCGGCCGCGGATGGGGCCACCCCCACCGCCCCCACCGCCCCGCCGAAGAAGGACGACCCCAAGCTCGTCCGCCTCATGCAGCTGCTCGCGCTGGTCCAGTCGGGCCGGCCGCACACGCCGAAGACGCTCGCCGACGAGCTCGGGGTGGGCGAGCGGTCGGTGCACCGCTACCTCAAGGACCTCGAGCGGGCCGGGATCCCGCTCGAGTTCGACCGCGAGTGGAACGGCTACCGGCCGCGGCACGGCACCTTCATGGCCCCGGTCGCCCTCACCACCGACGAGGCCCTGGCCCTCGCCGCCCTCTGCACCATGGTCGCCGAGCAGGACGCGATCGCCTTCACGCAGCCCGCGGTCAGCGCCCTCGACAAGATCGCGGCCACGCTGCCCGAGGAGATGCGCGACGAGATGCGGGAGGTGTCCGCGTCGATGATGCTCCGCACCCCGGGCACCAACCCCGGCGAGGGCTACGACGACATCTACGACACCATCCGCCGCGCGATCAGCCGTCGCCGCGCTCTCGTCTGCCGCTACGAGGCCGCCCACGGCCACGGCGGCGACGAGGCGTTCGACTTCGAGCCCTACGCCCTGCTGTTCCACGTGCGGGCGTGGTACGCGATCGGGGAGCGCAGCGACCGCGACGCCCTGCGGACGCTCAAGCTCAGCCGGTTCGTGAACGCCAAGCTCACCGAGCGGCCCTACGAGATCCCGGCCGACTTCTCGGTCGAGGAGCACCTCGGCAATGCCTGGGGCATGATCCGCGGCGAGACCGAGCACGAGGTCGAGCTCCGCATCGGCCCCGGCTTCGCCGAGACCTTCTCCGACACCGAGTGGCACCGCACCCAGGAGCTCGACTACCACGAGGACGGCAGCGTGACGTTCCGCTGCACGGTGGCCGGGCTCGACGAGATCAAGTGGTGGGTGCTCGGCCTCGGGGCGCAGTGCACGGTGGTGAAGCCGGACGAGCTGCGGGAGCAGGTGGTCGCGGAGGCGCGGCGGATCGTGGAGCAGGCGGAGGGCTGAGCCCCACGGGGCCCGTCGCCGCGGCGTCGGTCGGGTCGCGGCCGGACGACCGTCCGCCCACGGCCGCCGCCGCGCCTGACCCCCCTTTCACCCCGCGCTCATGCCGGCGACAGCGGATGCGCCGAGCGTGCCCGCATGCGACCCCCGCGCACGCCCCCCTGCCGCGCCGTCCTCGGCTGCCTCGTCGCGATCGCCGCCGTCGGGTGCACCAGCGACTTCCGCTGGGACCCGCCCCCGGGCCATCCGGCCCGGCTGGACGCGAGCCTGATGCCGCCGCCGGCCACCCGTTCGCCCGCCGACCATCGCCCGCCGAGCCCGGCCGCGGCGCCGAGCGGCGACCGCGACGGCGGCATGGACATGCCGGAGCGCGAGGGGCGCGGCCACGGGCGCCGCGATGGCGACCGCGGCGACGGGGGTCACGAGGACGCGAGCCACCCCGGCGACCCGGGCGCGGATCGCGGCGGTACGCCGGACCCGGAGGACGACGCCCATGCCCGGTCGTGACGAACGCCCGCGACGCCGCGGGGGGCCGATCGCCGCCGGCCTGCTCGCCGCGGGCGTGGCGATCGCCGGCTGCTCCACGCCGGCGATCGAGGACCTCGCGGAGCCGGTCGCGTCGGACGCCTCCGCACGCACCGGGCAGCCGGTGACGCTGGATCCCGAGGAGGCGGCGCGGCTCGCCGAGGACCGCGTCCGGGCCGCCCTCGAGGACGGCATCCTCGACGCCGACGAGGCGCTGGCGATCGCCCTGCTCGGCAACCCGACCCTGCGGGCCCGTCTCGAGCAGCTCGGCATCGCGCGGGCGGAGCTCGTCGCCGCCACCCTGCCCTCCAATCCCATGCTCGACGCCGAGCTTCGCTTCATCGAGGGCGGCGGCGAGATCGTCGAGCTCTCGATCGTGCAGGAGCTGCTCGACCTGCTCCTCATGCCGTCGCGGCGGCAGGTGGCCGAGGCCCGCATCGAGCGGGTGCAGCGGGAGCTGGTGGGCACGATCCTCGACCTGGCGGCCGAGACGCGCCTCACCTACCGGCGCCTCCAGGCCCAGCGGCAGCTCGTGGACCTGCTCCACCACGCCACCGACGCGACGTACCTGTCCGCGTTGATGGCCGAGCGCCTGCGCGAGGCGGGCAACGTGCCGCCGGGCGTGGTCGCGCTGCAGCGGGCGTTCCACGAGGAGGCTCGCATCGACCTCGCGGCGGCCGAGACCCGCGTCGAGATCCTCCGCGGCGAGCTCGCCTTCCTGATGGGGCTCACGGGCGAGCGCGCGCTCGACTGGGAGGTGCCCGTCCGCCTGCCCCAGCCGCCGCCGATCGAGATCCCCGCCGCCCGCGTCGAGTCCGAGGCGGTGGCCCGCAGCGTCGACCTCGCCGCCGGCCACGCCGAGATCCTCGCCCTCGGCCGGGCCGCGGGCATCCGCCGCATCGAGGCGACGCTTCCCGAGCTGGCCGCGGGCGGCATCGCCGAGCGGGAGGACGACGGGACCTGGGTGGGCGGGCCGATCGCGGCACTCTCCATCCCCGTCTTCGATCGCGGGCAGGCGGTGTCCGCCGAGGATGCCGCCCGGCTTCGCCGCGCCCTGCACGAGCACGTGGCGCGGGCCCAGCGGGTGCGGCACCTCGCCCGGGCGCGATACACCGAGGCCACCGGCGCCGGGGCCCGGGCGACCCACATGGTCGAGTCGGTCCTGCCGCTGCGGGCCGAGACCACGCGGCGGACCCAGGAGCAGTTCAACGCCATGCAGGTCGGCGTCTTCCGGCTGCTGGACGCCAAGCGGGCCGAGCTCGCCGCCGGCCGCGCCGCCGTGCAGGTGCTCGGCGAGCACTGGCGGGCGCGGATCGAGCTGGAGTCGATCCTGATGGGCCGCATGCCGCGCGGCGGCTTCGGCCTGCAGGCCGGCGGGATGGCGGGCGGCGGCGGGGGTGGACCCGGCATGCCGTCGCCGGGCGGCGGCGGAGGAGGAGGACACTGATGCTGACGCGTCGCGCGATGATCAAGGCCGGGGCGATCGCCGGGGCCGGGGCGGCCGCCTCGAGCGCCCTCGGCGGGGCCGGCCGACAGCCGGCGGGCGGGACGGACGGCCCGGGCGCCCGGGGCGCCCCGGACGGCCTCGAGCTTCCCACGGAGCACCTCGAGCGGCGGCGCCGGCTCGCCGGCACGAGCCTGCCGCCCGGGCGGCCGCACGAGGACTACGTGCCCGTGATCGCGCCGAACATGCGGAAGGCGCCGTGGCGGGTGGTCGACGGACGGAAGGTCTTCCACCTCGTCGCCTCGGAGTTCCGGCACGCGTTCGCCGAGGGGCTCGAGGCACGGTGCTGGGGCTACGACGGCCAGGTCAACGGTCCCCTCGTCGAGGCGGTCGAGGGCGATCTCGTCCGGTTCTACGTCACCAACGAGCTCCCGGCGCCGACCACCGTCCACTGGCACGGCTTCGTCCTGCCCCACGGCATGGACGGCGTGAGCGGCCTCACGCAGCCGCCCATCCCGCCGGGCGAGACCTGGATGTACGAGTTCCGGATCCTCCAGCACGGCACGTTCATGTACCACAGCCACCACGACACCATGACCCAGGAGGGCATGGGCCTCACCGGCATGTTCGTGGTGCACCCGCGCACGCCGGTGCGGGAGCCGGTGGACCGCGACTTCGCGATCATGCTGCACGAGTGGCGGATCGACGCCGGGGCCGAGCGCCCCGATCCCTTCGAGATGACCGACTTCAACGTCCTCACCATGAACGGCCGGGTCTTCCCCGACACCGAGCCGCTTCTCGCGAGGACGAACCAGCGCATCCGGATCCGCTTCGGCAACCTCTCGGCGATGGACCATCACCCCATCCACCTGCACGGGTACGAGTTCCTCGAGACCGCGGTGGACGGCCACGCCCTGCCGCCGGAGCAGCAGCGGCGACGGGTGACGGTGCTGGTGGGCGTCGGGCAGACCCGCGACATCGAGCTCGTCGCGGACCAGCCGGGCGACTGGGCGTTCCACTGCCACATGACCCATCACATCATGAACCAGATGGGCCACGACTTCCCGAACATGATCGGCGTCGATGCGGAGGGATTCGACGAGCGGGCCCGCACCATGCTGCCGGGCTACATGACGATGGGCCGCACCGGGATGCGGGACATGACCGCGACCGGGATGCCCCTGCCGCCCAACAGCGTGCCGATGCTCCGCGGCGAGGGCCAGTGGGACGGTCACCGCATCTCGCTCGGCGGCATGGCCAACGTCCTGAAGGTCCGCGACGAGATCTCGGACGAGGACCTCGAGCGCAACGCCGATCCGGGGTGGTACCGCCAGCCGGCCGGATCGCGCGTCGGGCCGGCCTCGGCGGAGGCGATGCGCCGGGACGGGATCCGGCCGCCGCGGCGCGGGTGACGCGTTCGAGGGTGAGCGGAGGCGCGTGCGACGCGACGAGGACCTGGTCATCGGCGCCCTGACATGCGATGTCCATGACGCCTCGGCCCCGCCCCGCATCCGCTCAGGCGTTCTCCAGCCCGGCGGCGATCTCCCGGAAGCTCACGAGCGCGGCCTCGAGGTTCTCCGCGATCTCCTCCGCGAGCTCGTCGGGCTCGGGCAGGTTGTCGAGGTCGCCGAGCGACGTGTCCTTGAGCCAGAACAGATCGAGGCTGGTCTTGTCGCGGGCGACGATCTCTTCGTACGTGTACCGCCGCCAACGACCTTCCGGATCGTCCTCGCTCCAGGTCTCGACCCGCTTGTGGCGCTCGCCGGGGCGATGGCACGCGACGAAGTCCTCGAGGTCCTCGTACGAGAGCGGGTTGGCCTTGAGCGTGAAGTGCTTGTTGGTCCGCAGGTCGTAGTACCAGATCTCCTTCGTCCACGGCTCCTTCGACGCGGGCTTGTTGTCGAAGAAGATCACGTTCGCCTTCACGCCCTGGGCGTAGAAGATGCCCGTCGGAAGCCGCAGGATGGTGTGCAGGTCGGTGGTCTCGAGCAGCTTCTTCCGCACCGTCTCGCCGGCGCCGCCCTCGAAGAGCACGTTGTCCGGCACCACGACCGCCGCCCGGCCGTCCGCCTTGAGGATCGTGCGGATGTGCTGGACGAAGTTGAGCTGCTTGTTGCTCGTCGTCGCCCAGAAGTCCTGGCGGTTGTACGTCAGGCTCTGCTTCTCCTGCTCGCCCTTCTCGTTCGTGACCGTGATCGAGCTCTTCTTGCCGAAGGGCGGGTTGGTGAGCACGTAGTCGTACCGCTCGCCCGGGTCGCCGGCCAGCGAGTCGCCTGCGGCCACGGTCACGTCACCGCCGATCTCGCCGATGTTGTGCAGGTACATGTTCATCAGGCAGAGCCGGCGGGTGGACGCGACGAACTCGTTGCCGAAGAACGTGCCCGACTTCAGGGCCTCCTTCTGCCTGCGGTCGAGCTGGTAGTGCTCCGGATCGGTAAGGAAGTCGTAGGCCGCGAGGAAGAAGCCGCCCGTGCCGCACGCGGGATCGCAGATCGTCCGGCCGGGCTCGGGTCGAATGCACTCGACCATCGCCTTGATGAGCGGGCGCGGCGTGAAGTACTGGCCCGCGCCGCTCTTGGTGTCCTGCGCGTTCCGCTCCAGCAGGCCCTCGTAGATGTCGCCCTTGACGTCCGCGTCGAGCGTCACCCACTGCTGGCGGTCGATGAGGTCGATCAGGCTCGCGAGGTGCGCGGGCTCGGAGAT